>NZ_CP162130.1:3335000-3695851 GCF_040833975.1 Leptospira sp. WS92.C1
CCCAACAATCTACGTCTCCCTTTCGTTATAGGGGAGATTCCATCGACGATGGAATTCCGGATCGCCTGGTTACTCCCAAACACGTTAAACTTTTTGTATGTACGATCTTTGCTTATAAATCTCCCGAGTTTGGAGGACCGGCCTACGGTCAGGAATCCATCAGCAACGCAGACGTAAATCTCTCGATTCTGGCTCCTGCAAGAGGGTCTGAAACAGGTACCAATTCGCACAGTGTCTGCGAAATAGGAAATATTCCTATTTCCTTGTCTCATGAACAAGACACCCCCGTAGAGTTTTTCGATCTCAAACGACTTACGGAAGAACACGATCGCGTCGGTTTGGTTTTAGGCGGCGCAACCTATGGATTTTCCTCTCAGGATGTCCAAGATCCGACCTATCGCGTCCTGAACATCACCACCAATCTCGCTTTGAATGCGCCCTTTATGACGGAAACTCTGATCGACTTTGCGTTAGACACAGTGTCCGCACGTATTTTTCCGGATACAACCAGTTGTGCCGAAAATTTTTCCTTTGCGGACGAACCCGATCCGATCCTGAGTGAGAAAAAATTTGAGAAATTAATTTGGGATCCAAGACCAGGTAACTGTCTCGGTAACTCTTGGTCCGTTCATATAGACAAGTACGCCAAGGCTTTTGATCACGATCCAAATCATGTTTACAATTCTGGATATATCAACTCTCCTCCGGCGAATTTCAAAAACACCACTTTTTATCCGGGCAAATATCTAATGAAAGCGGAATCTCCCGAAAGATCACCCGAAGGTTATGCAATCAGCGTTTCTCGCATTCGACATCCCGCGAAAAAACTTAAATTCAATGTGATTACGAAACACGCTTTATTTTGGGATTCCGAAAACGATTCCAAGTTTAATCCGGTTGACGATTGTAGCGATCGCCCGAATGCCGGCAATGCGATTGTCAATATCAAAGATCCTTCAAAACGAAACCTGATCGTTAGACCTCCGTTCATTTACACAACCACCGTTCAATAAAAAACGAACAACCGCGGAGTTTTGATTTTAAATCAAAGCTCTGCGGATTGGGAATTGCTTTGGTAAAAAAACGCATTTCCGATTTTCGTATCCTAAATTTTCCTTTATGGAAAACGAATGAGTCAAAATTCCGTTAAGAATTCTATTTTAGAATTCCAAAATATACAAAAATGATGACCCATTGAATCAAAACGAAAATTCAGAAAGCGATATAAAATAGTTTCTAATTTCTAAACGAAGCGACACAAGCAAATTGGTCCGAGAAAATCGAAACCAACACTTTGCAATTCGATTTAAAGACAATATTTCCGTTTGGATCGATTACGTTCCAAGTCCCATTCTTTTTGACGCCGATTCGAGACGAGTCAAAAATAGAAATCGCTTCGTAGACGATCGGGAATTTTATTTTTCCATTCTTATCCAAAAGACCCCATAAGCCATTTTGTTCCACTTTAGCCCATCCGTTTTTGAACTCTTGGATTTGATGATATATCGGATCGACGGCAATCATACCGTTTTTATCCAGAAGGCCGTACAATCCGTTTTTCATAAATCGAACAAATCCTTCTGAGTAAAAAATTCCTCTGTAGTCTTCCTGGTTATAATATTCTTTATCCGACCATCCGATCCAATCCATCTCTTGTGTCAGAATGGGTCTTCCTTTGGAATCGATCGTAACAACCTTCCCTTTGATCGTCGCTTTCGACCAAAACGGTATGCTTTTTTTAGGATCCAACGATAAGGATCCATCTAAGGGAACGATTTTATCATAGATTGGTTCTGCAAGAATGTTTCCTTCCTCGGAATAAATTCCCCATAAAGAACCAATCCGATACACGGTCCATCCCGAAGTGATTGTTCTAAACTCATCGTAGGTTTGTTTGGAACGAGGTTTACCAAAACGATCTACGATTTTCCATTGGTTTTGATTTCGTATTCTAAACCAATGATGGCTGAGGACATCGATCTCGTCCGCTACGGTAGTAAATAATACTTTTCGAATGTTTCCGTTTAAAATTTCAGAAACGGTCCAAGTATTCGATTTTTTTAAAAGAAAATACGGTTCAGACCAACGGATCTCGTCGTATTTTACAGGAATGAGTAATTTTCCGTTCTCATCAAGAACCCCATGACGATTTCCTTGAGTCGTCGATACTTGAACCCCGATCCCGTCCTTTTTAGAAACGGGCAAATCCCTTTCCACATTCCAAATATCCATTTTTTGCTCGGTCCGATTCAGACGTCTTCCTTGAAGATCCAAAAAAACGACCCGATCTTTCAAAGTTGCAAAAAATCTGTCTTTTGAGTATTGAAGCATACAGCGGTCGTAAATCGCTTTTGTAAGAAATGTTCCTCGGGAATTCATTAAGGAATATTTTTCATTTTGATGTTCTACACAAAAAAAATTCGCTGCTACAAATGACACTTCAGAATCATGATAATACTGCTGGATGCGTTCTATTTGAATCGGTCTTTCGTTTCCTCGTTCTTTGAGCCATCGTGTTTGGATAGACACAACATCGTTTTGAGATTTCAATGTTAAAATTCCTAGTCGAATTTTTTCATCGATCTCTTTGGTAACTATGCAGGTTGAGGATTGATTGGAATGCGAATTGCAATGAATTTGCTTGTTGGACTCCCATATTTTTTTTCCATGTTTAGAAAAAAGCTCATACCGTTGGGTTTCGAATGAGTACAACTGCAACCATCCGTTTGTTTCCCATAGGGACTTTTCAGTTCTGATCGGGAGAATTTCCTTTCCTTCCCAATCGACCACACCCCGTTCGTCATTTCGTTTGACTCTATACCTTCTCTCCTTGGGATCCAATTGGATCGGTTCTAAGGGTTGAATTGCATCGTAATTTCCAAAGATTTTTTTTCCGGAACCGTCAAGGATTGACCAATCCAATATTTTCTCATATAAAAAAGAACAAGATGGTGAACCATACCATGTTCTGAACTTTTTGTTTTTGAATAATATATTCCCTGTATCGTCTAAAATGACAGATTCGCCTTTCCATTCGGCTTTTAATAAATCTTTTTCAATCCAAGTATTTTTGATTTGATCGTATTCTCGGCAAACATTCGCATGAATCGAATCATATTCAATGGGTAAAATTATTTTTCCCTCCGAATTGATGATACCATATTTTCCTTTCAAACCTATAACGTAAGTTTTATTAAATCGATGAAACCAATCTATGTGTTTATAATTATATACTGCGATAAGATCATAGATGGGAGAAACGTAAACCTTTCCTTCCTCATCCATCGCTCCGTATTTTCCGCCTAATTGAATCTTGATAAACCGTTTTGAATCAACGTTTTTTGCATAGACATCAAGATTTTCGTAAATAAATTCTGATCTTTCTCTGCCGGAAGAATCTAGAACTCCCCATTTTCCGTTACGTTTGGCTTTTGCTAAGCCGTCTAAAAAATAGCTATCGATTTTTTCATATTGAAATTCCGTCAACAATTGACCTTTTTCATCCATCAATGCCCAAAGACCGCGCCGGTTCACCGATAACAAAAAACCCGTTGTTTTTTCTACGGAATCATAGAGATTGATTTCTCGAACTATATCATAATTAGGAGGGGCAATTTCTTTACCGGTAAAATGAAGCCAGCCTTCTCTTCCATCCTTCCAAAAGGAAAACCCATTTCTTCCAAACTGCCAATCTATCATAGTATAGACTGGTTCCGTTAGACGAAACCCGTCGCCTTGAATGAGTCCGTATTTTCCTTCTAATTGATAGACATAAATTTTTCCGTCGATCTCCTTGATATTTCGATGAGGTAATTCTAATGCGCCGTTGCGTGGATATAGTAACTCTTCATAAATCGGAGGAATCAAAAACTCTTTTCCCGGCTCTTTGAGTCCCCATTTGTCATTGATTTTTACTATATAACCCGGATCGGAACCGGTAGGGATCGAAAATTTCCTAGCTACAATTTCTTGATAGATCGGCTCTTCTAAAATTCTGCCTGAAGTATCGATCAGTCCATACTTACCATTTTCTAAAACAATCGCGATTCCATTGAAAAAATAAAAATTCTTGTCAAATTGAATCGGAACTACGATTCGATTTTGCAAATCAACTTTTCCCCACTTTCCGTCTTTTCTTACACTCGCAAGACCGTTTTGATCAAAGTGCAAGGCTTCCTCATACAAAGGCGGAACGATCCAATTCCCCGAAATATCCACATAACCCCACTTCCCTTGTTTTTTCGCTGGAGCTAATTGTTGAGAAACCGGTATTTTATTGTCAGTTATATAAAATGAATCAATCTTCTCTGCACTCGGCACCGGTTTCCAGATTCCATCGTCGTTGATAACACCCAAAGTCCCGTTTATCTCAAAAGATCGGTTTCCAGCAAACATACTATTTCCAAAACAATAGTGGGATTGTATTCGATTTCCGAATTTGTCCAAAAACACGTCTTCGTTGTTGACAATCGAACGTGCGACGTATGTGTCTTTTTCGGAATTGCATCGATCGATGGATCTGTAGATCGGATCTAAAACGATATTTCCGTTTGCATCGACGATACCTACACCTTTACCTCCCCACCACAATGATTCGGAATGAAGAATCGTTTGCGTAAAGAACGGCAGAACAAAGATAAATAAAAATCGAAATGGTTTTTTAAAAAGAGGCAAAAACAAGCTGCAAATTCTCAAAACAAGAATCTCTAGTTTTGCAAACTCGATTCTTTCAAAAATGAACTCTCGAAAAATCGAAAAACAAAACTTCGTTTCACAAAAACTTTTTTGATTTAACAAAATAATGTATCCTTTAGAAGGAAGGCATTCGGCCAAATTTTAAGATTCATACAAACACACATTTAGTTTTGATTCCACTGTTTCTAATTTCAGATAGCCCAGTTTGATGATTCGAAACAAAAGATACCTGTTTCATCATCGCCCAAAACTTCAAACGACAATATAGTCATTCGTTGTAAAATTCGAATAAGTCAATATTTTATTTACAATCATTTAATTTTTTCATTCCGAACTTCCACCTTTCATTCCATTGAATCAACCATTCAGTCAAAAATAATTCGAATCCATGCAAGACCACACTCCAACTTATCAAAAAGAAGAACTTGAAACATTACGAAATTTGGACTTCGAGAATCATAAAATCTAACAATAAATTATTTCATAAATTTTCATTGACCTCAGATTAAAGATTGAATTCCAATTCTCCAAAATACAGATTGTTTAAGAATTTCTGATGAGAATCGTTTTGAATCAAAATTTTATCCAGGATCATCCTTCTCGTGAAAAAACAATGTACAGTAAAATCATCATTCTTGTATTTTTTCTAACCCAATTTTCAGCGTGTGCGAGCATGTATGTGAAGGAATATGAAACTCAACCTGGAATTTACACTGCGCACACTACGTATTATCAATCCCGACCTGGAGCTTATCTTGCCAGTCGCGTTAAAGATTTCGCTGAAATCTTTACTCTTACCATCAACACAAACGAATACGGAGCAAGGGCAATCGTAGGTCCTTTGAGTTTAGGATTGCACATGCAAACAGATAAGAATGCCGGCCGAATTCCAAATATCAACATCTCTTCCTTTGGATTGCAAGGAGGATTGATCGGGCCGAAAAATAGTTCCGAATTGACAATTTTATTTTTAACGATCGGTGATATCAGTCTAGCCTCGGGCAAATATGGCTATCAACTAAATCGAGTAAAACAATCTCATTATCTACCTTTCAAGGTTAAAGGCGAGGCTGGAAGCAGTCACTTAAAATCATTTGAATACACTCGGTTGGGTGTAAGTGCCGGACTGTATCTTGGTCTTCGTGCGGAAGTCAATCCTGGAGAATTGTTGGATTTTCTTCTCGGATTTCTGGGAGTTGATATTTACGATGACGATTTCGAAATCGCAAATCGTCACTATAAAGATATAGTTAAAAAGAGAGCTATGTTTGAGTTTAGTTGTTCAGAAGATAAAATCAAAGTGCTTTCTTATGACGAAGAAAAAGGAATCTATAACGTAATCGCATGCGGACAAAAAGTAAACTATCATTGTAGCGAAGTAGGCGATTATCAACGGTTCACCGAATGCATCCGAAAAGATTGAGTTTTTAAAATTTTGATCGTGAGAGATATATAAGGTATGAAATACAAGTTTGAAATCATCCAAACGATCAGTTTCGGCGTGCTATTGTTTATCCTTCTTGCGGGACAAGACTGCAAGAGTGTGGACGAGAGATACGCAGTTGTGCCTTTATCCGCCGAAGATCCTCCACAAAGACCGTGCTTTCAGATCATTGAGTATGGACAGACTTGCTCTTGTATGTATATCCAGCGATATTACAAATCCCGAATCGGGGCTTACCTTGCCAGTCGGGTCAAAGATTTTGCTGAAATTTTTACTCTTACCATCAACACAAACGAATACGGAGCAAGGGCAATCGTAGGTCCATTGAGTTTAGGATTGCACATGCAACCCGAAAAGAGCTATAACCCAGACGAAATTTTAGGCAGAATTCCGGATACCACAACTTCTTCTTTTGGATTGCAAGGAGGATTGATCGGACCTAAAGATAATTCCAATTTTACAATTTTATTTTTCACATTTGAGAGCAGTCAATCCTCAGTTAATAGTAGCTGTGGATATAGTCGAAAATCTAAAGAAGTTGAAAAATCTAATCTCTTCTCCCCAGGATTCAACTTCAAACCATTTGAATTAAGTCGATTGGGAGTAAGCGCAGGATTGTATCTTGGTCTTCGCGCGGAAGTCAATCCAGTAGAATTGTTGGATTTTTTTCTCGGATTTTTTGGAATCGATATTTACAAAGACGATATAGAATCTGCCTCTCACTACGATGAGGAAGTTGTCAAACATCAAGCTACATTTGATTTGATATGTTCGAAAGATAAAGTCAAAGTGTCTTCAGATCAGGAAGGAATCTATAACGTAACCGCATGCGATCAAAAAGCGGTCTATCATTGTAGCGAAGTAGGATTCCACGATAGATACATCAAATGCATCCAAAAAGAATGAGTTTTTAATTGAATACAAGAATCAGATCGTAACCAAAAAAAATATTATAAAATACTTATGGGTCTTGAAGTTCATAAGGTGATCTGGAAACAAAACATTCTGTACGGTAAAAAGATTTATTGCAGAGTGTAGCCAAGATAGTTTTTTTAGAAACATTAGGAAAAGCAGTTTATGAAAAAATATTTATTACCCATATTTACACTTGTCCTTTTTTCGATTGCCCATTGCGCCACGATACAGTCCATTTATAAGATCCAATCAGCCATTCATCATCATTTCACAGAAGAGCAGCAAATATCGATTTTTGGAAATTTAAATCATGAATTCGAGTATACTCCGAACGATTCAAACCCAATCTACTCGGGTCTTCGGCTGACATAAACCCATTTTTAGATCCCATTTGAAAGCATGAAAATGCTTTTACATAAGTGATGATTAAAATTTGAGTCAGGATATATCATCTCCCTGTCCTTTACCAACAAATCTAATTTAAATGAATGTTTTATGGAGCTATAAACGCCTTATAGCCGAGAAGAAGCCAATGTATAGGAAATAATTATTCTAAGAAATATTTATAATTTATTCAATTAAATTTCTAACGTTACTCTAATTTGTCCGGCCGTCATAAGTATAGTGTAAAAATGAAAGGTTTATTTCATTCAACAATTTCAACATTTAAAAAAATCACTTGATTCATTCTTTCTAATTTTCAATTTTTATAAGTTTCAATGAGGGAACGATTATGAAATCTAAATCCATTTGGGACCATTTTACCAAAAAATATCCCGTAACTAAAACGCTTCGATTTGAATTGATTCCGCAAGGCAGAACGGAAGAGAATATTATAAATAAGCAAATTATTAGATCTGAATGGATAGATGAAAAAAACGTTCCTCAAGGGACTGATTCGGAAAGGGCAAGGGATTATGGAATTGTTAAAAAACTATTAAACCAACTTCATAGCCTATTTATCGAACAAGCACTTTCTCCTGAAAATGTAAAGGATTTTGAAAAAGAGAATAAGAAGAGCAAGACATTCAAAGCATGGAATGATCTGCTGACAGCCCATTTTGAAAACTGGAACCAGTACAATCATGACAAAAATGATGCTAATTCTAAATCTTTAGAAAAATCTAAAAAGAACCTATATATCAAACTAGGAAATTTACTTGATTTTAAGGGAAACCTATGGAAGGCAGAATTTGCTAATTATCATAAAGTCAAAAATCCAGATAACAATAAAATTAAATTATCAGCAAGTAAAGTAAAAATTCTCTTTGGAAATACTTCTGATCCGATTCAATTACTAAAGTATCATATTGAACTTGGAAAGATAAAACTTCAAAAAGAGAACAAGTCAGAATATTCCAAAGATGAGTTAATGAAAATTCTTTTCACTTTCGAAAAATTTGGAACTTATTTTTCCGGGTTCAATCAAAATCGAGCGAACGTCTATAATATGGATGGCAAAATTTCATCCTCAATTGCTTATCGATTATTCAATCAAAATATTGAGTTCTTCTTTCAAAATATAAAAAGGTGGGAACAATTTCAAAACTCTATCAACCATAAAGAAACCAAGGACAATTTGAAATTAACCCAAGGAGGAGATATTCAATCAAAGTTAAAAGAACTAAATCAAAATTTAGTCCAACCAAGATTTGGTTTCAAACTCGAAAGATTGTTCACTCCCGGATCTTTTGTATATCTTTTCAATCAGGAAGGGATTGATGCATTCAACATTGTATTGGGTGGAATTCCAGCAGAAGTAAGGATAGCAAAGATACAAGGGTTCAACGAACTGATTAACCTAACAAGACAGAAACTAAATGAAGATAAAAAAAGTTTTCCTTCATTGCAGATCCTATACAAACAAATCCTAAGCAAAAAGAAAACCGACTTCATTGATCAGTATGAAGATGATAGAGAAATGTTAGCTGAAATCCAGGAATTTAGTAATAGCTGGAATGAGAAAAAGAAGAGAATTACACAATCTGGTGAAGAAATAGTCGAAAATTCCATTGAATTTATCCAGAGAGAATTCAATGAAAGTTTCACTTCTTTGGATAAAGCCATTCATTTCAGCTTAAAAGAAGATTTTTATCTTAGCGAGAAATCGATTCAAGATCTATCAATTGATATCTTAGGAGGTTATAATACAGTTCACAGCCTTTGGTATACTGAAGTCGATGGAATGCGAAGAAACGATGGAAAACCATTCAATCAATCTGAAAAAGAAAAACTCAAAAATCAAAAATATATCTCGTTTACTCAAATTGAAAAACTGATCACCGCACACTCTAACCAATACATAGAATTAAAATCAAACGATGCTCAGGATCAATCTGTGTATAAAGAAAAATGGAAAGAAATCTTTAAAAATGAATTCAAAATGTCTGAATACGCTAAAGAGAAGTTGAGAGAACTAATTGCTGATGGAGAAAAGTTCAAAAAGAATAAAAACGAGAAAGAAATCATAATTGAAATCCCAAGCATACTGATTAGTTATCAAAATCAAACTCTTAGTGCATGTTTAGAAAGCAAGTCTCTTGGAACCAACAAAAAAGAAGTCGTTGTATTGATTAAAGAATACTTAGATGCATGTTTAAAATTATCTAAATTTGTAGAGTCATTCTTAATCAATTCCAGAGATCTAAAAGAAAACCAGTCATTGGATGGAAGTAGTGATTTCCAGAATACACTTTTGAAATGGGTCCAAGAAGAGTTCGATGTTGCTTTAATCTACAATAAAGTAAGAAACTTTGTCACGAAAAAGCCAGGAAGCGTTGATAAAATCAAAATCAACTTTGACAATGCAACTTTGTTAGATGGTTGGGATCTAAATAAAGAGGCTGATAACTATGGTTTTCTACTTAAGAAAGACAATAACTTTTATTTAGGAGTAGCCGATAGTAGTTTCAATCAGAATTTAAAATATTTCAATGAAGAAGAGAGATTGAAGGAAATTGAAAAAATTAGAAAAAATATAGAGAAAGAGGAGAATAAAAAGGCTGATAAAATTGACAAAGAGGAGATTAAAAAACTTAAAGAGGAGCTCAGTGATTTTGAACTGATTTCCAATTTGGAGAATGGAAAATTCTCTAAAGTGAAATATAAATTTATGCCTGTCGTAGCAAAAATGATTCCAAAGTGTAGCACACAACTTAAGGAAGTTCAAGAACATTTCAAAAGCAGCTCGAAAGATATCAAGATTTCAAAAAATTTTGTAAAACCGCTCATTATTTCCAAGGAAATTTTCGAATTAAATAATTCTGTTTATGATAAAGAGTTAAAAAAATTCATTTCAAAAATCGAAGATGATGAAGAAAATAAAGAAGATGATAATACTCAGGAAGCCAGGGGGCCCAAAAAATTCCAAAAAGGATACTATGTAACAACTGGTGATAAAAAAGGTTACAAATCTGCCTTAAAAACTTGGATGAGTTTTTGTCTTGAATTTACTAAATCCTACGATAGCTGTCAGATATTTGATTATTCCTCGCTAAAAAAAGTATCCGAATACAATTCATTAAATGAATTTTATAAAGATTTAAATGGGATTGGATATACAATCGATTTTGTAGATATTTCAGAAGAATACATAAATAAAAAAGTAAATGAGGGGGAGCTATTTCTATTCCAAATTTATAACAAGGATTTTTCTGAGTATTCTAAAGGAAAAGAAAATCTGCATACCACTTATTGGAAACTTTTGTTTGAGCCTAAAAACCTAAAAGATGTTGTAATTAAACTAAATGGCCAAGCGGAAGTTTTTTTTCGCCCTGCCTCCATTCATGAAAAAGATAGAACCGTTCATTTAAAAAACCAAAAGATTGAAAATAAGAATCCAAATGCAACTAAGAAAAGTAGTATATTCGATTATGATATAATAAAGGACAATCGATTTACTAAAAACAAATTCTTATTTCATTGCCCAATCACTCTAAATTTTAAAGCAGATGGAAATCCATATATAAACAATGATGTTCAGGAAAATGTAGCAAAGAACCCCGAAGTGAATATCATTGGAGTAGATAGAGGGGAAAAACACCTTCTCTATTATACCGTTATCAATCAGGCAGGAAAAATCTTAGAATCGGGAAGCTGGAATACGATTCGGTCTGAATACAAGAATAAAAACCAACAAACCGTGTCTTTTGAAACACCTTACCATAAGATCTTGGATAAAAAAGAATCAGAAAGAAAAGATGCCAGAGAATCCTGGCAAGAGATAGAAAATATCAAAGAGCTCAAGGCCGGTTATTTGTCTCACGTAGTCCATCAGTTGTCCAATCTAATTATTAAATACGATGCCATTGTGATTCTTGAAGATTTGAATAAAGGATTTAAAAGAGGAAGATTTAAAGTAGAAAAACAAATATATCAAAAATTTGAAAAGTCTTTGATAGAGAAATTAAACTACTTGGTTTTCAAAGATCGTAGAGAGTCAGATGATCCTGGTCATCATTTAAACGCCTACCAATTGACAAATAAGTTTATAAGTTTTGAGAGATTGGGCAAACAATCTGGGATCTTATTTTATACAACCGCAAGTTATACATCTAAAGTGGATCCTGTTACTGGCTTCATGCAGAATATTTACGATCCATACCATAAGTACAAAACACGTGAACTTTTTAGAAATTTTACCAAGATTTCTTATAATGGATTTTTTTTTGAATTCACCTATGATTTAAATCAAGTAAAACCAGATTCAGATGAAAGAAGATATAAGACTAATTGGACGATATCCAGTTGCGTCATACGTTCTGAGTATGATGCAAATTCTAAAACTCAAAAAATCTATGATGTAAATGATAGACTATTGAAATTATTCAAATCAGAAAAAATAAAATTTGAGAATGGAGACGATTTAAAAGAGAGCATTTCAAAACAAGATGATAAATTTATCCGAGACCTTCATTTTTACTTCATGGCAATACAAAAGATGAGAGTTGTAGATCCAAAAATAGAAAAGGGAGAAGACTCCAACGATTACATTCAATCGCCTGTTTATCCTTTTTATTGCTCCAAGAATGTTCAACAGAACAAGCGGGGACTTTATGAACTTCCGAGCAATGGAGACGCCAACGGAGCTTACAACATTGCTCGAAAAGGAATCATTATAGTGGACAAGATTCGTTTACGGATCCAAATTGAAAGACTTCTCGAAGATGAAGAGATTAAAGTTGAATGGAACAAAATCGCCAACGGTTTTTCAAAAGTAAAAGATAAACAAGCGATAATTGCTGTTTTTGAAGAGTGGGCTGAACTAACATACCAAGGAAAGGTTCAGTACAATGACTTGTTCGCAAAGAAAATTACTGAAAAGGGTGAGAAATTTATCCAATTCATATCAAGTCTCAGCGTGACAAAAGAAGATTGGGAAATTTATACCCGAAATGAAACGGTAGTACAAGAGCAAATAAAGATTTGGAACAATCAGAATTCCACCTAACGCATGGAAACCTACATTCCCATATCCTATTTGAATGACTTTATCTTCTGCCCAAGATCCATCTACTTTCATCAAGTACATGGATCCCTAAGTCAGAGTATGTACCACGCCAAGCCGCAAATAGCCGGCAAAGCGGTACATGAGTCTATAGATAAAGGAACTTATACTACAAGCCAAAATGTATTGATTGGGATGGATTTGTATTCGGATCGGTACGGGCTTCAAGGTAAAATCGATCTTTTTTTCATCGATTCCGGGTTGTTGTTGGAACGTAAGAATCAAATTACTAAAATTTATGATGGATATGTGTATCAAGTTTATGCACATTTCTTTGCTCTGGAAGAATTGGGTTATCAAGTAAAGGAAATTAAGATTCACGATAGGACTCACAATCGATCGTACCGGTAGTGTCATGAATACTGTGTAAATAACTTTCTTTAAAACGAATCTAATTTCAATCGATCTCCGAAAATAATTGAAAACTGATTCATTGCTTTTCCCCAATCTTGAATCGGCATGGTCCATTTTTTAGACATATTATTCAACGCTAAATAGAGAAGCTTGACTGCCGCCTCATCGGTAGGAAAGGATCCCCGATTCTTGATTATTTTTCTTAGACCCATATTCATAGATTCGATAGCGTTTGTAGTGTATATCGCCTTACGAATATTAGGTGGGTAAGCCAAAAAAGGAATCACCGATTCCCAATTACTTCTCCAGGACTTGCTGATCATCGGATACTGACTGTCCCACTTGGCAGAAAAATCATCAAGGCTTTTCTTTGCGATCTCTTCCGATGGAGATTTGTAGATGGCCTTTAGGTCGATTACCAACTCTTTCTTCTGTTTGTAAGAAACCCATTTCAAAGAATTCCTCACCATATGAACGATACAAAGCTGAACTTGTGCATTAGGAAAGACTGATATGATCGTATCCGGAAATCCTTTTAGTCCGTCGACACAAGCGATTAAAATATCTTCGACTCCTCGATTCTTTAAATCGGTTAAAATCTGAAGCCAGAACTTTGCTCCTTCGGTTCTTTCTACCCAGATCCCAAGAATCTCCTTTGTGCCCTGTAGATTGATTCCTAAAGCCAAATAAAAGGCTTTGTTCACGACGTGATTGCCATCTCTTACCTTCACGATCAGCGCATCCATAATGAGAATCGGATACACTTTGTCCAAGGGGCGGTTCTGCCACTCGATCACCGTTTCCATTACGGAATCCGTTACTTGAGAAATTAGATCCGCTGAGACTTCGACTTGGTAGATTTCTTTGAGATGTCCGGAAATTTCTCGAGTTGTCATTCCACGAGAATACATCGAGATGATCTTTTCATCGAATCCCGTAAAGCGTGTCTGTCCTTTCTGAATGATCTGAGGTTCGAAACTTCCGTTCCTATCTCGAGGAACTTCCAAATCGATAGAGCCAAAGTCTCCTTTGAGCTTTTTGCTACTTTTTCCATTTCGAGAATTGCCTGAGTTATTGCCAGTCGAGGCGTTCTTCTCATATCCAAGGTGATGTGTCATCTCTCCTTCCATCGCTCGTTCAACAAGCGATTTGGTGAGTTGTTTTAAAAGTCCTTCGTTTCCGATCAGCTCTTCCGGGGTCTTACCTTTGATTAACTCATCGAGAAGTTCTTCAGCTCGATTCTTTGGTTTGCTCATATTGCTTTATCCTTGTTACTTTTTGGTTAGTCACAAGTCATTTACACAATGTAGCTGACACCCTCATCGTACCAGATTCCACTTCCAAATGAGGATCCAGAAATGTTCCAGAAATTCGAATCAACAATCGATGCATTGAAAAATTTTGACCTGAATGATAGAAATTTTAATCCAAATATTGAGAAATGCAGAAATTGTATCTATTCTCACTTATGCGATTACAGCCTATGCTAAGTTTGCCAGACTTCAGAGAGAAGAATATTATAATATCCTTTCCCAGTGATGGGCAATCCATTTCGTTTAAAAATGATAATTTGATCATCAAAGACGGAGAAAACAATACTATTTTACAAACTTCTTGTCATCGAATTTTTTCCGTTATGATTGTGGGTGGAACTAGTATTACTTCTGGAATCATTGAACGAAGTAAAAAATTTGGATTCTCAATCTATTTAATGTCTTACGGCATGAAGCCTATCGGAGTATGGAATTCTTCCGCCGAAGGGAATTTTCTCTTAAGACAAAAACAATACCTATATTCTAATACGGATATCGCTCTTCATCTCGTTAAGAATAAAATTCAAAACCAAATCGCACTACTCAAATCCATTCGATCTAAAACGAACCGAGTGAAGGATGCAATCGTAAGTCTTGAAAGTTACAAAGAAAAATCGGAAAACGATTTAAAGTTTATTTTGGGAATGGAAGGGATCTCTTCTCGGGTATTTTTCCGAGCTTGGTTTGAAGAAATGGATTGGAAAGGAAGAAAGCCCAGGTCTAAAATAGATCCAACGAATACGATCTTAGATATCGGCTATACGTATCTTTTTTACTTTTTGGAATCGATGTTAAATCTTTATGGTTTCGATATCTACAAAGGAGTGTATCATCAAAATTTTTATCAGAGGAAATCGTTAGTTTGTGACCTGGTTGAACCGTTTCGTTGCATTATTGATAGGCGAATCAAATCAGCGTACGGACTCAATCAAATCCAAGAAAAGGATTTTACACATAACAAAGGACAATGGTTTCTTAAAATTGATCAGAATAAAAAATACAGCCAATGGATTGTTCAAGAAATACTGAAATACAAAGAATCCATCTTTCAATATGTTCAAGAATACTATAGAGCATTTATGCGAAACAAATCTATTCAGGAATTTCCGGTTTTTGAAATTATACCTAAGGAGTAATTCATGCTTTTAATTTCCTACGACATACATCAAACGAAATTACGAACTAAATTCTCAAAATTTCTGAAAAAATATGGAGAAAGACTGCAATACTCGGTTTTCGAGATCAAAAACAGTGACCGTGTATTGGAAAATATACAAACTCAGATAAAATATTATTTTGAAAAAAGATTTTCGCAGGATGATAGTATCATAATCTTTCAGATGAGCAAACAATGCAAAATTACCAGATATGGATATGCCAAAAACCAAGAATCTGATGTATTGATCGTCTAAATTGCAAACCTCCGTCTTTATGAGAAAATTCGATCTAAACCTTAAGAATTTGTTTGAAATATGCCTATTTTTTAAACAAATGAGATTAAAATCGATTGTAATTTCCCCTCAAATTAACTCTAATAACCAAATACCTCTCTAAGAGAGTATATAAATTTCTACTGCTGTAGATTAGATGCCATTATCTAACCTCTGCTCTCTAAGAGAGTATATAAATTTCTACTGTTGTAGATGAGGCAAAACTTGCGAGATTCAAAGCTCTAAGAGAGTATATAAATTTCTACTGTTGTAGATAATGTTGAGCTGTATAAAAAAGACGGCTCTAAGAGAGTATATAAATTTCTACTGTTGTAGATTCAGTTCTATTCTAGACCCACTCGCGCTCTAAGAGAGTATATAAATTTCTACTGTTGTAGATATAGTCCTCTGGGTCCGTTGTTATTTTCTCTAAGAGAGTATATAAATTTCTACTGTTGTAGATGTAACTGGGAGTGGTCTTTCGTATCCTCTAAGAGAGTATATAAATTTCTACTGTTGTAGATTCGTATGATAATTATATCAACGGGTAGCTCTAAGAGAGTATATAAATTTCTACTGTTGTAGATAGAGAGAGCATTTAGATTACACTCAACCTCTAAGAGAGTATATAAATTTCTACTGTTGTAGATAGGACGCCATTCCTTTTGTCCTCTTCTCTAAGAGAGTATATAAATTTCTACTGTTGTAGATTTTTCAAATCAAAATTTCCGACGCAATCGCCTCATTTCCAAGGGTTGACTTCTTTCGAAAGATAAGGACACGCAAAACGATCCGAAATTTCGCTGCTTTCTTTTGATACAAAAGAAAGCGAATCAAAGAAAATGAATATGGAATCAATTTCGAAAATTCAGCCCTTTTTCTTTTAGGCGAATCCGTTACATTCGTTCAAGGCCTACCTCAGTTGAGGCAAGCCTTGCAAATTTCTCCGATGTGTCGATGATCCGTTCCACAACATCCGCCTAAGACGTTTAAATGACTCATACTTTTTCTGATCTCTTTATACTGAAGACCCAATTCCTGCGGGTTTCCTTCGTCTAACGTTTCCGATTCGTTAAGTTCAGCATGACTCTTACGAGAAGCATTTGCTCTGAGCCCTTTGATTCTCTTCGACCAAGATTCTCCTGAAAGTAGAATGTCTTCAAAATGAGAAGGATGCGCGCAATTGAGCATATAGTAAGCAGGAGCATTTTGAGTCGCCTGATCAACTTGTTCGATCGCATCTCGAAGAGTCTGCCCGGTTGGCAATCGACCGTCGGTTTCTACGGTGAAGGAAATCGCCACCGGCATTCCATTTGCTTTCGCCGCCTTTGTGATTCCGATCGCCTCTTCCACATAATTCATCGTAATCGCCGTAATCATATCCGCATGAGAGTTCTTAAATTGACTTGCTTGAACCGAATGATAGCGCTCTGCTTCATCGCTACTCATCCGAAATTTCGGATCATACCCGTCTCCTCTAGGACCAATACACCCGCTGATCACAATCTTTGTCTTTTGATTTTGATATTCGTCTCGAACCTCTCGCATCAATTGAATCGAATTCGCGTTGGCTTGAGCCAATTGATCGACGGAATAACCCAATCTTTGACCCCAATCCTCGCTAGATCGCCAAGTCGGGCTTTCCAAAATAAATCCTATTTTATTTTCGAGAGCAATTGCAAGATATTGGTGAAAATACTCTCGAATCGCTTTTTGTCCCTTGTCATGTTTTAGTAAATCAAAAGCGGCAAAATGGGGAAGTTCCCAGCCTTTATGAAAAATCAAAGTAGTTTCAAGACCGCCGTCGGTTAAAAATAAATCGTCCGAAAGCTGCGGTAGGTTATTTCGATACTGAATCATATTCTTTTCCTCAAAAATTTTTTGACTATTAAGCACAAATTAAGCATTTTCCGAACGAAATTTCCATTCTCAAAAAATGATTTCGTTCTCTAAAAAATGTCATTGATTCCCCTAAATCCAGGGAAAGATTCAAAATCGGATCGAATTGAGAACACTGATGTAAGTTTCGAAAGTGTTTCTTCATTTGTAGGAATTCATTCCACAATAGATTTATAATCGCAAAAACATCTAAAAAAATGCAAAGCGATTGTATTTGCGGAATGAATTTATCAGGAAAAAGATTTGAAATAAATTTAAAAATTATAATTTTCTAAAATACTTGATTCATCGAGCCAAACATTTTTGTAGATTAATCAACCCCCATCGTTTGTCATCTTTCGAGGCGGTAAGCAGTCCATTAGAATGAAAACGAAGGCTCTCGAATTTCGGTTTCAAGATAAATTTTCCCGTTTTGCGATCGATCAAGCCGTAGCCTTCCTCTTTTTTCGCAATAGCGAATCCCATTTTAGGACCGTAATCATACAATAAATCAAACCGTGGTTCTAAAACCACTTTTCCAAAAGGATCAATGAATCCGCTTAAACCATTTCGCTCAACGTTTGCGATACCATCGATAAAAACCGAAGAATCGTCAAACTGAGGTTTAACGATTCTATCTCCTTTATGATCAATGATTCCCCAAAATAAACGATTATCCTGTACCCAAATATTCTTTTTATTATAGTTTCGAATTCTACGATACTGTGGTTTCACAACGATTTTGCCGGTAGAATCGATCAAGCCCCAACCTTCGTTTGTTTGAACGGCTGCAAAACCATCATAAAAAATTTGTACTTGGTTGAATCGTGGCTGGATCACCCACTTTTCTTGAATATCAATAAAACCCCATTTACCGTCTTTTTTTACGGGAGCTAAACCATCACTAAAGTAACTGACAGATTCAAATTTTGGTTCAATCGCAAACTCACCGTTTTGATTGAGAAAGCCCCACTTGCCGTCTTTTTTCACAGGGATGAAATTGCGACCATAAACAAAATTCTGAAAGTCCTCAAACTCAGGTTTGTAAGTCCATTCTCTAGCTTCGCTGACCAGTCCCCATTTTTCAGATTTTCGAGCCCAAAAACTGTTCGGACGCCAAGCAGACACGATTTCATCAAACTGAGGAGGAATGATAAATTGACCTGCTTGATCCAGGTCAATGACTCCCCATTTTTGATTCACTTTTGCAAAAGCAAGATTTCTAATAAACAAAAATTGAACAACATCAAATTGCGGCTCAACAAAGACCGAATTCAGCTTAACGCTTACATATCCTATTTTTCCACCGGATTCGACTGCGAAGATTTCAGTATCTTTAAGAGGTTGAATTACGTCTCTATATTTAGGTTCGACTACATACTTACCGGTCGTATCGATCAATCCCCACCTCTTATCCGTTTCAACTACAGCTAAATTATTTTGAACAAAATCCTGATGATATGTAAATTGGGGTTCTACAACCATCTTTCCCGTACGATTGATGATTCCCCATTTATCGTTTTTCTTTACAAAGGCGAAATTTTCAAAAAATAAATTCGCTTCATCAAATTGAGGTTTGATAATCATCTTTCCCGTTGTATCGATAAATCCCCATTGATTGTTTATTTCAACGGGAGCTAAACCCTCTTTAAATAGATTGGGGAAGGAAAATTCAAATTGTGGTTTTATCCGCCATTTTCCAGTTTTATCAATCACTCCCCAAAAATTGTCTTCAGCAACAAAAGCGAAACCTTCGGAGAATAAACTTACTTTTTTAAACTTCGGTTTGATGATCCATCGACCGGTTCGGTCTATAAATCCCCACTTTTGATTTTTTTTTACAGAAACCAAATTTTCCGAAAATATATTTGCTTTCGAAAACTTAGCGGGAATCACCCAATGATCAAGCCAGTTTACAAAACCCCACTTTCCATCTTTCATCTTTGGATATAACTCTTTCCAAAAGGGAGAATTTTTTATAACTTCTCGATCTAAAACCGAATTACCCGAAGGGTCAATCAATGTCCATTTCTCATTTCTTTTTACGGCGGCAAAACCTTCTAAAAAACTATTCACATCTTGATATCGAAAGGGAATCATCACCTTTCCTGAAAAATCAATAAATCCCCATTTGCCATCCTTTTTTACAGCGGCTAAATTTTCATAAAAATCATCTACATTCTCATATTCAAGAGGAACCGCAAGCTTGCCAGATTGATCCACAAATCCCCACTTGTTGGCTTTTTTTACACGAGCAAAACCGCTTCTAAAATTTCCTACAGAATCAAACTCAGGCGGATACAACCATTTTCCGGTCTTATCTACAAATCCCCATTTACTATAAGTCACAACTTCCACGTAATCTTTGAATTGATTGTCTATCTTACTGAATTTGAATTGCGGTTGGATTTTAAATTTTCCAGATCGATCGATCAGTCCCCAAAGTCCCTCTTTTTCAACCCAAGCATATTGTCCCGAAAAACTCTCCACGTGATCAAATTGCGGCTGAATGACAATTTTTCCAGAGGTATCTATATAGCCCCAAACGTTATCTTTTTTGACTCCAGCTAAACCTTCTTGAAAAGTACTGATAAATTCAAACTCAAACGGAATCGTAGAAACCTTTGGATTGCTTGCTTTTAAAGACAAAATCTTTTCTCCATTCTTAACAATGAATGTTTCTTGAAAGTTAGTATCACAAGGATGACTCTCAATCGAAAGAGATACAAAAAAGAATAGAATGAAATAAGATATATTCTGGTTTATAAGAGTTTGAATCGGTTTCAACATACAATTTCCTATCGGAAAAGACCAAAATAAATCAATACAATTGTTAAATTTATTTTACAACAATTCCGTCCATGTTAGAATTTTTAGAATTCCAAAATCCGAAAATTACAAACCCAGTCTCTTCCTGTTTGCGATTCATTTGTGTTGATTTTTATTTTCTAAATCCTTGGATTAAAATATGCGAGAATGCCAAATCAAAAAATTCTTAAAACTTACTTCGCATTTTTTTGGTTGCTCTTTTTTCTCAAATTGAATACGGAATATAGCATGAAGATTATAAAAAAGAGATAACTCTAAATCACAAGAGGTAAAAAAAGGAATCGAATATTTCATCATTGACCATATGAGCTTCAGAAATAAATTATAAACTGATCCTAACAGAAAAAAGCGTTCTTGACACGAAAGCTTTTTTAAGTTTCGACTGGGCGTTATTGAAAATGAAAGAACCCGATTGACAACAGCTATTTCGAGCTTGGAAAATCGTCCAAGAATACTATCCAGGTTGGATTTCTTTTCGAGCTTCCGTTTGGGCGCATAAAATCGAAAAGGAACTGGTAGAACTGATTGTGCAAGATGAAATATCATCGCCAAACTCAATTCTCTATCATGTTGATATAAAAAAGAACGGATTCAAAAAGAGGAAAATGTTCTCTATGACCCGAGTTTGTATCCCAAACACATTCAAATCCAATTATAAATCATTTTAAATCGGTACGGTAAAAAATGAAATGTCTCTTCTCCTTTGTTCTTTTTCTGATTTTTTTGAACCATTGTGCCACCATTCAATCTTTGTATAAAATCAAAACGGCAAGTCAACCGTGCTCATTACGGGAAGATCAAAAATTTCTCTTAGGAATTGAAAAAGATTACGTATATAGAGGCGAAGAGATGAATCCGATTTATAGCGGAGTTCGATTGAGAGCGTTCCGTTTTCCCTTGGTTATTCGTTTTTACATCGAAAACGTTTGTTCCTCAAGTGGAGGAGTGATTGGAGCTTCATTAGGTGCTATCGTTTGTCTTTTTGGTGCTTTTTTTATGATTCCCATTCTATTTTTGCCAGTTACAAGTTACGAAATCATCGATTTTACCGCTAGCGCTGTTGGGGACACTCTTGCAATTCCGATCACAGTATCTTGGAAGCATTTTATAAATCAAGCGCATAGATTCCATTGCAAAAATTGGGAATCATTCATACAATACGAAAGTTTTGATGAGAAAAAAATTTCCTACGGAATTTGGAGAAGAGACTTTGAGTTCCTCAGAAGGTCCGAATCCGTTGCAATTGGCATTGAATTCGTTTCGATTGGAAAGATGTGAATCGGAGCGATACACAAGTTACGGAGATTTTCAAGTATGCGATCCTGTTCGTTATGTAGTTCAGTTAAGAAATCGATCTAGAAAAGTTCAATTCTGAATCAATATTTTAAAAAATAATCGCATCCATGACTCCTACATATTGAAATTTCGAAAAGATCTAAAAACGAAAATCTATCAGTGCTTTTGCAATCCTAAAATCCAATTAAAAAATTGTGATTCTGAATATCAAACAAGAGTAGGATATCACTTTCAGGATTTATAATTTTATACAACGAAAGAGAATTTTAGATTCCCATCAAATCAAAATTCGATGGGAATCATCGCCGAAAGCTCGAACAACGTCATCCGAAATCGAAATCCGGAATCGTTAAAAATCGGACCGTTGACGCTAAATCGAAATTTAACAAATCCGAATTTAGGCGTCTCTAAAAAAATCATATAAGCAAATACATTCTTGGGTTTGGAGTTGATCGAACTTCTGGACAAAGCCCCCAGAGCAAGCAATTCAAGCGGACTAAAGTGATCCTTGTATTGAATGTAGGTTAGAATGGACAACAAGTCAGTCGAAAAATGAACTCCTTGACCAAGAAGATACAATCCCATCCATTCGAGATTGTTGTTCTGACTCAAATTGAACAATAAATAGTTAAACACCGGATCGCCGGACTTCAAATCCACAAGCCCCGAAGAAAACTGCAATTGAGCCATTCCGTTTAAAAAATCGGTACGATTGGTATCCGCATACGGAAAGACAAGTCTACCAATCGTGTCCCAACTTTCCCGAAAGTCCACGTTGCCTCGCATTCTTAAATCGGCCAAACCGGCTCCAAGTCCCATACGAAATCCATCCACATCCGGATTCCCCCAATAAAAAGTGGGGATCAGATAACTATAATCCACTCGCAATCTTGTCCCAAGATCGGCGTGGATGATCTCAGATTCCTCGGAAGATCCGGAAGCTTTTGAAGAGGATGAGGAGGAGTTCGAACCGCCGGAAACAAGTTGAGAATATCTCTGTCGATCAAACGCAATGCTCGAAGTGTGAAATAAAAACTGAAATCCGAACGCTTCGTTGATTCTAAAATCCTTGGATTTGACGTCGAAAAAAAAATTTGGTTGCGGACGGGACACTTCCATTTCCGCCTTTTTACCCTGTCCTTTAATTTCCAAATCATTGACCACTACGTGATTCACGCCGGGAAGAATGGAAAAGTATTTTGCTTTTTTATCCGTTGAAATTCCTAAATCACGATCCACTTTTTCCTTACTCAGATTGGGATCATAGTGTCTTCGTATTTTTTTGAGAACATCTTCATCCAAATCGGCGTTTACAGGCACTGCATACGCCGAAAATGAAATTTGCAGAATTATAAATAACGTAAGCCGATAGGAAAAATTAGATGTTATGAATTTTATCATGATCGGAACAAGAAACATATTGACCGAATCGAATCTATTGAAGTCAATCGAAAAATACCTGATCTTTCCAAAATCCGTTTTTAGGCAAAAGAATCGATGCGATTATATTATTGTTTTCTAAACTTATTTTTAATCCTATTTTTGAATTTAAATTGTATCAAAACGTTTCAAGTATTGGAGGATCCTCCTCCGGACAAGGAAGGACTTGTCGCATTAGGTTTGATCGTCGCAAAATGGGGACACCGTCAAAATAATTTTTTAGGATTAGAAGCCCCGCATGGAAGGCATACAGAACTCGGCTCTATTACCGACGTTTCTAAAATCATTTTTATGAGCGATCAGGAAAAGGATATCGAAGGAGACGGGAACTACAGATTCAAATGGGTAACCAAATTCTCGATGGGACGGGAAAAATCAAAAACTCCACAACCTTATTATTTTGCTTTGTCTCAGCTTCCTCGTGAGGAAATGCTTTTTCTGAAATCCGCTTCTTATAGCTATCTTACCTATCATCATTATACCTATCGTGACGCAAACGGAAACGTTCATACTGCCACCAGAGTGGAACAACATTGGCACACGGTTCCGATCGATTCCACTTCCACCGAAAAGGAAACGCCTAGATTCTCCAATTTAGGAGGCAAAAAAATTCACTTCTTAGGAAATTTTATCGCACATCCGATCAACCCGACCGGCGGAAATGATCGAACGCCCTACAACGGAACCTATGTGTTAACGGATATCAATCAATACATCGCTAAAAATCGAACCATCAACGAGTCGTTGTTGGAAATGTATTATGGTAAGGAAGAAATCAGTCGTAAAGGCGCGGAGATTCACTTTTTAAAACGTTTTATCGTAGAAAATCGCTCTCGTTATTGGGGTGGGATCGCCATCAAGCAACTCTTAGAATTGGATCCGGCGACAAAAAACACCGTCGAGCGAGAAAAAATCAAGATCACATCCGACGTTCCTGAAACGGGAATCGATTAAACAAAACCAAGACATTTGTCCGAGATAATTCAGTTGACACCTTAGAGTCCTCGACTCATCGAACCGAAGCTCCGGCAAAGCAATGTGCGGAGCATGAGTGAAAGGCGCGTTAGAAATCTCGAAGCGCTGCGAGAAACAACAGTTAGGCGATGGGTCGCATCTTTCAAATCCAGTTTTCAATTTTAATATTTTTAATTCGAACAAATTCTTTTTCATTGTTCGTTACAAGAATCAGCTGATTTGATAACGCCTGGGAAGCTATTAGAAGATCAAATGGGCCAATTGGTTTTCCTACTCTTTCCAACTCTACTCGAATTTTCGCCGCTTTATTTGAATCTTCGCTAACAAATGGAAGAATATTGAGATAACTTAGAAACTCTTCTAAGATTTTCAGGTTCCTTTCAAAGTGGAGGCTCTTTTGGACTCCATATTTTAGTTCAAATTCTGTAATCGATGAAATGTAGATATTTTCTAGTTTGATCTTTTTGAATTTTTTATAAACGGATTCTGGTTTCTGATTAATTATATAAATGCAGATATTCGTATCTAACAAGTATTGAGTCATATCCGATTTCGTTTATCGTAAACACTTGGTTGGTTTCGATCAATGATCAGATCTTCAGAAAAATTATGAACAGTATTCCAGAATCGATCAACTGAATCATCTATTGGAGTCAGAATGACACTGTCGCCATCTTTTCGTATATAAACTTCCTTACCTTTAAAACGATATTCTTTCGGTAAGCGAATTGCCTGGCTGTCCCCATTTTTAAAAATTTTAGCCCTATTCATATATATTTAACTATATATATAATTGTAGAAAAGTCAATGACTTTTTGATCAATCTGATCCGATACCTTTAAACTAGTAATAATGGGAGTCGAACATTTCTGCTGACTTGCACCTAACGAAATGGCTTCTCGACGTTTGGGTTCTGATGTCTGCCTAAGGCACGCAGCAGGATTCGAAGGAGCCTCAGCGAGCCACTCACAAGCCGAGTGACAAAGCAAATGTGCCGAAGGCCTGAGTGGGCCGGAACTGTGAATTACGAACGGAGCGAGAAACCGATGTTTCCCTAGTCTAAGCCTGTAACTAATTTAAGCCCTACTTCGACTTCATCTAATTTATTTGATTTAAGATTTCCTGCTTTATTAAGAAATCTTTCTTTGTCCAAAGTCAAAATTTGAGAGACATTTACGACCGAGTCCTTTGATAAATTCGAATCTTTCTTACTAATTAAAACATTGCCTGGGGCTTCAGATAGATTTAAATTCGATGTGATTGCGATCGAAACAATTGTATGAATATTACTTTGATTAAAAGAATCATCTTGAATTATGAGAACTGGACGTTTAAATTCAGGTTCACTTTGAAAGGGAATTCCTAAATCTACCCACCAAATTTCACCACGAGTCATTTTTTAAACTCTTGCGAAGCGATTCTACGGATAAATCAGCAATATTATTTTTAGTTTCTTTGGATTTACTGCTATATACTTTATTTAATTTCTCAGTTATAGATTCTTTACTGTGGGATTGGATAAATTCTTCTAATGCTTTTGCAAATAACTGACTCCGAGGAATACCAAGCTTTTTAGCCGTCTTCTCAGCAGTTTTAAATAACTCGTCAGGAATTGAAATCGCCGTTTTCATATCATGATAACGTCCTCAATCTTTCGCACATTTAAGAATCAAAGAGAAGGCTCTCCTTGCCGATTGAGTTTGTAATGAGCAAATTCAAGAAAAAGGAGAACCCCCCAATGAGGGCAGAAGAAAAAAAAGCACACTTGAAAGTAATCCAAGTGGATGAGACGCAGCTCAAGAAAGACTTGAGCGAACTCGTAAGAGGTTCAGTGGAAGAAACGCTGAACGCTCTCTTAGATGAGGAAGCGGATAAACTCTGCAAAGCCTCGAGGTATGAGAGAAGCCCGGATCGAGTAGATACAAGAGCGGGTTCGTATAATAGAAACTTCGAAACAAAAGCGGGAAAAGTAAAGTTAAAAGTTCCCAAACTAAGAACAATTCCGTTTGAGTCGGCGATCATCGATCGATACAAGCGACGGGAGAGTTCGGTAGAAGAAGCTCTCATGGAGATGTATCTCGCGGGAGTTTCAGTTCGGAGAGTCGAGGACATTACCGAAAGCCTCTGGGGAACCAAGGTCTCACCTTCAACGATCAGCAAACTCAACCAAAAAGTTTTTGTTCAAATCGACGAATGGAGAATCCGTCCGCTTACTGACGAATATCCTTACGTTTACCTGGACGGACTTTACTTGAAGAAGTCTTGGGGTGGAGAAGTTCGTAACGTAGCGATTCTCGTAGCCATAGGGGTTAATTCAGAAGGTTACAGAGAAGTTCTTGGTTCGATGGAAGGAGCCAGAGAAGACAAAGAGAGTTGGCAAGCGTTCCTAAAACATCTTAAGGACCGGGGACTCAGAGGAGTGAACTTAATTATCTCAGACAAATGTTTAGGCTTAGTGGAATCGATTCCTTACTTCTTTCCAGAATCGAAATGGCAGAGGTGTATCGTTCATTTCTACAGGAATGTATTTGGAAAGGCTCCAAGAAGTTCCTTTAAAGTGATTTCACAAATGTTGAAAGCGATTCATTCTCAGGAAAACAAAGAAGAAGCTTTGAAGAAAGCCAACTTTGTCGCCGAGCGCTTGACTGAAATGAAATTGAAGGAAGCAGCTAAAGTCATCTCCGATGGAATCGAAGAAACTCTCTCTTATATGGATTTTCCTTCCGAGCATTGGAGAAAGATCCGAACCAACAATCCATTAGAAAGAATCATCAAAGAGATCAAGAGAAGAACAAAGGTCGTAGGAGCCTTTCCTGATGGGAAGTCCGCTCTCATGTTAGCCACTGCTCGCCTCAGGCATGTTGCATCAACTAAGTGGGGAACAAAAAAGTATGTTGACATGGAGAAGTTAAAAGAGTTAAAAACTTTAAAGATCATGGCTTGATCGACTGAGGTGAGCTCTTCTCAAGTTCTCATTTGTGCGAAACTTTACGGACACTATCGGAAAAAGGTATACAGCTCGATTGAAGATTTGCAAAAAGATTTGGATCACTGGATCGATTCTTATAATAACGAAAGAACACATCAAGGCAAGTATTGTTTTGGTAAAACCCCATTCCAGACTTTTCTTGACACGAAGGAATTAGCTAAGAATAAGTATCTCGACAACTTACAATTTTCGTAATCAACAGGAACACGGAGTGTCAGATCTTATTTTGGCTATTACAGATCATTTTAACGTTGGGATGCAAGAACCGATTCGCAATTTTCAACGGTAGTTTGTATCATTTTCGAAAATAGTTCATCTAGAAAATCAGAACTAGAATTATCCTGACTTTCCTTTCCAAAGTTTTCCTTTGCTTTCTGAAATATATACTTCGACGTAGATTTTTCTTTTATTTTCATTGGAATAGAATTTACAAAATTTTTAAAATTAATTTGAAAAATTTCTTCTAATGCTTGAACATTTAGATTTAATTTATATTTTTTTTCAAGTTTTGAAAGTTTTCCAATGAAATGGTGGTCTTTAGTATTATTTTTAATATATTTCTCTTCTACTTGATTAAAATTCTCGAATGATGAAATTTCGTATCTTAGCCATTGAATATATTGATTTAATTCAAATGCCAATGCTTCAGTCGTTAAAAATAGGGCTGATTTTTCTATCTCGGAATTCCTTTCGTAAAATATTCGAATTTTATCTAATATTTCGGGCAACTCCATTGATTTTGATATATATTTTTTATACAATTGAACAAGGATCCCTTCCGCTTCTTTGGCTTCACCATTCTCTTGCAAGTAGAGAGCAAGTTTTAAATCTATATTTTTGGTTTGCAATGAGCTTTCTTTCAGTGCAATTATTCTTGCGCTTCTAAGTGAAGCAATTGCGGAAGTTAGATTTTTATCTTTTTTAAATTGAGTAGCGTGTTTTAATAATTGTAATAATTCTTCAAGTTCATTCATATTTTTTCCTTCGACATTACGCCTAACTAAAATTACAAGAAATTCACATATTTTTCAAACCGTTTCTAATAACAAATATTCGTTATATTTTTTTAAATTTCTTACGCCTTTCAAGATCTTGCATTTCTCTTTCAAATGTTGATTCATTCTGCATAAAGAAAAATCTCAACCGGCTTTTTAAACATTTTGGAAAGTTGTTTTGCTAATTCTTTTGAAATTGGTCTTTTACTTAGAGCCATAGCCGAGAGATTTTGCCTCGGGATCCCACCCAATTTTTCCCCAAGTTCCGAGAGACTCAACCCGGCTTTTTTTTCTATAGTATTTCATTTTCGATCCCGGCTGTAGAAATTCTTTATTCTCTTTGAAAAATTCTGTATCTTTCCAAGAAATTGATTTCTCCGACTTTTCAATACGAAGTTTCTTACCGAATTCCTTTTTGAGAGCTTTCAAAAGGGTAGAAGAAATTTCTCCTTTAATTGTAACTTCAATAAGGGGCGTTTTCACGACTGCCTGCATAATATAGTGAATTGCTTTTATCTAAGTAATTCTTAATAACTTTTCGAACTCTTCAAATGCTTCCTTTCCCAATGCACCTTTTTTAAGACACCATTCCTTGACCCGACTCAATTCAAAAGGTTGGCTTCTTGCAACTAACAATGCCTGATCGAGACATTCCCGTGCATTGAAATGTATGAAGAAGATAACCTGTCTTTAATACAATCTGTTGGCGAAATATTCTTATAATTTTACCTTCAACTTCCCTTTCATCCGAGATAATTTGATAATCATCTCCAATTGAAACAGGAGCAGAAAGAAATTCAATAAAAAGATGATTACATCTGGGATGAACATAGTGGCGATTTCTTTTAGAAAATCCTAATTCTTCCATTACTGATTTAATTTCCGATGCTTTGGAAATGAGCGGCTCGACTAAATCCAAATCCCCGGAACGGTACGCACCTCGTGAATAGATCGAGACAACAGCGCCACCAACTAAAACAGAATAATTCCTTTGCTATCTAAATGCCATCCAACAAATTTCCAAAGTTCTTCTTCGTTTACAATACTCCAATCAGGTTCATCCATAAACTGGTTTTCCCTTTTGTCTTGGTCTTCTTCTGGTTGAAAATATTAATTCTTTCTCTTCAATAGATAACGAATTATAAAAAATAGCCAAAATGTTTTTGATCGGCTTTACGAAAGGGGACTTTGGATTAAAGGCAAAAACTCTGGATCGACCTACATTTTTTGCGACAAGTATTCCTGTTTTTTCAAATCTTTCAAGTTGAAGCCTGATTGGAGTTACGGCAGTTCCGTAATCATTTGCGATTGCCGATGAATGTATCTCGTTATAATGATAGAGATGTAATAAAACTCTTGAGGCTGTTCTATTTCCAAAGATTCCGTCGAGGATCATCCTTGGAGCGTAATATATTCTTTTTTTATTATCAACTAAAATATAGTCCGTATAAGCTATTTTTTAGTTGATAGAAAGTCACCTGATTCTGTTCTTCGAAGAATTAAAATCAGTAAAGAAGGGGGATTTAGGAAGAACGTGGTACAAAACAGAATTACTTTACATATATTTGCTTAACTTTAGATAATGTATGTTTCTTCTCGTTTAGTAAGAGACATAATTCTATGCGACATAAGATACATTATCGGTAGTCATATAATAAGCAAACATATATTCAGCATATTATTCCCAATCGCCCTTTCAAGCTGAATTATCGAATGATTACTAATTTTTTCATAATTTCTCTTTTTTATGCCCTTTCAAGTTTGACAAAGCAGGCGTACCATTATATTGTTACGGTGAAAATGAAGAAGGCCTCAGAGTATCTCATTTATGAAGGTCCAGCTTTTTCGATCGAGTGGTACTTTGATAAAAGCTCAAAGTCAATACCTTTGGAATTCTTTGAGAGCCTTTCGATCAACGAGCAAGAAGATTTTCTTGTGCTCGTTAAGAAAATGGCAGATACTGGAAAGATATTCAACGAACAAAAGTTCCGAAATGAAGGTGATAAAATTTTCACCTTTAAGCCGAAACCGAATAGGTTTCTTTGTTTTTTCACCGTGGGAAAGAAGATCATTGTCACGAATGGATTTCTAAAGAGACAAGATAAGTTACCCCCAAATGAAAAAATTAAAGCGCAAGCGATTCGGAAAGATTATTTAGAGAGAACTGAGGCAGGAACATATTATGAAAAGTAAATCTACTTTCGACAGAATTATGCAAGACCCTCAAAGGCGAAAATCTTTTGATAAGAAGTATAGCGAGTTTTATCTTTCTGAAATGATAAGCGAACTTATGGAACAAGAGCATATATCCGTGCGAGAACTTGCGGAAAAGACCAATCTATCCCCAACCGTAATTCAAGATATTAAGTCAGGGAAAAGAGACAACCCTACTTTTAATAGCTTGATAAGTGTAATTGAAGCACTCGGAGCCGAAATAGTATTCAAGAAAGGCAATAAAGAACTCTACCATGTTCCGAAAGTCCATGCGTAGGAAGGTGTCAGCTACATTGTGTAAATGACTTGTGACTAACCAAAAAGTAACAAGGATAAAGCAATATGAGCAAACCAAAGAATCGAGCTGAAGAACTTCTCGATGAGTTAATCAAAGGTAAGACCCCGGAAGAGCTGATCGGAAACGAAGGACTTTTAAAACAACTCACCAAATCGCTTGTTGAACGAGCGATGGAAGGAGAGATGACACATCACCTTGGATATGAGAAGAACGCCTCGACTGGCAATAACTCAGGCAATTCTCGAAATGGAAAAAGTAGCAAAAAGCTCAAAGGAGACTTTGGCTCTATCGATTTGGAAGTTCCTCGAGATAGGAACGGAAGTTTCGAACCTCAGATCATTCAGAAAGGACAGACACGCTTTACGGGATTCGATGAAAAGATCATCTCGATGTATTCTCGTGGAATGACAACTCGAGAAATTTCCGGACATCTCAAAGAAATCTACCAAGTCGAAGTCTCAGCGGATCTAATTTCTCAAGTAACGGATTCCGTAATGGAAACGGTGATCGAGTGGCAGAACCGCCCCTTGGACAAAGTGTATCCGATTCTCATTATGGATGCGCTGATCGTGAAGGTAAGAGATGGCAATCACGTCGTGAACAAAGCCTTTTATTTGGCTTTAGGAATCAATCTACAGGGCACAAAGGAGATTCTTGGGATCTGGGTAGAAAGAACCGAAGGAGCAAAGTTCTGGCTTCAGATTTTAACCGATTTAAAGAATCGAGGAGTCGAAGATATTTTAATCGCTTGTGTCGACGGACTAAAAGGATTTCCGGATACGATCATATCAGTCTTTCCTAATGCACAAGTTCAGCTTTGTATTGTTCATATGGTGAGGAATTCTTTGAAATGGGTTTCTTACAAACAGAAGAAAGAGTTGGTAATCGACCTAAAGGCCATCTACAAATCTCCATCGGAAGAGATCGCAAAGAAAAGCCTTGATGATTTTTCTGCCAAGTGGGACAGTCAGTATCCGATGATCAGCAAGTCCTGGAGAAGTAATTGGGAATCGGTGATTCCTTTTTTGGCTTACCCACCTAATATTCGTAAGGCGATATACACTACAAACGCTATCGAATCTATGAATATGGGTCTAAGAAAAATAATCAAGAATCGGGGATCCTTTCCTACCGATGAGGCGGCAGTCAAGCTTCTCTATTTAGCGTTGAATAATATGTCTAAAAAATGGACCATGCCGATTCAAGATTGGGATGGCGAGCGATCCTTAGAGAGCGAGTCGCTGAGTTCAAGCAATGAATCAGTTTTCAATTATTTTCGGAGATCGATTAAAATTAGATTCGTTTTAAAGAAAGTTATTTACACAGTATTCATGACACTACCATGCGTAGCTCTAACTTCCTCGAATGTATGTTCTGTCGCATTAGAATTATGTCTCATTTGTATGTTCTGGCACATCGGTAACGCGTAATTCCTATTCGATCGAGGAGTCACAAATATATGATGGCTTCGCTTCGATGATTAAAAAGACTCCATATAGTCTTTTAGAATGTAATCCTTTCGGTTACGCCAATCACATATAATCCCAACAAAAGAATTCCTTGGAGTCGGCATTGTTGCAAGTCGAATTACTTGATAGTGTCCGTAAAGTTTCGCACAAATGAGAACTTGAGAAGAGCTCACCTCAGTCGATCAAGCCATGATCTTTAAAGTTTTTAACTCTTTTAACTTCTCCATGTCAACATACTTTTTTGTTCCCCACTTAGTTGATGCAACATGCCTGAGGCGAGCAGTGGCTAACATGAGAGCGGACTTCCCATCAGGAAAGGCTCCTGCGACCTTTGTTCTTCTCTTGATCTCTTTGATGATTCTTTCTAATGGATTGTTGGTTCGGATCTTTCTCCAATGCTCGGAAGGAAAATCCATATAAGAGAGAGTTTCTTCGATTCCATCGGAGATGACTTTAGCTGCTTCCTTCAATTTCATTTCAGTCAAGCGCTCGGCGACAAAGTTGGCTTTCTTCAAAGCTTCTTCTTTGTTTTCCTGAGCATGAATCGCTTTCAACATTTGTGAAATCACTTTAAAGGAACTTCTTGGAGCCTTTCCAAATACATTCCTGTAGAAATGAACGATACACCTCTGCCATTTCGATTCTGGAAAGAAGTAAGGAATCGATTCCACTAAGCCTAAACATTTGTCTGAGATAATTAAGTTCACTCCTCTGAGTCCCCGGTCCTTAAGATGTTTTAGGAACGCTTGCCAACTCTCTTTGTCTTCTCTGGCTCCTTCCATCGAACCAAGAACTTCTCTGTAACCTTCTGAATTAACCCCTATGGCTACGAGAATCGCTACGTTACGAACTTCTCCACCCCAAGACTTCTTCAAGTAAAGTCCGTCCAGGTAAACGTAAGGATATTCGTCAGTAAGCGGACGGATTCTCCATTCGTCGATTTGAACAAAAACTTTTTGGTTGAGTTTGCTGATCGTTGAAGGTGAGACCTTGGTTCCCCAGAGGCTTTCGGTAATGTCCTCGACTCTCCGAACTGAAACTCCCGCGAGATACATCTCCATGAGAGCTTCTTCTACCGAACTCTCCCGTCGCTTGTATCGATCGATGATCGCCGACTCAAACGGAATTGTTCTTAGTTTGGGAACTTTTAACTTTACTTTTCCCGCTTTTGTTTCGAAGTTTCTATTATACGAACCCGCTCTTGTAGCTACTCGATCCGGGCTTCTCTCATACCTCGAGGCTTTGCAGAGTTTATCCGCTTCCTCATCTAAGAGAGCGTTCAGCGTTTCTTCCACTGAACCTCTTACGAGTTCGCTCAAGTCTTTCTTGAGCTGCGTCTCATCCACTTGGATTACTTTCAAGTGTGCTTTTTCTTCTTCTGCCCTCATTGGGGGGTTCTCCTTTTTCTTGAATTTGCTCATTACAAACTCAATCGGCAAGGAGAGCCTTCTCTTTGATTCTTAAATGTGCGAAAGATTGAGGACGTTATCAATATAAACATTTATTCATCGAAATAATCTCTTGGGACGACCTATGATATGGTCAACCGCTTCTTAATATGTTGCATAGTACAAGTCTCTAACTTATTTATATCGAAATTCCTTTTCAACTAATAATTGACTTTGCATTCAATACAAATTGAAACCATAGATTAAAAGTGATTTTTTACAGTTCGCTTCCTATAATCATCATTATTATCTTGCATTGTAGTTTATAGAGAGGCGGATATTCAGGAACATCGGTAACACTCTATATCGGAGACATGTTTAGCTTTTGATTACGAATCAAACTGAAGTCTAATTTAATCACACACAAAACAATTAATTATTAAGCTCATAAACTAATTTAATATCGCCATTCTCTCTCATGATTAAAAAATTATTCTTATAATCACGAACATCATTATATTTTTCTTTAGATTTATCTAATATACTTTGTTTAAGTTTTCCTTTGTAACTCGTTGGATCAAAAGAAGTCACCCCGCTCTCAACATTTGAAGCGACATTTAATAAGATATCGCATAGTTGTATTAGTGGTGACCCCCTACTGTCCCAAGGATATGCTCTTAGCATTCTAAAGATTCTTTCAAGCATCCAAATTTCTCTTACATCCGAATTCTCATAATCCAAATGTAGAGTAGTATTTAATCTCGAAAAACCTTCCGGAATTTTATTATTAGTTTCAAGTAGAGGGATAACTGTTTCTATAATTTCTTTTCGGGTTTTAGTATATTTTTTTTGAGAATACATCATAAAGAATGTCATCGGCGAATTGAAAAAAGATTCAATCCATTTCATAGCCACTTTATACTTCGAATCGTTTAAGTCACTCCAATGAATTTCACCAATTTCATGATTTGTCATATTCCCATTTTTATTAAACTCGTTTAGAACATCGTTTTTAGCTTCAAGCAATATTTGATGATATTGACTTGAAAGATTCCTTTGTAAAAAAGAAACCCAAGATTTGAAATCTTACCATCGATTTTTTGTTCATCAATAAAAATGTCCCAATGACCAGTATTAATTTCCAAAAGACCCGTTTCTTTAAACACATAAGTTTTATACATTTCGATCAAATGGAAATGCTTATTTTCTTCTGTTATGAGTGATTCATTAATATACTTTCTACAATGGACTCGGTCGATGCTGACAGTAAAAATAACTTGCCTGGTTTTAGGATCAGTTGCCAACTTTAGATTCTTTTCAAATTCATTAAAAGAAATTATTGAAACCATATTTTTGAACCTCTTATTCGTTTTTTATGTTTTTCAGACTTTTAAGCAATCGATTCTGCTCTAATGGAACCTCGGATTGAAAACTTTCAAAGCGCATCGTTTGCTTCTGAATCGAATCTTTAACGACAGCCTTTCCATATAAATCTAATATTTCAGGTTTTGTAATTTCAATGCCAGGGTGAAGAACATTCATACCCAATTCCTGATTGTCAAATTCGAAATTTGGAATACTGCTTTGGAAAAAATGATATCTTAAAAATACTCTAATGATTAAAAATGGAATCGTCTTTTCATAAACGTCTTTTCTTTGGAAAATTTCAATTACAATATTATCAGAGGCATTCTGTATATAGTATGAATATATATGTGGAACGAATATTCCGCCATCGTTATCCAATTCAGGATCAATTAGAAATCTTCGAGTAGATTCAATCTTTGTCGTAAATTCTTGAGGTAAAAGTGAAAAACCAATTTTAACAAGGCATTTAAAAACAGCATACGGAACGTACGGCGGCCTAATCGCAGTAAATTCAATTGTATTTTTCTCAGTATCGATTTTCACATTGTCGCTAGAGGTATCAATTCCAACTGACATTTTTTTATCGCCTTCTTCTCTTACAAAAAACTTCTTATCTTTTTGTTTAAATGTTGGAATTCCTTTTTTACCTTTTGTACCAGTTAATGTCCTCTCCAATCCTAAATAATTTGCAAAATGATTTTCCAAATTTTTATCAAAATATTCATTGCAACGATCGCATTCTGATTTTGTAAGATATTGTCTATTTCCGAGAAATTCCGGAATTGGATGAGCTATTTTTTTAAACGTTGTATTTGGTATTTCTAAATTACAAAATCTACATTTACCAGGAATTTCGTGCAGTACATACTGAGGTTTTTCATTAATCAGCCCGCCCGGAATCCAATATCCAATGACGGCATTATATCTTTCAGTAAACTCGTGCGAATCGTACATGCAGTTTTATAACAACTATTTTTTAAACATAATATATTGATTAACGAATTAAGTTCAAGTTAAGAAAAGTTACGCGCTAAATTTTAATTACTCCAAATTCGCAAATAGCAAACAACTTCAGTCGAGAACCCTTAATTTAGTGCGACTTGGTTCCCTCCCGCCGCTTCCGATAATATGTAATTCTGTCCCAAGCTGGCACTTACCCTCTTGTATGTTCTAATTTTCAGGAAAACGAACGAATTCCAGATAACGAAGCCGCAATCTAATAGGTATGGCGCCTGATTATACAACTACTTTGAAGTTATGAAATGCTCCAAGCTTACGTTTCTTTTTATCTTCTCTTATTCGAGATCAAAATCATTTTGCAAAACGAACAAAATTGCGGGGACTTTACAAAAAACCTAGAAAATCGAATGGTATATTAGATATATATTATCTTAGATCCAATAGGCCTTTAATTATATCTTCTCCTTTTTTTGAATTTCTTCAATTTTTAAAATTGCCTTCTCTGAATCAGATGAGACTACAGAACTAATCAAAAGATATTTTCTTTCTGGATCCTCTTCGATCTGAACCCAAGTTTGGATAGTATTTCCTTTCCTGAATCCACCGCCTCTTTGCTTCCATTCAGAATAGGAAATAAATTCGTTATAATTCTTTTTACCTGAATTTTCTGATTTTGAGACCATCACACTTGAAATCGTTATTTGGAAAGCATCTTGGTTTTCAAATAGCACAGAGATTTTAGGTTGTTTCCAAGACGGAATTGCACTATCAAAGCCTTTTACATTTATCAAAGGCTGGAATTTTGTTACGATTTCAACAAGATCTTTCTGCCACTCCATGACAGAATTGATATCTTTGTACGCTTGCGGCGCTTCGTCTCGTAGTTCTTCGTCAGTTTCGCAAACAATTCCTATCATTGATTCAACGAATTCTTTTTGTGGAATTTCTACCTTTGCTTTGGTCCTAGATTTAGTTCTTCCGGCTCCGTGAGAAGAAGATTGCCAAGATTCGGAATTTCCTAATCCTTTTACTAAAAAGGAACCTGTTCCCATAGAACCCGGAATTAAACCGTATTGACCAAGCTTTGCGCTAGTTGCACCTTTACGAGTGACCCAAAGTTTCTTTTTAATTCGAATACCATTTCCATCTTCAATTTCACACTCTTCACACGTACAATAGTTGTGGTGAATATTTACAGCTCTTGTGTAGTCCGCTACGAAACCCGTTTTTTCTTCAATGATTCGAGCAACCTGGCGAAGCATATCCTGTCTATTGTCGAAAGCAAAATGTTGACACCACTCCATATCCAATAGATAACTCTGACCTTCTTCTGTATTCAGGTCCAGGAAATTTAAGTCAGCATTTTTGGCTTCAATGCTTAACTTTTTCATATAAGATTTTGCTAATTGATTATAATACTCCGCTGTAACCTTGCCTATATTTCTTGAACCAGAGTGAAGAAATATCCAAACTAGATCAGAACTGTCTTTTACCAATTCGATAAAGTGATTCCCTCCGCCAAGCGTACCAATTTGGCAAGCGGTCTTATTTGAGATTTGTTTACTCAACCATTTAGATCGATTCAGGTTATCAAAAACTGAGGCTGCTCTAGGTTTGGAATGAGCGCTCATACCTGTCGGCACACGCTCCTTTATCTCTTTATGTATGTTTTCCTTAACTACCCAGGATATTTCGTCAGCCGACAATGATGGAATTGGAACGGCCGCCATTCCGCAGCCTATATCAACTCCTACCGCATTCGGACAAATATAATGTTCAGAAGCAAAAACACTTCCAACTGTAGCGCCCGTCCCATAATGAACGTCCGGCATAGCGGCTACGTGACCTACTACAAGTCCTGACTCGGCCAAATCAATCAACTGTTGTCTTGCTTGTGGTTCAATTTGATCAGTAAAAATTTTTACTGGAACTCCTTTGGTTTCAATAATTTCGTGAATCGGCATTTGACCAGGTTACTTGCAATTTATGGTTTCGCAATTAAAATTAAAAATGTAAAAATGACTTTAAAGAAAAGGTCGGAAGAAAGAAGGACGGCAAAAATTTTTTAATCCATACCCTGGCGAAATTCTAAAAACGTCCTGGAAAGAATCGAAATTAATTGAATCGCTTTGATTGCCCCAAACCAAAAGCCGCAAATATAATTTTTTTTATTTCAAAGTAACAATGAAATGCAGTTGGAGAATCTTGGATCATTTGCCACATAGAACCTTTTGGATCCGACACCGTGCTTGCTAAAAAATCATTTTTCTCACACAACGTTAAATTTACTCTAACATCGAGTTAGAGCCACCATCCCCGGTCCAATCATTTGGATCCGAAGGGTAATTTAAAAGTGGAATCGATTTGATATCGGACTTAGAATTTGCTTGGATATTTCCAAAATCATAAGCTGTCGACAGATCAGGATATTTTGAGATTGCATCCCAAAACAGCTACTACTTGAGACGATCGTAATAGACCCCGGCGACCATTTCCGCACGTTCAAGCGTTTCCAAATCGGTTCGCATTGCGAGCTCGTGATTTTTAGATACAACGCCTAAAACGACATTTGCCTTACTGATGAGAAGCCTCATAGAATACTCGCTGGGATCCAAAATTCGAAATAAACCTAAAACCAGAAGTGAGGAAATGCGATTGAGAAACGGCAGTTCTTTTCCATCTAAAATCCGTTCTCTAATTTCGAATGCGTCGTAATGTAAGATTGCAACGGCCCAAAGAATCGAAAATGGCAAGAGTCCAAAAGCAGTACGGGAAGCATAAAAGAATCCGAGCAAAGGAAATACATAAACACAAAGAACGGAAACTATAAGCGCGATTAAAGTTCCCGAAAGAAGTAAAAATGCCCTAACTCGTTTATCTCCTCTTTCTCGAATCATAATCCGAACAATGGAAACACATGATATCGAAATATAAATTCCACAATATAAAATAATTAAATGGTAATTGAATGTAGGAAGATAGGAAAACTGAATATGATCTTGAATTTTAACGGCAGAACCAATCGAAGTTACAAAAAGTAAATAAGGCAAAAATAGAAAGTTAAGAAAGAATCGTGTTCGAGTAAATCGTAACTTGTCACCTTTGATGGATGATATAACCGCATCTAAAAGAGAAGGTAAAAATAAAACTGGAATCAAAATCCAATTTAAAACAATCCCTCTTATTTCAAGCGGAAGCAGACTTCGAAAACCGAGGCCAAACATCCAGAGCGATAAAGCAAAGCAGAGCCAAAAAAAATACTTTTGGGCACGATTAGCACCGGGTGGCATTTTAAAAACGTAGACGCCCAGATATAAGAGAAAAAATCCGATTGAAACATTGTATATATTAATGGAAAACATCATATCTTTGTCATCGTTATGATGTTTTTGACGCAATTTCCTGTAAAGCCCCTTTTCCAATTTCGATAACGTTTAAAAGACATTCCTCTCCTTTTAAGTTAAATTCTGGGAAATACATTGGTCCAACGTATTTTTTTGAAATCACCGCACCCGCGTTGAGATAAACGTGTGCTATCCCAACTAATTCTAATGGATACATTCCATAAACCATATCATAGTTTCTTTCAAGACAGAATTGAGCTACCGCGCGAAATGTTTTTTTTGCTTCTACCCAAGCCTCCCTTGTTTGTACAAAAGCGACTCCATTCCAATCGGCTACATTTTCTTCAATAACAGCGTAGCGTTTCGACGGACCATTTTTTTTACCATGGATCAATGCTACTTCTAACGGAATGAAATTCCAAGGATACTTTTCCACAATTCTCATTGCACAAAGAATTCCCCCCTCTCCTTCCACATAAAACCATATCGACCAAGGATCGTAATCAATATTCTTCCAAGGAGAATTTGAATATCCGGCATTCAAATAAACTTCTGAAACAAAGTCTTTGATTTTTTGGAGGTCTTCCGGCGATTCCAGACCAACAAGCCTTTTAACTGCGAGCCTTTCTAATACTTGTGACATAATACAAATTATGTCACATTCATCCAAAAAACTCAAACGAATTATTGATTCCTTCGAAATCAAAATTATAAATAAGCAGGTGCTTTATCTTTATTCGGGTCCTAATTTTTCCGCTAATGCTTTGATTGCGGCTAAGTTTTTATCCGAAAGTTTAAGAAGAATTTCGATTAAACTCCGAAAACCCGATCGTCTACCAATGTCTCTTAACAATCTCTGATCTTCGTCCCTATGGGAATCCAAATCTGCTGGAAGCAGCATCTCGCCTTTTCCTTGAACAATCCATTCCTCGCCAGAAATCCCAAAGATAGATTCAAATTGTGTCAAAAGTCGTTTCGTAAGGGGATTTTTACCGTTTAACAACCGGGTAATCGTGCTGTCGGTTACGCCAAATTTCAAGGCTACACGGTGTTGATTTAGATTTTTTTCCTTTTTCAAGTAATCAAAAACTATTTCGAGACGTTTTAGTATTTCAGGATCTGTCATTTTATTGCTTAAGACAATTTTTAAATTGACTAATTGTTTGAAGCAATTTATTGTTTCATTGCTACAAATTCGGCAAAACGTTATGTGGAGTTGAAATGATCCCTTTGAAAGAGCAAGAATTTAACGAAATTTCCAAACTGTCAATTTCCGATTCACGATTGCTTCTTATCAAAGGAGAATGGATCTCGCATACCGGCATTTTACCGATCGGATGTTTCATCTATTTTCGAAAAAAAGCCAACGTAAAGCGACATTACGAGTCTTTAGCATGCTATAAAAATAGAAACGACGCACATCCAGAACACAATAATAACACAATTTTAGAATATTCAGGTTTTTGCAAATGACTAGATACAAACTCGAATCGTTGAAGATGAGTATGCGTTTATTTGATAAAACCGATCTCGATGGGAAATTACGAAGTGATTCGGAAATGATAGACATTCTCATCACAAGATGTGCGCTTCACGAGTATTATCTCGAAGAACAGAAATCACTAGAAAAGTATCATAATTGGTTAGAACATCAAGGTCTCGAAGAATGGGCCTATGATTAAAAAAATCTGAATCAGTGATGTTTGAAAACGTTTCAAGCTCCACTCAAATGAGTCGGGATCGGAATCAACCAAACACGGAAACTTTACAATAAAAATCTCATCGATGTTTTTTTAAAGATCGCGAAGTTGTTCAAGAAACCAATTTTTGATATTGCCCGAATTGTAAAACCGCTCGGGATCCCCTACTATACTGTTTTTCATGTATTTATGGGAAAATCGAACCATTCTGCCATCTTAGAAAATCCTTACAAACTCGGGATTCCGCGCAATAGAAAGCCAATTCGTAAGCTTCGAAAATGGGCGGATCTAATAAATGAAAAATCATCGGCAAGACATCGGAGACATAGAACTAAAAATCTTTGGATCCTCAATTGATCTCGAAACTGATATCATGCAAAGGAAATGATCAGTAAAATTTACAACGATAGAAAATATTTGAATTTTGTATGAAAGCACAATCGTGGATTTATATGCGTTGCGGAATATAATATATCGTCTTACTAAAATTAAGCGGTTGCTTTCAGAAGTATTTTTGACGATCATTGTACGCAAGCTCTTGTTTAAACCCAAAAGTCAATCAAACAGCCCCTATCGAGAGGCTGTCTGAAGTTGCTTGTTGTATGTCAATTGTTTTTGGGTGCCGGTAATTGCGGTGGTTCGGGGTCGTTAATTCCGCCACAATAAGTAGCTTCTGTATATTCTCTCATATTTTGTAATGCTTCCGTTGGGGTAACACCTCGATTGCATCTGGTATCCGTGGTTCTCGCACTGATGCAAAGTCCTTGTTCGTTAAACCAAGCATACCGACAACGTGCATTCCATCCAGGTACGCCGGGTGCATACATACACGAATTGACTACTTGACAGGTGGTCACTACACAAACATATGACTCTGTTCCGATTGAATCTTGACTCGCTTTCGTTTCGCCTTCTAACGAAAACGCCTTTGTTGCATTTTGCATCCTTTGATTTTGGAGAGTCATTTTATTGGCAGTTTCCATTTGAGCGAGGGTCGGATCTCCATTTGAAGAAAATCCAAGTAAAGGAACGAGTGCCATGGTTTCATTTGCAGAATTTTCCGTTTCCGCAGAATTACAACTCATCGAGAAAATAAAGATCATCGCTGTAACAAACGTTGAACTTAATTTTGCTTTCATATTTTACCTCTTTTATTTTATTTTTAGCGAATATATGTTATTTTCGCTCGAGAGAGGAGAATTAAAAACATTAATTCATATTTGTCAAAAATAAAACATGATATCACGCCACGGAAGAATGAACATGTCTGTTTTGGCTACAAGATATTGAAAGGTCCTGAAAGCAGAAACAGGATCAGGCCGAGCAAATTATAAAATTGAACCAATGTAAGAACTTGTCCTGGATCCGGCTCGATGTTTGATATTGTTTGGAGATAAAACAATGCCGGGTAAAAAACCGTAAAGAGAGAATTGTTTTTCAAGAATCTTTCGTGTGATCAAAGGTAGACAGCCTCTGCGAGAAGCGGTCTACCGTCTACCAAGTTAGAAACGAAGGATTGCTTTTAGATCCATCATTCCCTGGAGTTGGGCACTTGCGGCGGCTCATCTCCCATATTGCTTCGATTCGTTCAGTTACATTTCGAGCAGTCTGCGCAGCAATGCTAGCTAAGGGTAGAGCCTGGATAGCATTGCTGAGGTGGGCAATAAGAAATATTTTTAGGGGGACCTGGTCCATACCAAACATGATTGACGACGCACTGTACATACCAGCCTGGCCCGACTGCGGTTGCGCAAGGATACCATGGTGTGCATTCAACACTGCAACGCCAAGCTTCAGGAGAATAGTTATCATCACTTGTGATTGTACTGATCCGTCTTTCATTGAGAATACCTTTGCTGCATTTTGCGCTCTTTGTTCGAGAATCGTTTCTGTATTTTTTGTAGAAATAGCCATTGGATTGGAAGCATTCTACGATGGAACAGATTCAATCTGAGATGAAATTCCTAACAAAGGGAGGAGCGCTGCTGAGCTTTCTCTTTCAGAACTCACTTTTCCATCATTGTAGCTCATAGAAAGAAGCAGAGAGAACAAAAGAATCCTGTTAAAAAAACGTAATTTACTCATATATTTTGTTCAGCAAACGTTTCTTAAAAAGAATCGTGTTCACTCAATCTCCTTATCTTTTCCGATCAATTCCGCTATGATCAAACCCGCAAATACAAAAGCACAACCCAGAATTCGAATCGGTCCCGATGTTTCTCCCAAAAGAAAATACGCGATGATCGAAGAGAAAACCGGCTCTAAGGAAAAGATGATCCCCACCCGAGTCGGAGACACAAATCTCTGAAACTTGGTTTGTAAGAATGTGGTCAGCACCGATGCCAAAAGCGCGTTGTAAAGAACACCCGGAATCAAACGGAAATTCAGATTCAGCTTTGCCTCCTCCACACCCGTCAGATCCAAAACGATCACCGAAGTCAACGCGAACAAACCAGCGGTAAAGGATTGATAAAAAACCGAAATTCGAATCGGGGTTTCCACGCTCACACGGTCCATTTGAATGATATACAATGAAAAGAAAAAAGCGCCGACTAACGTGATCCAATCCCCTTGTGTGATATAAAGAGATCCTTCCATTCCGGATTCTCCCAAAAAGATCAGACTAAGACCCGTAAAAACCACCGATGCTCCGATCAGATTTCCCTTTGCGGGTATTCTTTTTTGAATGATCCCTTCCAAAAAAGGAATAATGACGACTAACGTTCCAATCAAAAAGGAAGATTTGGTCACAGTCGTAGTTTTGAGCCCAAGCGTTTCACATGCAAAACCGAGATATAAATACAACCCCAGAAAAAAAGCGCCTGGATACCAAATTTTGCCGGTTCTGAATTCTCCCCAGACAAAGGGTAAAAAGATCAAACTCGCAATTCCAAAACGCAGCGCCAAAAAAATGGAAGGCGAAGTATCTCTCAATCCAAAAACGGTCATCGTAAACGTTCCGCCCCAGATCAAAGTGCAAAGGACAAGATACGCTTCGTTTCCGAGTTGTTTGATCTTTAACATTAAATTCGATTTCTCTTAAGTATGATTTTTACCGGCTCCCAAGCGCGTTTTGGACGTAACTGTAATTCGACGGATTCGTATCCGTCTTTGGAAATTTTGATCTTGGTTTCTTTTCGATCCGGAAATAACTGAAAGAAAAATCCGTTTTTTCGATTGGAAAATCTGACTTCCTCCTGGGAATATTTCACTCTTTCGAGTTCCACCTTTGCGTCTAAAAACGTTCCTTTGTCGTCGGCGACCTGAAGAAAGATCTTTCTTCCTTCCAAGACTTCGTTTAACAAAATGTTCCAGGATTCCTTCAGACTTCGGTTTACCTTTTCCACTTCTTTATACGGAGGATTGAGATGACTCGTCTCCAAAAGGTAAGCGAGGGTTCCGTGCGCAAAATAAAAATAATCCTGATCCACCCCGTCTATAGGATAAATATTTTTTCTCGCCTCGAATTCCTTTTCGGGATGTAAACTCGCGACGGAAGCGGCCATTCTCCTTCCCAAATCCAAAGCCATATCGGGTTCCGGATTGACAAGGGAATCGATCGAATACGGAACAAGAAGACAATTCGCATACGCGTGATAGCTGATGGATGCTACAAATCTTTCTTTGTTTGCAAGATCGATCATCGCCCTTGTTTCGGGTTCGGAACCGGGATACGGCCCTCTATAAAAATAATTGGATGGATTGGAAGAGGAATACCCCCCTCCGATCTTTCCCCATAAAAACGGATAGTTCCGATTGATATCCACTCCGGGATTCAGCTTATCGTTAATCGGACCTCTTCCCGGATAACCGTTCTTTCTTCCCATCAAATTGGAAACGTGCCAAAAGTGTCTAGCTCCGTCCGGGTTTACGATGGGAATTACCCAGATTTTCATCTTATTTAGAATTTCCTCATATTCGTCCTGTTTGGAAAGAATCGAATATGCGATATCGTAACAGTGTTCGATGGAAATCACTTCGTTGGCGTGATGGGCGCAGTTAAAAAGAACCGAGACCTTATCCGCATCGGAGACTTCCGAGTTTGTAAGAATCAAAGCGGGAATTTCCCTTCCTCGCGCGCTTTTGCCGATCACTTCGAAGCGGGCGAGTTTCGAATGATGATTGACGATTCCCAATAGATAATGAATATTTAATATATTATCCTTATATCCTTTTTTCAAATCCTCAAGACCCGTAAAACTTTCGTTGATCAGATCCTGATAATTTCCGGAATAGTATTTAAAAGGAAAGGGCTGTTTGATCACGGTGATTCCCGGCGAAGGAAAACCAACTCGATCGATGTCTTCCTTGGTCATAACGGCATAATAAAAATTCGATTCCTGATAACTGATGGAATATCGTTTCCCTGTCTTTTCCCTGAATTCCCCCAAACGTCCGGGTTCGATCCGGACAAGAAGCATTTTTCTCGTATCGTTTAAGGGAGAATTGAGAATCTTCTTACGAAAAAAACCGGTGCAGGAAACGAGTAAAAAAAACCCGAGACAAACGATCAAAAAGGAGCGGACTACAAACGCGGATAACAATTTCATTCTTTCCCAGGACTGGAACAAATTTGCTCAAATCGCTCTCAGAATCCAGAGCTTTTTTCTTATCGAACGACCTGTGGAGCGATCTATAGAAAGCGACACATTGAGTTTTACTGGATCGCTCGGGAACTCAGCATCTCGCTCTTGGACGCTGATCCGTAGAGAAGCGTCCATTGAGTTTTACTGGATCGCTCGGGAAACTCAGCATCTCGCTCTTGGACGCTGATCCGTAGAGAAGCGTCCATTGAGTTTTACTGGATCGCTCGGGAAACTCAGCATCTCGCTCTTGGACGCTGATCCGTAGAGAAGCGTCCATTGAGTTTTACTGGATCGCTCGATGAGGAATTTTCTCTTGATTTGTCCGTTTCGTTTTTGATTCTATCCTCATGCCAAAAGATTCTTTTTTGAAAAGAATCTTTGAATCAGGACCCCTTCCATGAAATCGAAAATTCCGAACATTCTGCTTTTGGTTTTAGTGATCCTTTCCTCCGGCATCGGATCCACTTGCAAACTTTTCGCAGACTCCGAATGCGGAGGAAAGGAAATCCCTGGGATGAAATGTATTCCAGCCGGAGAATTCATTCGAGGGAGCAATTCGCATGACGCGGATGAAAAACCCGAAGAAAAAGTTTACGTTAGCGATTTCTATATGGATACATACGAAGTCACAAACGAAGAATTCGACAAATGCAAGAATGCCGGGAAATGCCAGGAATGTTTAAAGACCGGCAAGTGCAACTACATCGGTCCGCGTTATGGGAAACCATACTTGGGACGTAAACAACCCGCAGCCGGAATCAGTTGGTATACCGCCAAGGAATATTGTGAATGGGCGGGCAAACGCCTTCCCACGGAAGCGGAATGGGAAAAAGCGGCAAGAGGCCCAAACGGAAACATCTATCCTTGGGGAAACGAACCAGCGACCTGCGAGCGCGCGATCATCGAAGTCGGAGAGATCAAAGGTTGTGTTTCTAAAAAAACGGAAAAACCGCATCTGATGCCCACGGCAAACGTTGGGACAAAAGCCCCCGGTGTTTACGGACTCTATGATATGGCCGGTAATTCTTGGGAATGGACTCAGGATTGGTATTCGCCTTCCTTTAAAACTTGCGGAGACGCATGTAGGGGGAAGGATCCCAAAGGCCCTTGTGCCGGAAATGAATCCTGTCCGGGTTATACCAAGAAGGTTTTAAAAAGCGGCTCCTGGTGGTGGCCGGCAAGTTATGCAAGGGGTTCCAAAAGGAGATCCCATATCCCAGAAAATTTTCCGGAATACCATCATTTTGGATTCCGTTGTGCTAAGGACGCAAACAACTAATATGTTCAACTTTTCTAAATTACCAATCTTTGTAATTCTTCCGTTTCTTTTTTTTGCATCTTCGTTTTGCTCCGGTTCCGAAAAAATCAAAGAAAACCGATCGTTAAGCGAACAAGATCTCGTATCGAAAATTTCCATTCTAAAAGAAACTCCGCAAGAAATTCTCGTACCGACAAAATGGGACGTGGGTGATACCACCGTCTCCAACGAAGACAGATTGGATCTTCTCATCCCTCACGTTCAAAACGTAGGAAACGCATACGTGGGAGTCGGCTCCGAACAAAATCTTACGATCGCCGCTTGGGCGAAATCGGATTTTATCTATCTTATGGACTTTACCCAAATCGTGGTTCACGCAAACGAGATCACGATTCTATTTTTGAAAAAAGGAGAGAAGAAGGAGGACTTCATTCGTTTTTGGGGAAAGGAAGGAGAAAAGGATGCCTTAGAACTGATCGAAACCTCTCTTGCCAATCCGGAAGTTTATAAAAAGGTCTACAAACAAGCTTCTCCTTTTATTCGCAAACGTCATAGAACCAATCTGATGCTTTCCAAAAAATACAACTATCAAATGTTTCAGACGGATGATGAACAATATTCTTACATTCGAAAATTGGCATTGGAAAATAGAATTTTTCCGGTGAAAGGAAATCTTCTCGGGAACACGACTTTGATCGGAATCGGAAACACTCTCAAAAAAGTCGGGCACAAACTAGGAATCATCTATTTCAGCAACGCGGAAGAATATTTCGCCTACCCTCAGGAATTTAAGAATTCGTTGATCAATCTGCCTGTCGAAAACAATTCTCTCGTTGTCAGAACCATCTCGGTGAGAAAGGATCTTTTTCCATGGTCACCCGGATCCGAAATTTCCACGGATCGCGGATTTCACTATTGCGTTCAAAAGGTAACTAACTTTCAAAAATGGTTGTCCAGCGGAAAACCAGGACTCCGTTCTCTACAAGTCATGGTGGAAGGTGGAACCGTGGATAAAAAAAATGGCATCACAATTGTGGATAAAGAACCTGCTGTAACGACACCAACTTCAACCTCCGCTCCGCAGACAAACGCGTCTCCCCCTCCTCAGTAAATTTTATACTGAAACAACACGGTAAAGGAAATCGTATTTCTTGCGATTTCCTTTTTTGTCCGATTGCTCCCATTTCCAATTTCGATTTTTATACACTCTCTCAAACGTTTAAAAGAATTCTGAACTTTTGAGACGTTTTATCCTTATTCTTAGTAATCCAAACTCTCCTCCATTCGAACTCTATGAAGATTTCTTAACCTTTTATTTGGATAAAAACCAAAAGGGATATTCTCTTTTAAGAGAAATCGCCGGTCCTTGCGATTCCAGAAGGATCCGCATTTTTTCATCACCGGGGAAATTTTATCGTTTTTTATTCAATTTCACCTAACGTTCGTTACGTGAAATTGAATTCGATTGAATCACAATCTCGAAAAACGCCCGAAATAGACCCTCTTCTCACAATCCTTATTTTAGAATTTTCCATTTTTATAAAATGTTTATCATTCTTGTATTCTACATATCGATGCGGATACAAAGAAAATAATCTTTCTATGAATTACCAATTTGGTTTTCATTCTATAAACTCTTTTCTTTAAAAGGAAAAATTAATCTTTTATTTTTCCCGTTTTGTTTCAAAAGATAGGCGCAATCCGTAAATAATCGTCAATAAAAAAGTAATTTTATTATTTACAATATTTTAAGAATCTAAGAAACCTTGAACCCCGATAAAACAGGAGAATGCATGGCAAACTACGTTGTTCGCGGCGGTGAACAGGAACTTCCTCCGCCTTATCAGATGAAACAGGTTGAATTTTATTCTTTTTGTATAGAAGGAAACCAGAATGCGATTCAATCGATCGTGGATCGAGATTTAAACGGTCCCGCAAACGGATCCACGCACTATTCGGCGTTTACCGATAAATTATTTTTAGTTTTCGCAAAACAACAATATCTCGTTCCCGGAAATGATTGTGGTTGGGTGGAAGAAACAGACGTAGGATTTTGGATTCCTTTATTTGCAAAAGATCCTCTGAGAATCCGTTTTTATCAGCCCTATCTTTTTGTGGACATTCCCACCGCTATGGCTACGGGAAGAGAAATTTACGGATTTCATAAAATTCAAGGAAACTTTCAAATGCCCTCTCTTCAAGTTCCTCCCGAATACTTTTCGGTGGATGCGGTCACTCCGAGAGGAAAGGATCGCCAAGCCATTTCTCAAAGAATGTTCACTTTGACATGTCCTCCGGGCGAATCTCAAAAGAAAGAATCCTTTGACGACTTTTCAAAGATAGGAAACAAATTTGCGGAAATTCTTTTTGGGGATCCCTCTAAAATCACCATCCCCGGAATGGGTCTGGTTATCAATCTGTTGGACTTTTTGTTCTCACCCGAATTGGGAATGGTCTTTCTAAAACAATTCAGAGACGCAGCGGATCCAAAACTTGCCTGTTACCAGGCGATTGTGGAAGCAAGCAGCAACGTAACTCATTTTAGAAAAGGCGGGCTTTTGGAGGGTAATTACGTTTTGGATCTATTAGACAATTCGTATTTTCCTTTTGTCTCCGATTTCGGATTAAAAGGGAATTCTATTCCCGTTCAATTCGGAATTTGGTGCGATTTTGATTTCGACTTTTCTCCTGGAAAAATCATTCATCAAAACACATGATGTTTTCTGAATATTAATTCAATCGATAGATTTTAATAAACATACTTTTGTTCGAATTAGGCAGGATTAGAACTATGACGACCGATAAAAAAGAAAAAATAATCGTTTTAGGAGGAGGTTTGAGTTCTCTTGTCACTGCGTATGAGATTACCTCACAACCCGGTTGGGAAAAAAAATACGACATCACCCTCTATCATATGGGATGGAGGCTCGGAGGAAAGGGAGCCAGCGGTAGAAATCAAAACGTTTATAATCGGATAGAAGAACACGGACTTCATATATGGTTCGGATTTTATGACAACGCTTTTCGACTCATTCGAAAATGTTATGAAGAGATCAACAAACCTTTGACTCTGCCTCTCGCTACTTGGGAAGAAGCCTTCAAACCCGCAAACTTTTTTGTATTGGAAGAAAATGTAAACGGAAGCTATCAACCTTGGCCGATCGAATTTCCGATGAACGATGAAATTCCTGGAGACGAAGTCGGGATTCCCGATCCGAAAACATTTCCATCTCTGATTCTTAATTTTGTCTCCGACTACTATCGTGAAAATAAGGAGAATATATTTCCAGACGATGGTAACGGAGAAAACGAACATAACATCTGGAATCAAATTTTAGAATGGATAGAGGATACGATCGAAGACATCGGTCTGGATCTCATCGGAAAAACGATTCTCGTCCTAAAAAATCTTGTGGATCAACTCAGCTCCGACTTTCCCCACGATAAATTTATTAAAATTCTGGACTTATTTATGGAAACCCTCTGGAAGAAAGTAGAGAAAAAAATCGAGTCCGATACGGAAGCGAGACGTCTTTGGATCCTAGCCGATTTCTGTTTAACTAATATCAGGGGAATGATCGAGGATAAAGTTTTTGAAAACGGATTTGAAAGTATAGACGATTACGATTATAGAGAATGGCTACGACATCACGGCGCGAGTGAACTTACAATCAATTCCGCTCCTGTTCAAGCGATCTACGGACTTGTATTCGGCGGGGTCAATCAATACACGTTTGCGGCCGGGACAGCCCTCAAAGGCGCCCTTAGAATGACCTTTACTTATAAGGGAGCCGTCGCCTATAGAATGCAAGCCGGAATGGGAGACACGATCATGACTCCTCTTTATGAAATTCTAAAAAAAAGAGGAGTAAAGATTCAATTCTTTCATAGAGTTAGAGAGCTGGTTCCCGGAAAAATCAATGGAACAGAATCGATTCAATCGGTACGAATCGGAAGACAGGTAACCTTAAAAAACAAAGACTATTCCCCTTTGATCGACGTAAAAGGACTCGGTTGTTGGCCTAGCGAACCTCTTTATGATCAGATCGTAGAAGGAAATATATTAAAAAAAGAGAATGTAGATTTGGAAAATTACTGGTCAGATTGGAAGGATAAAGAGGAAATTATCTTAGAAGCCGGAAAGGACTATGACAGAATCGTTTTCGGAATTTCGATAGGGGCTATTCCCTTTGTATGTCCTAAAATTTTGGAAACCAACGCTCAATGGAAACAGATGACAGAAAGTATTGAAACCTGTCTAACGGATGCGTTTCAACTCTGGATGTATCCGGACACGGCGGGGTTGGGTTGGAAATACTGGAAAAACGAAGCGCCGATTCTCGGCTCTTATGTGGAACCTTTTGACACATGGTGTGATATGAGCGATCTCATCATCCGAGAGTCTTGGCCGGATTCCATGACGCCGAATCATATCGCCTATTTTTGCGGTCCTTCTCCTCCGGGAACAGGACCGAACAATCCTTTTGCAAAACCGGATCTTACCGCCGAAATGAAAAAGCTAAGGGAAAGAGTCGCTCATTTTTTAAACAAAGATTCCGCCGCTCTTTGGCCGGCTACGACGATACACGGCGTCAAACCGGGGTTCAATTGGAACCTTCTTCTCAATCCGGATCAAAAATCTGAAACCACAACGGACTCTATCTTTGTTCGTTTGAATATTCAACCCACGGAAAGATATGTCTTATCAGCTAAGGGTTCCACCAAATATCGCCTTCCGGCAGGCGCAAACGGATATTCAAACCTCGTGATCACAGGGGACTGGATTCAAAATCCGATTCTCAACGCCGGTTGTGTGGAAAGCACCGTCGTTAGCGGAATCGAAGCTGCAAAATGTTTCCTCTGAATTTCCGAAAATAGATTTTTTTCTTTTTGATTTTAATCCTAGGGAGAATAACACAGTTCTTCCAGGATGGAACTCCCCGGTTTTGATACGTTTGAATCCTTTTTTATTGATCATCAGTTTCTGATATATAGATCGGTCGATCAAAAATCGGGGAAACATGTTCTCCTCAAAATTCTTCGACAAAAGAATCCTAGTCGCAAAGACATTCAAAAAATTCATCACGATTTTAGAATTTCCAGTTTTGCCAAAGGACCCAGAATCCAAAATTCTCTAGAATTGATTCGGCATGAAGATCTACCGATTCTTGTAATCGAAGACTCCGATTTCGTTCCTCTGCCCAAAATCTATCCGAACGGTGTCCATTCTATCGAAAAGTTTTTTAATCTCGCTATGAGTATTTCTTTTTCACTCAAAGAGATACACGAAAAAAGAATCGTTCATCAATCATTACGTCCCGGAAATATTTGGGTTCATCCGGAAACGGAAACAGCAAAGATTACCGATTTTTCCACGGCAACATTTTCCGGAAAAGACACTTCTCCTTCCGTAACTCCGGACTTGTCAGCAGAAGTTCTTTCCTACATTCCCCCGGAATTAACCGGACGTCTCTCCAGAGTTCTGGATCTGCGTACCGATTTTTATTCTTTAGGAATTATATTTTACGAGATGATTACCGGAGTTCTTCCGTTTGTATCCAAGGATAGAAACGAAATCCTCCACGCCCACCTCGCGAGAAAACCTTTGTTGGTTCATAACGTTCGAGAAGATCTGCCTTTATCCCTATCGTTGGTCATCGCAAAATTATTAGAAAAAGATCCTGAGAAACGTTATGCGTCCATCAACGGTTTGATCTACGATCTGGAACTCTGTCAAAAAAATTATCAGAATCAAAATCAAGAAACCGTTTTTGTCCCCGGATCCAGGGACATCCCAGAACTCACATTCGATCCGTCCGCTATCTATGGAAGAGATAAAGAAAAAGCGATTTTAGAATCTTCTTTGGACAAGGTCTTTCGCGGGGAAACTAGCCTCGTATTCATAACCGGGGATTCTGGATCGGGAAAATCGGTTCTTGCAAGATCGTTTTTAAAGAGCATTTCCGAACGAGGGGGAATCGTAGTTCAAGGAAAATTTGATCAATATGAAACCTCGGTTCCGTTTGGAGGATTGATTCATTCTCTCCGGAATCTTGTCTCGATATTTCTTTCAAAGCCCGAAAAAGAAATCAGAGAATTAAAGCGATTGATTCGCCAATACACAGGAGCAAACGGACAGATTCTTCTCAACCAAATTCCCGAATTGGAATTTATCATCGGTCCCCAGCCTCCGCTGGCCGAATTACCTCCTGACGAAAATAGAAACCGATTTTATTTTACGATCCGTAACTTTATCAGGGCCATCTCCGAAATCAGCAGACCTCTCGTCCTTTACATGGATGACCTTCAATGGGCAGATCCAGCAAGTTTAAAACTGATCGAAACGTTTTTAATATACACAAAGATTAAAAATTTCTTATGTATTCTTTCTTTTAGACAGGAAGCCGTGGAAAAATCGAACGGTTTTTCAAAAATACTCGAATCTCTGGAAAGCAATAAGGTTCAGAAAAATCAGATCACGGTAAATCCCTTGGACAAGGAAAGTATCTTTCGTCTTTTGCAGGATCTCGCTCCGGGACCGGACGATCAAATCGGAATCGTATCCTCAGTTCTTCACAAAAAAACTTTGGGAAATCCATTTGCAATCGTTCAACTTCTAAGAACTTCCGAAAAAACGAATTATATTTCTTATGATTTCGAATCCAAATTCTGGCGATGGGACACGGATAAAGTTTCTCAGCTTCCAGTGGCGGATAACGTAATCGATCTTCTCTGCCAAAGAATTCGCGACCTTTCTCCCGGGGTTCAGGAATTACTCGGGGTCTGTTCCTGTCTCGGAGAAAGATTTACGTCCGGCTTCATATCAAAATTACATTTTTTTGATACGGCTCAACTCAATCAAATTTTATGGGAAGCGGTCAGAGAGGGACTTTTAACCCCAGCACACAACCAGGAGCATTCCTTATTTGAAGAAAACATTGCCGCGGAACAAGGTTTTGGATTTTCCCACGACCGGGTTCAACAGGCCGCTTACAGTTTATTGGAAGAATCGAAACGGAAAGAATTTCATAAAAAAGTCGGAATCGCGCTCTTAGATTTGCACGGACCCGAACCGAAAAACAGAGTTTTATTTCAGATCACAAATCACCTCAATCAAGCGGCTGAAGAAATTTCGGAAGATTTGCTCCGTAAAAATCTGACAGCTTTAAATTATAATGCCGGCTTACAGGCGAAAAGTTCCGGCTCATACGAAAGTTCCCTTAAATATTTAAACTCGGCCCTTCACGCTTTGGACCAAGGCGCTTTTGTCACCGACATCGAACTTTACTCAAATGTAATTTTAGAAACCGCGGAAACCGAATATCTTCTCAATAATTACGAAAGAACGATGCAACTGTTGGAATCTCTAGAAAACTTGAATCTTCCAGATCTACAATATATTCGTGCGGATGCTATCCAGGTAAGACTCTATTCCAAAATGAATAAGGTCGAAAATGCCGTTTTTGCAGGACTACGGGCAATGAAACGTTTTCAGATCAACATCCCGTCTTTGCCGCTACTAGTAACGTTAGTTCTTTTTAAGGAGCTATTTCTCTCATTAATTCTCTCCAAAGGAAAATCGGATACGGAATTGATAAGCATAAAAGAAAACGGAGAACCAGAATACCAAGCTTTGATCGATCTTTTTGCGGATCTTGGTCCCTCCGCATTCACATACAATCAGAATCTGTTCGCGCTCATCGTATTAAAAATGTTTAATACTTCTTTAACAAAGGGAGTTTCAAGAAGCAGTCCGATCGCCTACAGCGGCTATGGAATGATCGTAAATCAAGCTTTGAAGAATTTGGACCAAGCGATCCGATATTCGAAACTTGCGATGGATCTAAACGATAAAATTCCCTTTGATCTGGTCAAGTGGAAGGTGCAATATGTATATTCGGCGTATCTATGTCACTGGAAAAGACATATCGTTTTGGATATCGGACTGCTTGACGATGTACATAACGGAGCGCTTCAAAACGGGGATATCTTTTACGCGGGTTTTAGCATGCAAGCTAAGACACAAAAGAAAATTTTCGCAGCCTCTCCAATCGAAGAGCTTCTTTCAGACATCGAAAGCGCGGATCAGTATTTTACCGCGTCAAGAGACAATTTCTCCTTTACGATCGTTAAAAGTTCTCATCAGTTGATCAAAGCGCTCGCGGGCAAAACAATATCGCCGGATTCTCTTAACGATCCCGAATTCAACACTCAAGAGTTTGAAAAAAGAATTCTGGAAGATAAAAACTTTACCGCACTCTCGTATTTTTACAATGACCTTACAAAACTATACTATTTTTCGGGCAACTATCAAAGAGCTCTCGTTTCCGGAGAAAAAGGTGAAAAACTGATTCAAAACGCGTTCGGCTTGATTCCATTTGCCGAATTTTGGTTTTATTACGGACTTACCATTTTTGCAAACGATGACGAGTTTTCTTTTTCGAAACGGTTTCGATTTTCTAAAAAGCTGAAACAAATTTTTGCTCATTTTGAAAAATGGAGCAAGGACTGTCCCGAAAATTTTATGGGTCATCTTGAACTCTTAAAAGCGGAGAAAAATAGGACTAAAGGAAATACGGGTGCGACCATCGCTGGTTATGAAAAAGCGATCAAACTTTTTCAAGAATCAGGTTTTGTCTCCTTTCAAGCTCTCGCTTGCGAGATCGCCGCAAAATTCCATTATAAACTCGGTAATTTTTCCCTCGGAAATCATTATATCCAACATTCAATCGATTTATATGCGAGATGGGGTGCGTCCACTAAAGTTACGGAATTGGAAAATCGCTTTTCCAATCAGATCAATCTTTCTATTTCCCCGGAAGCTATCGGCAGAAGAATCCAAAACCAAACTCCGGATTTGGATCAGGAAATTATATTAAAAACTTATAACCTACTCTCCGGAGAAATTTTATTAGATAATCTATTAAAAAAACTGATTCAAATCGCCATGGAAACAGCAGGAGCGACAAGGGCGATTTACTTTCATTTACATAACAAAAATTTAATGGTATATTTAGCCGGTCAAAGCGGCGAAACCGGAATCATCGTGGAAAATCTTCCGGAGTTAGACGAAACACAATATCCGGTTTCTTATCTAAACTATGTTTTTAGAACCGGCAAGATGATCTCTACGGCGGGGTTTGATTCATCTTCGATCAAAGATTTTACGGATCAATACATCAAAGAAAAAAGACCTCAATCCGTAATTTGTATCCCTTTAGTTCACGCGGGCGGTCTAAAAGGCGTTCTTTATCTTGAAAATCAATTGGTAAAAGGAGTCTTTACGGAAAATAGAATTTCAACCTTGGAACTGATCGCAGGCCAGGCCGCTATTTCGATCGAAAATGCAAACCTCTATGCGGAACTCGAAGAAAAAGTAGTAGAAAGAACTTCGGAACTAAACAATACAATTAAACTCATTCAAAAAGACTTACTCTATGCTCAAAAAATTCAGGATCGAATTCTCCCAAAATCGGAAGTTACAGTAGCCGGACTTTATATCTTAACAAAATATATCCCGATGAACGAAGTGGGAGGCGATATCTACGATTACGTGGAAATTTCGCCGGGTAAGGTACGAATTTTCTTAGCGGATGCGACCGGGCATGGCGTTCAAGCTGCGTTAGTCACTATGTTGATCAAATCGGAGTACGAGGGACTTAAGTTTCTTGATCTTCCGCCGGGAGAAGTCATATCCAAATTGAACAAAGAGATCATTGCAAAATACAGCGCGATTAAGTCATTTTTTAGCTGTTTAATTGCGGACATTGATACCGGCGAAGGAACCCTTTCCTATTCCGCAGCCGGACACCCGGATCAATTTTATCTTTCCGGAACAACAATCACAAGACTTTTTAAAAGCGGACCAATCATCGGAATTTCGGATAAGGTTCGATATCAAACTCAGTTTCTTGAAATCGAGACCGGCGGTAAACTTTTCTTTTTTACTGACGGAATCGTTGAAGAATTCAATTCCTTTGAAGAAGAGTTTGGTGAAGATAGATTATTAGAATCCATACTCAAAGAATCCTCAAAACCGGTTCCCGATCTTGTAAAATCGGTTTTCGGAGATCTGCAATCCTTTTTATCCGGCCAGAAGGCGCAGGACGATATTACTTTTCTTACAGTTGAAGTTTTATAACATCGAGCGAAGAGCTCAATGAATGCTTCTCTAATGATCAGCGTTCAGGAAGCGAGATGCTGAGATGTATCGATCGGAGCAAACATCGACTGATCGCAAATCTTTAAATCATCACACATTAAGATTCTCTAAATTGATATTCCGATCGAAAGAAAGAGTTGGATTCCGATTCCGTTTGCTCGATCCAACTCTTTTTCTTTTCCGTCTTTCCAGATTCTTTCCAAAATCGTAAGATCCGGAGTTTGATTGTAAAAGCCGATGTTTTCCCTTTGCACATGCGCCGAGCTATTCATAAAAAGGAGAACTGAAAAACCTCCGTAGAGAAACAATCCCGTAGGAAACACATAACGTATCCCCGCACCCGGAGCCAAGTACGCTCTTTTATTGGATATGGAATACGACCAGGTTTTTCCGTTCGAGCTACCGTCCTCATAAACCCAAAACTCGTTTTTGCGATCTCTCTGAAAATAAAATTCCTGTCCAAGGCCGATACTCAAAAAATAAGGAATCGAAAACGGAAACCATTCCAAAGCGATCGAATATTGATTTTGTACGGCTTCCCGATTCTGCAAAGAAAAAGCGACAGCATTTGATTGAGAACCGATCCGATCCAGATCAAAACGATCCGCCCTTTGTCTCTGATGAAACAAAAAGGAAAGCGCAAACTTTCCCCCTAAATTGTATCCGAGTTGAAACCAAGACAATTCGCGAATCCCAAAACCGCCTACACTCATTCGTTTTTGATTTCTAAGTTCGGATTGCTCTCCCCTAAAAGCAACTAACTCGGATTTGGCGATCCCCTCCGCACATAAATCGTGATACAAAAATAGAACGAATAAAATCAAAACAAAGTTTTTTTGAAGGTGAAAAATCGATTTCATAGGGACAATCAAACAGTTTCTTTTCTAAATTTAATTCTATCGCGTCGATTTGAATTTTGGAATTTGTTTGTGATTTTATTTTTACTAAATTCAAAATAAAATTCCAAGGAAATCATCATATCATGATCTTCTTGGAATTTAATCGATTCCTATTTTGGGAGATCTACGAGTAAAACTTTGGTCACGTCAGTTTTGAAATCGAATCCCAATTTTCATGAACGCCGAACTGAATCGCTTGTTCACAACGTAAAACGAATAACTTAGCGGCCGTATCGTTTGGGTTGAGTCTCAGCACATCTTGAAAATGAGAAAAACTTTCCTTAAATTCCTGGGCTCGATAGAGATCGATTCCCTTTTCAAACAGGCCTTTGGTATCCAACCGAAGTCTTAAATCCACGTCGGAAAGTCCGTCAAATATCTCGAATACAGAAACGTGATCGCTCTTACCTTTGACGTTCACTGTATCCAGCAAACGATAATGAAATTTGTCCGGATTGCTCATTCTAAACAAAGCCTGTTCGCTTACGATGATGTCGCAGCCGTATAATTTTGTAAGGCTTTCAATACGGGACGCAAGATTTACGGCGTCGGATATTACGGTTCCCTCCATTCTCTCCTCTCCGCCGATCGTTCCTAACATCAACTTTCCGTAATGAAGCCCGATTCCAATCTTAATCGGAATATAGTTCTTTTTATTTCTATACTGATTGTATGTGATCATGTATTTTTGCATTTCAATTGCTGCGTTCAAAGCATCATCGACCTGCTGCTGAAATAAGGCCATAATTCCGTCGCCTAAAAATTTATCGATGTATCCGCTATTGACCTGAATGATCGGACTCATTCGTTTCAAATAGGAATTGATAAAATTGAAATTTTCTTCCGGAGTCATCTTTTCGGAAAGTTCGGTAAACGATCGAATATCGGAAAACATGACCGTCATTTCCTTTTCGATTTGATCGCCTAATTTGACGTCCAGAATCGACTCCTTTCCCAGATTTAGCAAAAACTCTTTCGGAACAAAACGAGCATACGAAACATAAAGAGTAATCAATTCTTTGTTTTTTATATTGAGTTCGCGATTGAGTCGATCCGACTCATTGTGTAATTTTGAAAACTTAAGCGCCATTGCAATCGCCATGCTGGTCACAAAAAGCAAAAAACCGATCTCGAAATACGTTTCGTGTCCGATCATTCCGACGTAAGAAAGAATTCCGTGAATTAAAAATCCGCCAAACGCAAGAAATCCGGCCAACATCGTTTTACTTCCCAACATCCCTCTTTTGACCGCGGAAAGCGTAATATAGAGGGAATAAATCATACCCACCGCATTGTTTAAAATAGCGATAGAAAGCAGGTATCTCCAAAAAAATCCGTAATACAAATAAGGGTCTGGCGTTTTTCCGTAAACAATTGGAATATAACACAAGTTGAATACAATAAAAATGAATAATGCCGCATATTGGGAAATTCGGATAAACCAGGTTCTTTGAAATTCAAAAAAACTTTCAAAGAACAAAAAGGAAAGATACGGAAACAAAACAATTCCCGTTGCGTTTAGATAGAGATTAAACCAAGTATTGTCCCAAATCCAAAACCCCAAAGTTTTGATCCCCATCGTCTGCATCCCGGCGATGATCGATAAGATTCCAAAATAGAGATATTGTTTCTCTTTTTTCCTACCTATAAAAAGAAACAGGTGATACATTCCTCCGAAGAAAAAAATTCCAGCGATGGAGGCGAACCAAAGAAGAAACGAGAAAAATTTTTCTCGGACAAGAACGTCCTCTCCAAAATAGAAATCGGAAAACGCAAACCCTCCAAGACCACCCGCGCTGGAAATCCGAAACGCAATCGTATTCTCCGCTCCGATCCGGACAAGATCGGACGGAAGAGAAAAATAGTCGTTCCGAGTATTGGAACGTAAAAGTTTACCTTCGGATGAAATCTGTCCTCTTCCTCCGACTTTTTCTCCGTTGAGATAAACTTCATACGCATGATCCACATACGGAATCATGATGCCTAACGTCTTACCTTTGAAATTTTCGGAGGGAATAAAACGCATCCGAAACCATCCGACTCCGTCATAATTGTATCCTTCGAAATGCCAACTCTTTGCGACAGGAAACGAATTCCACGAGGAATCGTCGTATTCGAAATTTTTATATTCGGATCGATCCTCCGGTTTAAATTTCCACATACCTGTAAGTTGATAAACCCGAGAAGGATCCTTAATTTCGATTCTCGCGTCTTGAACCTGTCCATGGATCGGAGTGAAAATCGACACTGAAAATAAAAAGGAAAAAATAAACCACAGACGCAAGTCTGACTTTGTAAAGATCGATTTCAAACATCCGAATAAAACGGCAAGGAATGGTTGAATCATCTTATTCTCCACATTCTAATTTCAGAGATAAAACCGACTTTTTAAACTCAGCTTCGACCTGAGGCCAAGTATCGACCTTAACTCCATCCTTTGTATCCAACTTGCTTCCGTTATAATAAACGAGCGCCCAAAACGGATTTTTTTTACACGGAAAGTATCTTGTAAGAACTTCTCCTTTGAGAACAAACGGATACCAAGGATCCACTTGTTTATATACGTCTTCATCGGGAAGTCCTACATAAGCACGAATTGAACTCAAATAGTGCATGTCCGTTTTTTTTGTATCCGTCAGCGCTGCGACGGTTTTGAATTCCCCCGAAAGTTGCAGCCATTCTCTCATTTTTAGATCTCTAAAATAAGAAGAATTCAAAGAACCGATGAGTTGAAAGACAAAATCGTTTTCAAAATCCTTCCATGTGTAATCCTTCTGTCCTTCATGAGAAGACCATGTAATCAATTTCTGATCCAACATGGGGACCGTCTGAATCCCATCCGGGTTTAAATTGGACAGGTCTTCTTTGGAGCCGGACGGATCTTTTAACATAAACTTGGAACCTCGACCTTCGGCATCATCGTAGATCAGATAAACTCCCCACCATGAATTTACAAGCTTACACTTAGGATCAAGCATATGAGAATACTTCAGAGAATTTTTGCACCCTCCGATCGGACGATAACCGCCAACCGTATAGGAATTTACGGCGTCGACGTTTACTTTTTTATCGCTCATTTCGGAAAGATATTCGCTAAACGGAATGATAAAAGGTTTATCATACATTCCTTTGGGAACGTTTTTATATTCTAAAATCGTGCCTTTTTCTTTTTTTAGATCTATATTTTTTTCCAGACGGAGCAGTTTAGGTACGAGCACGGTACACTGAGCGACGGAAAACAGTAGAACAAATAGAACCGTTCCTCGAATCGAGCTTTTGAATGTGGATTTAAATCTTTTTGAAACGAACTGATTCCAATATGCGATTCTTTTGTTTAGAGACATCTGATAAACCTTTCCTAAATTTAGAAATGTCTTTCTATTCAAAATGTTTGATGACGTCAAATGAGAATTTGAAAAACTTTTTTTGCGGACCCTTTCGACTTATAAATCGAAATACAAATCGGTCTTTAGGGATGCTTTTGATTTGTTTTGAACTTGGAGGAGGGAATATTTTTGAAACCGGCGCAGGAAAGGTCTTTGCAATCGCTCCGTTGCAGAGTCAAATCGACTCCACGGCTCGTCGAAATCCTTCCGTTTGTTAAGTCTCATTACGAACCGATACACAAACGGGTTTGCATTAAAAAAGTATATGAGTTTTTGCCTACAACTTTATATTAAGATTCTAAAAAATCAATTCGGCTTTTCCATTCTCCAACAATAATGAATCTTATCGTTTCTAAAATCGTCCGGAATCGTTTGTTTTGAAACGTCATTGACATGGTCCCAAAGAATCGATTTTTCCATCAGTTCAAATTTACGAAAATTGGTAGAGAAATATAAAACCGCTCCCGGCAGCGCAAAATCTCGATAAAGCGTGTTTAAAATTTCGACGTGATCTCTTTGTATATCAAAGATATCGGTCATTTTCTTGCTATTGGAAAAAGTAGGAGGGTCCACTACGATCAAATCGTATTTTTCGCGATGCTGTTCTTTTCTTTCTTTGCGCAACCAATCCATCACATCCGCTCTGAGAAGCCGATGTTTTGTTTCCGAAAATCCGTTGAGGATTAAATTCTCCTCGGCCCAAGCGAGATATGTGTTGGAAAGATCGATACTTAAACTTTTGATCGCGCCGCCTGACGCAGCATGGACAGTGAAAGATCCTGTATAAGAAAATAAATTTAGAAATTTTTTACCCTTTGCCTCTTTACGAACGAGATCTCTTGTGATTCTATGATCCAAAAAAAGCCCGGTGTCGAGATAATCGGATAAGTTTACAAAGAAGCGCAAACCGTTCTCGTTTACTTCGAGGAGTTCGGCTTTTTCGGATTGTTTCTCGTATTGCTCTTTCCCTTTTTTAGGTTCTCTCTTTTTCCAAAAGATCCTGTCGAAATCCAAGCTTAAGATTTCGGAAACGATTTTTCCGATTTCGAGATTTTCACGTTCTCTTTCTTCATCCGAAATTTCATAACTATTTTTATAAGAAGATATCTGACAATAAGGTCCGTATAAATCCACGCTTACGGGGACCTGCGGAATATCTCGATCGTAAATCCGAAAACACTGGATCCCTCTTTTACGCGCCCACTTTCTCCAGTGTTTTTCCATACGAGAAAGACGATTTCGAAACATAACTTTCGGATCTCCAGAATTATGCGACAACTTGGACCCTTCCGTTTGATTTTCCGACATGAAACCAGGATACAAGATCCTCGGCAAAAACCAACCAGAAGAAAAATTCGAAATTGATAAATTGAGTTCCGGCCATCGGACTTACAGGGAGTAAAAATCCGGACAAGACCCCTTCAAAAATTTATCGATAAACATTCCACGTAATTCAAAACGCAGTTTGAATTTAAAGTCTTCCCGATGAAGTATAGTATTTTGTATAATAAGCTTCGTCCAACGAATTGATGGTCACTCCGCGTTTTGTGGAAGCGTGAACAAATTTTTGATTTTTGAGATAAATTCCTACATGACTGACTTTGTTACCGTAAATTGTAAAAAAGATCAAATCCCCTTCTCTGAGTTCTTCTTTTGAAATCAGACTGGTTCTCGAAACCATCGTATAACTCGGTCCGCTGAGTTTGGATCCGTAGACCTTGGATAAAATTTTACTCGTAAAACTGGAACAGTCAATTCCAGATTCGTCCGTTCCGTGATCCTGATACGGAGTCCCTAACCAACGATAGACTTCTTGATACAATTGGATCCGGTTTTCCGAACCGATTTCAATCCCGTATTTTTCTTGAAAAAAATTACGAAGAGCCGTTTTATCAAGATCGGATTTCTCTCCGTTTAAGATCGCGGAACCAATCGTCAAAACACAGAGGAAAAAAAATAAAGTGAGTCGTCGTCCGAACATTCTAAGATTAGACGGATTAAAAATTGACTCCCGCAAAAATAACCATTTCTAAAAAGCCGAAATTTTAACTCGCTCTATCCTTGGAACGTCCGTTGGTAAAAATGTCCGGAAGATCGATATAGCCGCCCTTGGCTTCGAGTTCAAAGAAAAACGATTTTACAAGATCGATTCTTCCGGCGACATATCCGGAAACTCCGTAACCGGAAATTGTTTTTTCCTTCTCCAAAAAGCCATACGTCACTTCTACAAACGATGTGGCCGCCGATCGAAGAAACAAAACTAAACGCATTTTCACTGTTAGACGAAACTTATGATGCTGGAAACCTACCCTCTGTTCATCACATATTTCATGTGATCTTGGCCGAAAGAGATATAAAATCTATCAGTAAAATAAGAAGAAAACAACGCCTAACTTTAGTATATCAGAATACGACAAATAAATAGAGAGGCTCACTGCCTATTTTTTTCGGGAAAATTTATTTTAAATCGAATTTATGGCAAAACAAAAACAAAGTTAGGCACAACATTTTTCTAAATTAAAGTTTTAGAAAAATGTTATATTTTTTTCCTTCGATTCGAATTCCGAGCCGTAAAATTTCGAATCTGATCGCTCACAAAACCCGGATGTTCTTTCTGAATCCAATGGTTTGAATCCACAACGGATATTTCTAAAACCTCGCAAACGTCTTGATGAGAATCATAACATTCGGGACTGATTGCCATATCCCGTGCCGGAATTAATAAACGAACCGGCACGGAGATATGTTTCGGAGTCGGATAAGACTTGCCGACGATCAATTCTCGATAGAGATTTATCGGATAAAGAGCACTCTTGAATATATCTTCTTTGGTAAATTTTCGCATAATATCGTCTTGGGGAATTTCGGCGGCTCGCATCAGATAGTTCCAAATCAGCATTGGGAAGATTCTTATCAAAAAACCGGGAAGCCAGGGAATCTGAAAAAAAACGATATACCAGGATTTGAAGGATTGTTTGATCGCGGTCCAGATCTTCTTGGTGCTCAAGCTGAAAAAATACCGAAACATCAAATTTCTCGCAATGATCGGATGCGGACCGCCCATTGCGGTATAAGAAAGAATCATTTTAGAATATTCTAAATCTCCAATATAGCTCCACGACAAAAGAGCTCCCCAATCGTGAGCCACCAAATGCAACGGTTTTCCATTCCCCAAAAATCTGATTACAGCCGAAATATCAGTAAAAATTTCGCGCGCATTGTAATCCTTTTGTTTCAAAGGTTTGGTGGAATTGCCCGCGCCTCTTAGGTCAAATGCGCCCACGTTGAAATCTTTGGATAATTTATTCAACTGATGATCCCAAGTCGAATGTTCGTCCGGATAACCGTGTATAAAAAGAATCGTTTCTCTTTCGGGTCGTTCCAAAGCGGTCGTATTGTATTTTAAAAACAGATTGAGAGTTCCGTTTTTGACGAATGTCGTCTTAAACTTTGAAACCGATTTTGTTTTTTTCAGGTTCTTTTGTTTTTTAGAATACAAAACAATCATTCCATTTTCCTTTTCATCTCATATCTAAATCCGAAAAAACCGATCGGATTCTTTTTGTTAAAAAAATCCGTATTTTACTTTTTAAAATCGGTCGCTTAAACTCGTAACCTTATGCACTATATTGGGAGTCATTCGATTGAAAAAACTGATGGCCTTGGATTTAATTCCGGGAAACACATGCAGCTTTCTTTTTTCCATTCCTCGAACGATCGCTTTTACAACCGCGACCGGACTGTCCACAATCGACAACGGAACCTCTTGTTGTTTTCCGAATTGCTGCGATTTCAAAATTCCAGTGTCCGCAAAAAACGGATAGATATTCGTCACTGCGATTCCTCGTTTGCGAAGATCCGCGTCCATCGCTTCTCCCATCGCACGGATTCCAAACTTGGAAATGGAATAATAAATCAATTCGCCCGGAGCGACTTGACCCGCAACCGAAGACAAGTTTACAATCTGTCCTTGTTTTCTTTCCAACATCGCGGGAACAAATAATCTGCTCAGATGAATCGGGGCGTAGAGATTCACGTCCAAGATAAGATTCCAATTTTTATCCGGAACATCCAAAAGCCCGCCCTTAAACGCAAGACCGGCGTTGTTGATCAGGACATCCACCCCTCTCGAAGAGATCTTTAAAGTATTTTGATATACCTCTTTACATCCTTTCTGGGTTTGCAGATCTCCGGAAAAAGTTCCGAGGATTTTACCTGCGTTTTTAGAATTGGAACCGTTTTTAAAATTCATATCCCATTTCCGATACAGATAAAAATCGGATTCCGCAAGAGGAGCTTTTAGATCCGTAAGAATCACGTTAGCTCCCTTTTCTAAAAGTTGTTTTGTCAATTCCCTTCCGAAACCTCCGTTGGCTCCGGTAATCAAGATGGTTTTGTCTTTCAGTTTACTCATAACGCTTCTCTATACTGGTGTTCTTGTGATGCGAAAATTTCCCGCGCCAAATACAAATTGTCCTCTTGATCGGGATGAAAGGATATTCAAAATACCTAAACGCCGCCGCGATCGTCAAAGGCAAAACCTTCTCCTTGATAAACAGAAGTCGAAACAATTCCTTTTGAGGGAAGTATAGTGTTCCAAACCGGCGATTGCGGCCAGATTCATCCTGTTTGAAAAAAGTTTTTCCAAAAGACCGAATGCAAACCATACCACGAAGTTTATAAATCCTTCGAACCGGATAATCCGGTTTTTTCTCTGTATTCATGTTTATTTTCATTGAATTCATATTTTAGAATATTCTAAATTTATTTTAAATACAGAGACTTTCCAAATAAAATTCTTATTTCGGATTAAAAAACAATCCCCGTATCAAAAAAAAATCATGCGACCCCCGTCTTTGTTTTGGAATTTTTTTTCGTTTTGAAAATCGGAATCGTCTTTTTGCCGGTCTTTGTCTTTTCTTGATCCTTCCAAAAATGAACGTGAGGAAGATCTTCGTCGAGCCAATACACATCCGTATCACTCACAACGAGAATCTCTTCCCATTTCACTCCGAAACTTTCCTCCGCCTTGGAATCGGAATAGATCTTTCCGATATGAGGTTCCACCGCCCAAAGCCCCGCATCGACGCGAGATTTCGTAAATTCTCCCCAAAGCGGTGAAGCATTAGAGGAAGCTGAAAAAAATCCTTTAAGAATCTGAGGCACAAGATACAAAAACGTCTGCGGTGGAAATCCGAGAAGTCGTCCCGCAGGAACATTCCAGGCGGGAATCTTTCCCACCTTATGACCGAGAACTCCGTTCGGATAAATCGTATGACAATTGTTATACCCCAGCTCGACGATGAGATCGTTGCAACTGCGATAAATTTCTCCCATAGTTTTTTCGGCGCGGACCAAACCTAAAATCAAGGAGCGAAATTCTCGAAGATCCAATCTGCCTTGTTTGACCGCCGCATTTTCCCCAAAAGAAAAAGAATAACCGACGTCGGCCGTCACACCTTTCACGTTAGGCGCAACGTCTAAGATCACCGCCATTCCCTCTTTTAACTTACGATCGGAAGGTTGAAATTGAAACCCCCAGTGCGGAAGAACTCCGTCTCCTCCGATTCGTTTCCATGTGAGAGGTCTTCGAAATCCTCGAAACGCGGTTCGGTCTCCAAACCAGGCAAATCCGTAATGAAAGAAATTTTTTCCGCCTCTTTCGCGGATATACGAATCGATCAACGATGCCGCGGTCTTTTCGGTCATGCCCTCTACGAGCCGGCCGGCCACCGATTCCACCGCATCGTATGCAAGTTTTTGCACATTCTTAAAATCATCCAAATCCACAGACGAATAATATTCTTTCGACATTCTTCCTCCAAACTCGGAACCTGGGGACCCAAATTCGATCCAGAGAATTGTAGCGTATGTAACGATGCGGATCGTCCGATCTTATGATTTCCGACCGATTTTTAGATTTTTTTTCTCCATTCCGCCGGAGTCATTCCCGCAATCTTGAGAAACTGCGCGTTGAAAGTGGACTTTGTATTGAAACCGACTTCGAACCCGATCGACAAAACGGTTTTGTCCGGTTCTTCCAGAAGAATTTTTTTCGCCTCCTGAACCCGATATCCGTTGATAAACTCGTTAAAATTCTTTCCAAACGTTTCGTTGAGAATCCGCGAAACTTGATGTGGAGTGATCAAAAGTCGTTCCGCCACATCTTGCATTCTCAATTCCTCGTCCCGATACAATCGTTCCTCTTCCATCAACTCCGCAAGTCGAAGTCGAATCGCATCCAGATTGATCCCGCCGAGCTGGGTCTTTTCGTATCTCTTCTGTTGAAATTCCGACTTTAAGGAAATAAAGAAGTTCGGATATCTCGCAGAAAATACAAAGACGAGTCCATTCCCCAAAGTCATAAGCACGGATGCGAACGCAAAAAGACGCGGAAGATTGAAAAAGAATCCGATCCCGGAAAGTTGAATCGCCGAGATGGTGATCAAAAGAATCCAGGAAGCCAACCGAGAAAGATGTAGATCGATTTCCCGAAACACCTTCCAAAAAAGATACACCGAATAGACACAGTAGAAAGTGAGATGCAGATATCCGACTCCGATCAAAAGAGAGATCGGATTTCTTCCCCGATTTACAAAAGCGTCTTGGATGAGCTCCGATCTGGCTGAAACCGGAAACAAAAAGAAAACCAACTCCACGATAACGACAATATAGGCCGGTAAAAAATGTCTTTTGAGGGGAATTTGTTTTTCCAGCGTAAACTGCAACATCCTTCCCACAACGAGAAGTAACGCCGGTCCCATTGCGAGAAGCGAAGAAAAGAAAAAGATCCAGAGAAACGGATGAAGACCCGTTCCCGGAATCAGAACCAGGCCGATCCGAAATTCCACCGAGGCCAGGATCAGAGCGAGGAGAAACATTCCGGTAAACCCTTCTCCGCGTTTGTGTTTGGCCAGCTCCGTAAAAAAAAGGAGGATACAATAACCCGGGCCGAGTTGAATCAAAAATTGAAGGCTCATTAGGAACAAATCCGGGGCTTGAATCGGGTTCATGGAACTGGGAGAAAGAAAGACGATCCGCGGGTTTTGTCCAGAAGAAACGGGAAAAATCAGATCTTCCGAAATTAGAAGAATTGACGCATTCCATTCTCTGAGGTTCCCTATCGGTATGAGTGAATTCATTGAAATCAAAGTCGGGGAGAAATCCTATCAGCTCCCTCTGATCGCAGGAACCGATGGAAAAAAAGGAATCGATATCCGTGAACTCCATCAAAAAACCGGTCTCATTTCGTACGACCCTGGATTCTTTAATACCGCCTATGCAGTGAGTCGTATTTCCAGAAGGGATCCGGATTCCGGAGATCTACACTACAGAGGTTACGATGTTGCGGATCTTGTTCAACGTTCCACCTTTGTCGAAACGAGTTATCTTTTGATCTATGGAAAACTTCCCACAGAACAACAGCTCAAGGATTTTTCCTTAAAACTTTCCAAACATTCTCTGATCCACGAAGACATGATCAACCTCTTCGACGGATTTCCGGGAAAAGGTCACCCGCTCGCGGTTCTTTCGGTGATGGTGACTTCTCTTTCCAGTTATTATCCGGAAGAATACGAAGAATCCTTGGACAAGGGAATCGATCATTCCGCAAGACTTCTGGCAAAGATCAGAACGATCGCTGCCTTTAGTTATAAAAAAATCGTAGGTCAACCGTTCGTCTATCCTTTGGACAAACATCCGTATTGTACAAACTTTCTTTATATGCTGTTTTCCATTCCTTCCAAGGACTACGTTCCTTCGGAAGATTTTGATCGGATTCTCAATCAGTTTTGGATCTTGTATGCGGATCACGAACAAAACGTTTCCAACACCACGGTTCAAGTTATCGGTTCGACTCAGGCAAACTTATTCGCATCCATCTCTTCAGCGATCAACGCGCTTTGGGGATCCAGAGAAGGCGGACGCCAGGTGGCCGCGGTGGGCTTAATCGAAGACATCATCAAATCCAGAAAGACGGTCGCGGAATACTTCGAGAAGTTCAAAGGCGATTCCGAAAGATTGTTTTCCAACGGGTTCGGACACAAGGCGTATGACGCAAAAAGCAGAAGAGCGATCATAGCCGGAAAACTGTTTCACGAATTTTACAAAAAAAATCCGATCGGTCCGATCGCGGAAGTCGCTCTCAAGATTGACGAATATATGCAGAATGATGAATATTATATCAATCAAAATCTGTATCCGAATCTGGAATTTTACAGCGCGGTGATCTTTAACTCTTTGGGAATTCCGAAAGAACTCTTTACCGCGATGCAAGTGATCGGAAAACTTCCGGGCTGGCTCGCTCACTGGAGAGAACAAAGAGTTTCCGGAAATTACAGCAAGGCTCGTCCAAAACAAATCTACACCGGAGAGATGGGAAGAAAATACGTTCCACTCTCGGAAAGATAAGAATCCAAATGCAAAACCCGAGATGGAAAGACTGGCTTGCCCAAGCCAAAAGGGATTTGGAATGGGCTCAGGCTTCTCTACGCTAGGGTTTTTTCGCGCAGACTTGTTTTGTTTGTCAACAGGTGGGAGAAAAATCCTTAAAAGCCCTCGCTTACTTTCAGGGAGCCGATTTGGTAAAATCGCATTCCGTAAAAACGATCGCGAAAGATTTGAAAGAAAACGGTGAAGTCGAAGCTATCGGACAAAAGTCAGATTTGTATTATATACCGACTCGTTTTACCCCGATGCATTTACGGACGGGTGCGCCTTTCGAATACTTCGAAGAATCACAAGCAAAAGAAGCGATCCTATTTGCCGAACGACTGATTCAGATCGTAAAAACAAAACTTGTATGAGTGTGATCGTCTTTCCAAAGTGAGATCCGTTAGGCGGAATGAGCAGGGAAGAATTGATCGAGAAAATCCGATTTGCAATCGCCGAGACGGCGATCCGAGCTTATCTATTTGGAAGTGTTGTCAGAAACGAAGAACACGCCTATAGCGATGTGGATTTGATCCTTCTTACCAATACAGATCTTTCTTTTTTGAAAAGACAAGAACTCTTTCCTGAGCTATTTCGACTTCCGATCGAAATGAACCTTTTTGTTTATACCGAAGAAGAATGGGAAAAGATCCGAGATCAAAGTCAATTCCCCGGGTTTTGGAAGTCGGCCTTTGCCGATATGATTTCAATTTTGTAATGTGATTTGGCGTCGATCCGAGCTTTTGTTTGCCGTTCGAACTCGCAATTGGACGGAATTCTTTGGACTGCTCTCGAAGTTGAATGCGGGTTGATTCGTCTCTTTGTTCAATCGAATTTCCGTTGGAAATACGGGAGGTGTCAATTTTCCGATCCTGGCGTCTCTTCCGATTTCGGAGGATTTGTGGGAACTCCTCGGGAACGCGGATGTTTCCGAAAAGGATTTGTCGGCACTCAAACGAAAGGCGTTCTAAATTTTTCTTTCGAGGAATCCGATTCTACTTTGAACTGAGAATTTGGGGGAGTTCCTACAAATTCCTGTTTTTACTGTGGACGTTTGGTTGTGGGAACTCCTTTTCTAATGCAGATTTCTCCGAAGGTGTTCTGAAAATCGAAGTAGATCCTACATTTCTCAACGAATTAGGGGATTTTTGTAAGAATTCCTACAAATCAGAGTTTTACTGTAAGATTCTAAAATGTAGGAACTCATACAAAACTAGAATCCGGATTTCTAGGATGATAAGCGGCAGCGAAAACAACGTGAGAGTTCCCGCAATTAACTCGCAGCTTGAACGAGAAAACGGGGAGTTCCTACATTTTCTCCAAAAAACACAAAATTCCCGCAAGACAAAAAAAGACCGGCCAATCGCGCAAAGCAACCGCCGGCTGAATAGGTTTCAATTCTGTAAATCCAGTTAATTGGACCGGTTCTTATCGGTCAACGTCTTCAAGAAAGTCGCAATCGACTTTGTATCGGCCTCGGAAAGATCCTTTCCAAGTTGTAAACGTGCCATTTTTTTGACCGCTTCTTCTAGAGTGGCTACTTTGCCGTCATGGAAATAGGGTCCTGTGATTGCCACATTCCGGAGAGAAGGAACTTTAAAGACAAACGCATCCGCCGGATTTTTGGTCACTCCCAAACGTCCCTTATCCAAGGTATTTTCATACGGATTGACTTGCCCCAGTTTTCGGAAGGAGTTCCCACCGATTAGCGGTCCGACGTGACAAGCGGTGCAACCGGTCGCGAGAAACGTTTCCAGGCCTTCTTGCTCTTCTTCGGAAAGCGCCTTGGAATCCCCTCTTTGGAAATCGTCAAAACGATCCTTGGTTATCAGAGTTCTCTCGAAAGCCGCAATGGCCCCTGCGAGATTTTCATACGTAATCTTTTTCTCATCTTTAGGATATGCCTTTGCGAATAAATCCTGATACTCGGCAATCGCGCCGATTTTCTTTTCCACCTCCGCAGCGGAAGGCATAGCCATTTCTATAGGGTTTAGAATCGGACCCTTTGCTTGTTCTTTGAGATCTTTCGCTCTTCCATCCCAAAACTGAGCCAAGTGATAACCTGCGTTCAAAACAGTTGGAGAATTTCTGTCCCCATTCTTTCCAAATGCTCCGGGAGAAGTTGGCAAATTATCCACCCCTGCCCCCTTACCGACCACATTGTGACAGGAATTACAGGCCTGAGTGTCGTTTGCGGAAAGCCTCTTCTCAAAATATAACTTCTCACCCAGTTGAACCAGCTCCGGGGTATCGGCTTCCCCACCGGGCATTTTTTCAGGGATGGTTCCAAAGATCTTTTTGGAATCATCGATTAACTTCTTCGCCTTTTCAGACGGGCCACAGGACAGCAACACGGTACCGAGAAGCGCGAACAAAAACGCACTCATTGCAGATTGTTTCATACCAGTTCCTCTTTTTTATTTTAGAATGATTCTAAAATGAGATTGTATTTAGAATCATTCTAAATACAATTCTTTTTCAGCCATTCTTCCGTTTTTTCCTTTCGATCTGAAACACCAAACCTTGCGCGTTGATCTTAGAATCAAACCCAAGAAGCATCTCTTCTTTTTCCCCCAATGAAATTCCCTGAGTGGAAACTTCCCTTTCCAAATAAGCCCGAACCCTTCCGGTGCAAAATTCCAAAAGGGGCTCTCCTTCGAGACCCGATCTTTCTCCGGAGGACAGGATGTTCTGCATCGCGTGCAGTCCCTGTTTCATCTGGCGGGCTCCGGATTTTAAATCCTTCCAAACTCCGAAATGGGTCAAGTAAGCCTTATCCGCTCCGGTGGATAGAATCGTATCCACAGTGCTCATCGCCTCTTCGGCGTCAAAATCGGTCGGAGTTGTGGAGGGATATAAGATCGGATTTTTTCCCACCGCAAACTCTCTGTATCCGAGCCCGAATGAATCTCCGGTAAAAATTCCGTTACTCAAAGAATCATAAATACAAAAATGATGATTTGCGTGACCTTTTGTATAATAAAATTTGAATATTCTTTTTCCCCACTGGATTTCTTCTCCGTCCGCAGGACTTTTCACCCGTTCCGCAGGAACCGGAAGAATCTCTCCGTAAAGTTTTTTATAATTTTCTTCGCCGTAAACTGCTTTCGAGCTCTGGATCAAACGCTCTGGATGAATCAAATGTTTTGCCGCTTTCGGATGCGCGAGTATGATCGCATTCGGACAATGTTTTGCAAGCAAGCCCGTCCCTCCCGCATGATCGAGATGAACGTGTGTGATGATGATATATTTCACGTCTTCCGGCGTAAGACCGGCCTTGTTCAATTCTTCCAGAAGAATGGGAACTGAATGATTTGTATTGTTTTCTATAAAAGCGGCTTCCTTGCCTTCGACCACAAGATAAGCACAGGCAACTCCGGGAAAGATGTAATCGCAGTCGATCGTAAATAAACCGGGAAAAGGTTCTTTCTCGTATGGCGGCATGAAAATTCTCCTCAATCTAAAAATCGGATTCTGTCAATATCAAATCAATCCTGTCGGTTTTCTCAACCGATTCATCTTTGCGAAAAGCGATGTTTCAAAAAGATACAACTTTTTTCGAGCATAAATTTATTTGGTCCGACAAACTACCTGCCGAAAAACCGCTTGAACTCGGACTTGAAGTCCGAGTTCAAGTAGAATCCAAGCCAAAGTTTATTCTAAAGTATATCTACAGTCAAGTATGTCAGATCATCCGGAATCTTAGAAGAGGAAAAAGATCGCACAGTCGAAAGAATCTCCTCGTTTAAATTCCTCGGATTTCTGGAAAAATTATTTTTCAAAACTTCCAAAAGCCTTTTATCCCCAAACATTTCTCTCTCGGGACTGAGAGCCTCGGTCACACCGTCCGTATAAAAAAAGAATCGATCCCCCGTTTTTAATGCGACCGTATACGTTTCGGGCTCTATACTTTTTACCATCCCGAGAATCATTCCTCTTCCTTTGAGAAATTCGGGTTCGCCCGGATCTTCCCGAATCAACACAGGAGGAGGATGTCCCGCAATCGAATATCGAAATTCTTCTTTTTCCAAATCGTATAAACAAACGAACGCGGATATAAAATTCTTTTCCAAAACCTGAAACATCCGGTTGTTTAACTCGGATAAAATTTTCGCGGGTTCATCCATCTTCCGGCTCAATTCCAAAAAGGAAATCTTCAACATCGAAGAAACCAACGCCGAAGCAACTCCGTGTCCCAAAACGTCGCAAAGAATAAACATTACCTTTTGATCATTTAGAATATAGTAATCCAAAAAATCACCGCCGACTTGATCCACAGGAATATAAACCGAGTTTACGGAAAGACGATGAATTCTTCCGTCCAATTGAGGAATCAATCGCGTTTGAAGATTGGCCGCCATTTCCAATTCTTCGTGAAGAATTCGATTTTGTTTTTTCAACTCGGCGGTTCTTTGATCCACTTTCGCTTCCAGAGTCGAGTTTAGTTTTTTTATCTCAGAATGAGCCCTCGCATTTTGATACGAAATGCTCACAGCTCCCGAAATCAAAAGTGCAAAAAATCCATATTGAGAAAGAAACATATTCTTTCCAGTGAGATTGTCCAAAACAATATCGATGATGGCAAAGATCGCAAGTAACCCAACCCCCCCGACCATGATCCAAGCCTCCATTACCTTTTTTCTGAGCTCAGAATAAAAGATCGGAACGAGAAGGATCGATTGAAAAAACAAAACACCTTCCCAAAGATAAACGAGCGCAACCCTTTGTGTGCTGTTCAGCTCCAGGAGATTGAGAAAACCGATCAAAAGACTCAATTTTAGAATCGTTTTCGCGGCCCATCCTGTTTTTTTTCGAAATAAAGCATACAGAAAATATAATATACAAACGGGAAAGACGCTCTGAGAAAAAAAGAAAGATCGGGATAAAAGCGCAAAAGAAAAGTCCATGTAATGCATCTTATGAAGAAGCGGCAAACGCCAAAATACGAATAAGAACGCGGACAAAGATAAAAAGATACTCGCCCTCGAATGTCGGTTGAGAGAATACGAGATCGATTGTTGTAAAAAAACACCCAGAAACAAAACGATCAAAACGAGCTGTAAGGCGTCTTCTTGAATCAAAGCGTCCTTGAGTTCGTCAAAATCCCCAAGTTTGGGAATACTTCTGAAAATTCCACAGTGAAAACCGAACTCACGACATTCGATCTCGATCCGAATCGTGTTGGTCTTTCCTCTTTCGATCCATTCGAGAGGAATCTTATACAATCTGCTTTGAAACCAAGCGGGAGAATACGGATTCAATTCTCCCGTTTTGCCGATCAGCTTATCGTTAAAATAAACTTTATCCGCGGATTGAATCCGATCTAAAAAAATTCCCTGAGAACCGGAGGCTTGCGTTAGCGGATATTCGATTTGAATTTTATAATATCCTTGGATCGGAATTTCAAAACCCTGATTGGTTAAACCCACTCCGGGAAGGATATTACGAAATCGATTTCCTTGAACGTCATAGTATTCCCATCCTTCGCTCAATAACTGAACCTTTTCTGGGTCGATAGGTTCCGAATGGATAGCGGAGGTAATTAGACATAATAGAATCAGTCCGAATAAAATCGGTTTCATATAAAAGAGGGCATCAAACTATCCCTCTCTCGACCCGTGTAAAGTTAAATTTAAAAGGAAATCAAAAGAATGGAATCGATTCAGAAAAAGCTACGTTTTGTTTCAAACCGTCTTTCTCCAAAACGTTTCCCGAAGAAGGAACGAAGTCTAACGCGGAATCGGAAATCTCCGCGATCGATCGCGTTAAAAGATCCGGCGTATAATCGCCATACATGCGTTCTGTGAGAATTCTTCGAAAACTACGCGCACCTTTTTCACCATGAAACAACCCGAGCATATGTCGAAGCGCGTAATGAGGTTTGCTTTTGTTTTCCTCTACGATCACCTTATCGATGTATTCCTGCATACGAATTAAAATCTCTCTTCGATTTATCGGAGCCGCATTCTCATCATAAAACAGAGAATCGACTTCAGAAAACAGATACGGCGTCTCGTAAGCGGCTCTTCCGATCATAACCCCGTCCGTTTTCCGAAGTCGATCCTGCATCTCGGATAAGGTGCGAATTCCTCCGTTGATTTCGATCAAAAGATCCGGAAAACTCTTTTTTACGAATTCAACGTCCGCATAACGTAGAGGCGGAATTTGCCGATTTTGAGCCGGAGAAAGACCTCCCAAAATTGCAATCCTGGCGTGGATGATAAAACGTTTTGCACCGGCTTTGCCGACACATTCCACAAACCTCAAGAGGTCTTCCAAACTTTCTTTACCGGGAATCCCGATTCTACACTTTACAGTGACCGGAATGGAGACCGCCGCATTCATCGCGGAAATCATTTCCGCAACTTTCTCTGGAGTTTGCATCAAACAAGCTCCGAAATTTCCTTCTCTCACACGATCACTCGGACAACCCACGTTCAGATTGATCTCGGAGTATCCGTAGTCCTCACTGATTTTGGAACATTCCGCAAGAGACTTAGCATCATCTCCGCCTAACTGAATCGCAAGAGGCAACTCCTCCGGGCTGTAAGACAAAAAGCGATGTCTATCTCCGCGAAGAATCGCTCCCGTGTGAATCATCTCGGTATAAAGAAACGTGTGTTTGGAAATCAGTCTTAGAAAATAACGAAAATGTCGATCCGTCCAATCCATCATAGGAGCCAGAGAAACTGGATATTGTTTTGGAATTTTAAGACCGGCAGTTGACATGACTTCCCTACCAGACTTTTTTTTCAAACTCATCCGGTCAAGGATCCTCTTTCTTAATTCCGACTTGGAATTGAGAAAGAACCAAAAAAGAATGTTGATTCAAGCGATGTTTTCTTTGAATCAAAAAAACAATCTTCACTGGGTTTGGAAACTTTCCGAGATTTTGATCCTTTGGATTTGTTTCTCGATATTCTCTTCTTGCAGAACACTGGAATCTTTTTTTGAAACCGTCGTGCTCACCGGAGGCGTGGACACAACTCGATTGACCTTTTCCACAAGTTATAGTCCTATCCAAAAGTTCATTCGTTCAAACGCCGGCACAAAAGATCCCGCAAACGCGGATCGAACAGTCAGCGAAGATCCCGCAAAATCGGTTCCATTTTATTCGATCGGTTCCATACCCAGAAGACTTCCCGGAACTCCTTTCGAAGGATATTTTAAATACTTCAATTACATGGCTTATAGTTTTTCATTTACAGCGCCGAGATCATTCCGAGGGAATCTTTTGAACTTTCCGGACGACGGTCGGATTCCTGTCGATCCTTTGGAACACACTCTTTACGGATTGTATCCTTTGTCGCAACCGTTTGGAAGAAAGGCGGAATATCTTTATTCGGATTATCAGATCTATACTACGATCTATTTGATTTTTATGGAATTACAAAATTGGAATTTCGGAATCGGATACAATCTTGGAGTCAGCATTTATGACTTCGACGTTTTAGAAAGGGAATTTAGAATCTCATCGACTCGAAACCGATCCAGGATCATCTCCGGGGTAAAATTTTTATACGAATACAATATCGGCCGATTTTTCGAGGATTCCATATTCTATAATACCTATTTGTATTTCGAATTTTCAAGCTTAGGAACGACGGATCGAAATCCGATCAAACAAACCATTCCCACAGCCATGGGCGGAGCCCCGCCCGATCTTTATCTCACGATGGATACGATTCGCGTGGGTGTTCGAAAAGAAATTCAATTGTCCAGACCGACGTCTGACGATCATCTTCGAAGAGAAACGGGTCCTTTGAAAGAATCCGTTCCTCCAAAATCCACCGAACCTTTACCGCCGAGGATTTAATGCTTTCCTGGAAGGAAAATCTGACTCCGATTTCGGACGAGTTCGGTGACATTTATTTTTCACCCGAAAACGGATTGGAAGAAACCAAACACGTGTTTATCAAAGGAAACGATCTAATCACACGATGGGAAAATTTAGGACCGCAAAGTTCTTTTTCCATTTTAGAATTGGGTTTTGGAACCGGTCTGAATTTTTTGACGACCTGGAAAGAATATTCGAAATTTCAGGAACGGTTTAGACTTCATTACATTTCCATCGAGAAGTTTCCGCTTTCAAAAGAGGAAATCTCCAAAGCGATGTCTGTTTTTCCAGAATTGAACGAATTCAAAAACGAATTTTTAAAATCCTATCAAGATCTCATCCCTGGAATGAATTACTTTCGTTTTCAGGAAGGTAAAATTCATCTTACCCTTTTTTTGGGTGATGTAAAAGACGCGTTATGCGAAATTTCGGGTAAAGTCGACGCAATCTATCTGGACGGATTTGCTCCCTCCAAAAATCCGGAAATGTGGGAAGAGTTTGTTTTTCAAAATATTAGAAACGTAGCAAAACCCGGAACCACCGTTTCGACGTTTACGGTCGCGAGAATGGTTCGTGACTCTCTCACATCAGCCGGATTTACTTTGGAAAAAAAACCGGGCTTCGGCCGAAAAAGAGAAATGTTGACCGGAACCTTTCCGGATTCGTTCTTGGAAACGGATAAATCGGTTCCCAAAGACAAACCCTGGTGCAAACGTTCGTTTGGAAAAACAAAGATCCGCACCGCCGCGATCATCGGTGCCGGAATCGCGGGTTCGTCTCTTGCAAATTCTTTATCCAAACGAGGAATCGAAGTCGTTCTTCTGGATCCGTCCGGAGTCGCAAACGAAACATCCGGAATTCCGGGAGCGATCTCACACCCGCATCTTACAAAACTTCCAAGTCCGACCAGCTTGTTCACGTTACGCGCCTTTCGATACGCACTCCAATTTTTATCGTCTTTTGCGCAAACAAACGAATTCGGAATTTCCGGACTCTTTCACGCAATCACTGCGGAAATGAGTGGAGAAAGATTTCAGAAAAGTTTGGAAAATCACCTTCTATCCGCAGAAATCGTTTCCCGGAAATCAACCGATTTGGCATATAATGATAAAGATCGGATCGATCCTCGACAAGAAGGCGTGTTTTTCCCGAGAGGTTTTTGGACCCATCCGAGTTCCATTGCAAAACGATTGGCCGAACAACCCGGAATTCAAATGATTCTGGAAACGGTGACTAACGTTCAAAATGACAAAACACAATGGAATCTCCTTCTAAAGGAATCAGAACGAACAATACATTCAGATTCTGTTATATTTTGTAATTCGTATTCGATGGAAGAATTGTTGACTCCCATTCTTGGGCGGGAATTATTTCCGATCCGCAAGGTCAGAGGTCAATTGATCAAGTTGAAAGAAACTCCGGTCTCCTCGCGTTTCAAAAACATTCTCTGTGCGGAACACTATCTCACACCTTCTATCGACGGAGAACATATTCTCGGCTCCACTTTTGACGAATTCGATTCGGATTCCGAACCCCGAAAAAAAGATACGGATCAACTTTTCCAATTTGTTCGCGAAAGATATCCGGATATGAAATGGAACCGAGACGACATCGTTTCGGAACAAGTCGGATTTCGCGCCCAAACCCCCGATCGATTTCCGGTGATCGGACCGATCTGCGATCCTTTGGAATTTTGCAAAGAATACCGAGGAATTGGACTTCCTAAAAATCGCGGAAAGACGTATTCAAATGTCAAAACGATTCCCGGACTTTATGTCTTTGGAGGTTTGGGTTCGAGAGGGATTTTGAGTTCTTTTTTAGGTGCAGAGATTCTCGCTTCCTTGATACTGGATGAACCCGTTCCTATCGAATCTTCCCTTTTGGAATCCCTACATCCGAGCCGATTCCTCTATCGTAAGATTCGAAGTTTGGATTGATCCTGTGTTTTGTATAGGTTTTAGCCGACTGTTGAGTTGCCGCAGCTTGATTTTTCTGGCAAAGTAAACTGTAGTTTTGGGACGCGCTGTAAATAAAATTCCGATACCCGGTTCCAAATCCAAAGAGAGGAATTTAGAAAATATGGATTCCATGAATTTAAAAACAAACAAAAGGTTTAAGGATTTAGAATCGGCTCTCAAAGAAGTCTGGGGGCTTTCCAAATTTCGAAAAGGACAAAAGGAAGCGATCCAATCCGTATTGGAAGGAAAAGACACGTTAGTCATCCTTCCTACGGGAGGCGGAAAATCCCTGATCTATCAGCTCCCTTCGGTTTTAGAGGAAGAGTCCCTCACTCTTGTCATTTCACCTTTAATCGCACTGATGAAAGATCAGGTGGATTCTCTCAAAGCAAAAGGAATTCCCGCGGAATACTGCAATTCAACACAGGACGATCTCGAACAACTGAGAATTTTAAGTCGCGCGACCACCGGTAAAATCAGAATTCTATATTTATCCCCCGAAAAGGTTTTGAGCAGACAAGTGCTCGAAATTCTACCCAAACTTCCTTTGCAAAGAATCGCAGTAGACGAAGCACACTGCGTATCCCAATGGGGTCACGACTTCAGGCCCGAATATCGAAAACTCCACGAACTCAGGGAGAAATTCCCGAAAAAGATCCCAGTCATCGCGTTAACCGCCACAGCGACCACACGAGTGATCAAAGACATATCCGATTCTCTGGGACTCAAAGAGCCGGTTTTAGTAAAGGGAAGTTTTTTTAGGGAGAATTTAAACTTCTCGATCCGATTTCCTCAAAACGAAACTTCGAGGGAAAGCGATCTTTTGCGGCTTTTGATTCAGGGCAGTTTTCAAAAATCATCGGCCGGACGAGCCATCATTTATTGCGCGACCAGACAAAAGGTGGAATCTGTTTACGAACTTCTAAAAAAGAACGGCTTTAAAGTAGGAAAGTATCACGCGGGAAGAACCGATTCCAGCCGGGAAAAAGCCCAGGACGGATATTCCACTGGAAAGACAAACGTGCTCGTCGCGACAAACGCGTTCGGGATGGGACTGGACAGCCCGGATGTTCGTCTTGTGGTCCACTATCAATCTCCCGCGTCTTTGGAAAGTTATTATCAGGAAGCGGGACGCGCGGGTAGAGACGGAAAAAATTCGGAATGTATTCTTTTTTATCATCCGTCCGATTTGGTTACACAGAGTTTTATTATAGGAAAAGAATCCAATCGTAAGGGAGGCGAAACTTTACTCTCGTATGTAAAAGAATACGCAATGTCTTCGGAGTGCAGACAAAAAATTCTCTGTCTTTACTTTGGAGAAGAAATCTCATCCTGTCAATCCTGCGATATCTGCTTAGAGGGTGAGTCCGCAAACACAACCACGTCCTCCGGAAGAGACGAGTTTTTACAAAGAGAAGAGAATAAAAAACAAAAAAAAGAACAAAAAGAAAAATACGATTTTTCAAAAGAAGAATTGGAAACAATCGAACAAGTTCTCGAGCTCATCCCGGGTAAGTTCGGTAAAAGAATGATCGCGGGAATTTTACGAGGATCCAAATCCAACGAACTTCTTAGAAAAAAATTGGATAGACTTTCGGTTTATGGATCCTTAAAATCCGTATCGGAAGAAGCGATCCTCCGAGTTTTGGACCAATGGATTGCCGATAAAAAAATAAAAATCGTCGGAGACAAGTATCCGAAGTTGATTTTAGCGTCGACCGTCATCGTCAAAACTCCAAGAAAGAAAAAAGAAGTGGATGACAACGGTGAAAAAAAAGTCATCCCCGCAAAAAACGTCATTCAAGAATTGAAAAACTTTCGAGACAGAGAAGCAAGAAGAAGGAAGTGGAAAAAATTCATGGTTCTTCAAAATCCAGTCATCGTCCAAATCGCAAAACAAATGCCGGAAACACCCGAAGAACTATCCCTTGTAAAAGGAATGGGTTCCGCGAAGGTGGAAAAATTCGGAAACGAAATTCTTAGAATATTAGAAAAATGGAAATAACTTTCGAGCGATATCCGTTTTGTTTCGAGTCTTTTGGAGAACAAAGAACCTTTTTTTCCGCGATCCGAATTGGGAAGACTCAATTCGGATTCAAAATAAGATTCCGTATGTTGCAAAATTAGAAAGCAAATCAATCCTCTCAATTTACCAAATCCTTTTTAAAAACGATTTGAATTCAATTTGAAGCCAAACCCTTGGTTGTTTGTTCAAAACGAACAAACAAACTGCAGGATTATAATTTGCATCTGATTTCCGCATGAAACGACTCGGATTCGGATTCAAATCTCACCTATTTTTGATCCATTTTGTCTCAGTTCCATCCGGACCTTTCTATATTTCTTCCGTGATTTCATTGGAGGTTTTACACGATGGAACAAATCAAATATAAAACAAAACGAGTAGCGCTGCAATTTGCCGCCGTACTCGCCATATCTATCTTTCTAGTGAGTTGTACAAAGAAAAAAGATGGTACCCTGGGTCTGGAAGAGTTGACGTTGTTGGCAATGACCATGGGAGGGAATCAAGCGGAATTCCGACTTTCCAATATGGGCGCTTTGGCGGCGGCACGCTCCGCGAGCTTTCAACAATCCAGCATGTTACCGCATTCCGCCGGTTTACTGACCGACCTTGCAGGAGAGGATCCTCAAAATTACGGTGACGGTAACGCAGACGGTTTTAACGATCATTTTATCACTCCTGCTGCCGCAGGGATTGAAGTATGCCAAATGGTAGCCTACAAATCCGTTGCAAAGGGTGGTCCCGCTCCCGGGACCGAAACCTTGGAAAATGCGGATTGGAAACTTATGTCTTTTCCGCAGTTTGATAATGCTGAGGACTTGGCTTTCACTGCTTGTCCGGCCTGGACGCCAATACCAATCACAGGTGACAAAAGCGGGTTTCTGAAGCTTAACAATCCGATTCATGATCAGATCCAAGATTATGATCGAGTCGGAATCGTCGCACGTTCTTTTGTTTACTACTTGGATCCCAATCAAGCACCGGAGCATTCTTATCGATACACAACTTTAATCTTAGATTCCGGTCTGGGAGAAGAGGAGGCAGATTCAGTCGTCGGCACCGTTCAGACAAAGATATTTAGTAGCACCGATGGATGTCCCGAATCCTGGTTAACATCGCCAGGATACGTCTTATGGGATCAAAACGAACTCATAAATCTTACTGGTCCTTGCAGTTCCTTAAGCGCATGGGTTGATGCGACTACCGGCACTCACATGGAAAACAACTATTCGGTAGGATATTTAAACCCTCCCGTTCCCGGCACTACAACAGTGCATGCTATTGAGAAAAGATTGAAATTCAAACAACCCGCAACGAGTGGTGGGGCTTTGCAACCGTCCGTGTATGTCTTGGTTTTACCGTTTAATACCTCCAAAGAAAACGGTTCAGAACTTCTGTTTGAAGTTTCCGTTGACAACGTTTTGTTTTGGGATTCCAACGATGGGAACAATGTCTTTTCTCCGCAATTGGATGCCGCGGATAGACCCAATGCTACGAATGGAGAAAACAATCTAACCGATCCAACAAAAAAGAATATTATCTTTCACTTACCGACCATCTTGGGTTCCTTGAAGTAAGGGCAATATTCGATAGTGTAAAAGCACAATGCTGAAATCCATGTAGAAAGAATTCACTCTTCTGCATCTATATCAAATACGAAAAGGAGCGAATGCTCCTTTTCGTATTTGCATTTAAACGTAATAAAAAGAAGGACCATTTGAATTATCCAAATAAGATGATTTTTTATAAATTCAAAGAATTGCAGTTTCAGAGTCTCCTTTCTTTTCAACAGATAAAAACTTAGAAGAAAGAAAATTATGAGTCGATACAGTTGCAATTTTTCTCGTCATATACAAAATAAAAACGATTCGAAAGATCCATTTCAGAAAAAAATGAAAATGATCCCGGATGTCCTTTTTATTTTTCCCCAAAGGGAATCGAGGAATTGGAAATATGATGAACGGCTCCGTAAAAACGAATCTGTTTTTTACGAGCTCTGATTTTGTGCTTTTTAAATGAATAGGTTAAAATGAAGTTAAGTCACGATCACGATTTTTCGGTATTTTATGAGAAATATAAGGATTCCATCTATAAAGTCATTCGATTTCTTTCAACGGATCCGGAAGAGGTGGAGGATATCGCCCAGGAAGTTTTTATCAATATTTACCGCTCTTTTCCTCAGTTTTCACCCGAAAGAGGAAGTTTTTATACCTGGGCTGCAGCAATCGCAAAAAATACGTATTACAAGTATCGAAAAAATCGTATCAAAGAACAGGTTCTTGAAGGAAATTTTTCGATAGATTCGCTTCAGGTGGAAGACAATTTTATCGAAACAATCGAAACGAAAATCATAGAACAGGAGTTGAGAGAGATCATAGAATCCTTGCCGGAACCGGAAAAAAGCATTATACTCCTCAAGGAAATCAACAATTACACATTGGAGAAAACGTCAAAGGCATTAAACATATCTTCCAGAACCGTTAGTAGAAAATTGCTAAAAGCCTTGGATCTGCTTCGAGAAGAATTAGAAAGAAGAAAAGTGGTTTTGTAATCATGGAAAGAAAAGATCTACAAGAAGAATTCGAAGAACTGATGACTTTATACTTGTTTGGTGAACTGCCTGAAGACGACAATCAAAGATTAAACCATATCATCGAACAAAATTTTGAACTCAAAAAAAGATACGACAATTATTTAAAAATGCAAGGCGGACTCAAATTACATTCGAAATCGCTAACTGAAATCATCTCCAATACTACGCCGAGGGAAACTTCGAAAAGAAAAACATTGATAAACAATCCGATTTATAGATTTCTCGCCATTGCGGCGATTTTGGTTTTTGCGTTCTCCGTTTATTGGATCTCCAAAAACAAAATTTCTCAAACAAACGAAGAGCTTAGTTTTGAAACCATCGGTCAATGTGATTTGAATCAATTAAAAACCGGCGTTTTACGATCGGATCAAAAATCCTTTTGCGACGTCAGGATCGTCGGCAAAACCGGAGTGATCCATTTTCGGATTTTTTCCGAGTCCGAAGTCAACATTTTGCACCTTCCAAAAACAGAAAAGGAATCCTTATCCTTATTTTTGGTTCGTGGAAAATTATTGTTAAACGAATCGATTCAATCTTCGAATAAGACCACGCTTTATATCAATGGAACGCAAATCCGGTTGCTCGGAACAAAAGTGTTATTGGAGAATTCGGAACGAGGCTCCTCCGTAAAAGTTTGGGACGGAAGCGTAAACGTTCAATCCGGAATCCGGTATCTTCTTCCCTTCTTATCCGAAAAAAAATCGGTAGAATCCTTATTTCCCAATTTGAATCCGGAAGAGATCGATCTATTTAAAGACGTTTTTTCGGAAACGATCTCCGATTCTCAAATCGAAATCCATTCGGAGCTGGTTTCAAAAGAGCTGGAAATGATGAAACTTGCTTTATTGAACGAAACCGGAAACGATCCTCAAAAAATATTTATCGAACTCAAAGAAATCAAAGAAAGGGTCATTGCAAATTCGAGTGTCCGAAAAAAAATCAAACTAAATTCTACGAGTCTTGATCGATTGCAAAGCCTATCGGATCGTCTTGGAACTTCCGAATCGATCGAAGCGGAAACTCGGATCGATTCTCCCGGAAATGGAGAAAAAAAAACTCCGGAATGGAAAGAGAATGGGTCCGATTTAAAGAATAAATCATCCCCTGTTCGTTTAGGAATTAAAACCGTTAAATTGAAAGACGGCTCCGAACTTAAAGGAAATTTAATCCAGTACGAAAATCGTTATATTTTAGAAACAAACGGAAAAAAAAGAGCTATTATGGCAAAGGAAGTAGAATCCATTTCGTTTTGATGATGACTTCGAATCCGATTTACAACAGACCGGTTCGCGGAATCCGAATTTTTTTTCTGATTTTATTTATATATTTATTTCTAAAACCCGGTTTCATCTCGGCGGATACTGTGATTTTAAAAAACGGAACCGATTTCAAAAACGTCAAAACAACATTAAGAGAAGATCATGTTTTGGTGGAAGACGAATTTGGCAATACGGAAAGGATCGAGCTCATTCTCGTCGATAAAATTCTCGTTTCTGAGATCCAAAAACCGGAAATGAAAGAGGAAAAAGAAGAACAGAAGAATATTAAAAAATTCTACTTTTCTTTCAACATCTCCAAATGGAATTCGAAAGTTAGGGATAGTCCCGGATTTAATCGAGGTTATAATATCGTGGATTTTATAACCACAATCTTGAATATCGATCCTTATTTGGAAACAAAATACACCGTCGACGTTCAAACCGTTTCCTTACAATCCGAATACCGTCGCAGCGTTCGCCTGGGGTTTTCGCTCGGGCTCGAACAAAATTCTTTTTCCTTTCCGGATCGCGGTATGTCTCCGATCGTCGGGCTTTTTTTGAATATCAACTCCAATTCCTCGCCCGAATATCAGGCTTTGGGCACGTTCTCTCTCATTGGGGTCATACTCAATCCGCATTTCGGAGATTATGACAACGGCAAACAAGCGGGCAGCAAATTCAAAATAGAAACACTTTCGTTTTTGCCCGGTTTGAAATATTATATTCCGATTTCGGAGACAATTTTTTGGTTTGCGCAGACGGGGTTTGGAATCGGAAGGAGTTACGAAAGCGGAATTTATTCAAAACCGATGTTACAGACAGTTTTATTTGCGGGAACCGGCGTTCAGTGGGAATCGGATTCGTATTTTTTTAATTGTAATCTCCAATATCGACAAACCAATTTAAACGGATCCGCGCGTTCGTATCAATTTTCCGAACCGATGTTTATAGTCGGAGCCGGTTTGAAGTTGTAATTCAGTGTGATTTTACTTTTATGGGGACTTTAAGTCCGCCATCAATCCTTTTTACGGAAAAATTTAGTTTGCAGTAACAACTATAAATACAAATTATTTAGAATATTATAAATTTGGAAATAAACCAGGCTCCTGCTCCTCCATTGTCGAATGAGGATGCGAAAGACTGATGCCCAAAAGACGAATCGCTTTGTTTGAAACAAAATGGCCTTCCGAATTCTGCATAAATTCTTCTATAAGTTCCGCCGCGACTTGAAAAAGATCCTCAGCCAAATACACCGGTTCCGAAACTGTTTTCGATCTCGTCTTCAAAGTAAAATCATGAAATTTGATTTTAAGAGTTATCGTTCTTCCAAAAAAATCCCTTGTTTTGAGTCTTCTTTCCACTTCTACGGCGACATACTTCAATTGATTTAAAAGATCTTCTTTTTCGATCCGATCCCGATCAAAGGTAATTTCAGCGCCGAGAGATTTTCGTTCCCGAGACGATTCCACTTCACGATCGTCTTCGCCTCTGGATATTTTATAATAATAGCTTCCCATCTTTCCAAAAGATTGAATCAATTGATCCAAATTTTTCTGACGAAGATCCTTTCCTGTACGAATTCCCAACTCTTCCATCTTTTTGGCGGTGACCTTCCCCACTCCGTGAAAACTGGCAACGGGCAGAGGATCGATAAACGAAATCACATCCTCCGGAAGCACGACCATCAGTCCGTTTGGTTTATTTTTTTCGGAGGCCAATTTTGCTATAAATTTCGAATTTCCCACACCGGCGGACGCGGTAAGTCCCGTTCTCTGGAAGATTTCCCTTCTGATTTCTTTAGCAATACTTACGGCAAACGGAATATTCTTTTTATTGAATGTAACATCCAAATATCCCTCATCGAGAGAAAACATTTCCACACGATCCGTATATTCCAAAAACAGGTCCCGGATCTGTTTGGAAACCTCCTTATAAACCGCAAATCGAGGAGGAACAAAAATTGCCTGCGGAGCGAGTTGTGCCGCCTTGGAACAAGGCATCGCAGAACGAACTCCGAACTTTCTCGCCTCATACGAGGCGGCTGCGACCACCGATCTGCTTCCGGGAGGACCGCCCACGATCAAAGGTTTTCCCTTATACTCCGGAAAATCCCGCTGTTCTACGGATGCGTAAAAGGCATCCATATCCACATGAATGATTTTTCGTGATTCCATATCGATTTTATGTCAATTTACAGCGTCCCCAAAACCCACCGAGCGATCCGGGAGAACTCAATGAACACTTCTCTACGGATCAGCGTTCAAGAGCGAGGTGTTGAGTTCAGCGGAGCGGCGGAGCGATTCGGGAGAACTCAGCGTCTCATTCCCTGGAGCAACTCAATGTTACACTCCCTATGGATCGGTCTTCAGGGAGCGAGATGCTGCGTTCCCTTTAGGACAGGTTCTTATAAAATACTATACATCCGCAATGTCTTTTTTGAAGCCCTCTTGTTTCCCTTCCGTTCTGATCAGAGTCAACACCCGGACCGACACCGCCCCGTTTTCCAAAAGAATTCTCGAAATCTCGTTTGCGGAAGCTCCCGTTGTAAACACGTCGTCCAAAAGAAGATAATTCCCATGGAGCTTTTCTTTATATCTCTCTTTGATTCGAAAAGCAAGTCTTGCATGGATAAAACGATCCGCGAAATTTTTTCCTGCCTGTTTTTCTTGACTGATTTTTTCAATCGGCTCTACAAGAGAACAAGGAAGAATTTTTTGAATTCTTTTGAGAGCGAAATCGCAGGACCCAAACGGTCTGTCGTTTTGTCTTCGATACCATTTTGATTTTGTGGAAGGCAGAAGTAAAATTCCCGAAAAGGGTATCTCTTTCCAACTCGATAGCTCCCGTTTCATTCCGAGACAAAGATATACGGAAAGCAAATATGCAGATTTGAATTTGATCCGATTGATGACCTTTGCCAAAAATGGAGATCGACTACGTAAAAATCTCAGTTCTTCAAAGAAAACGTTTCGCGAAGAACAATACAAACATTCCTCTTCGTCCTTGGGTTCTTTACAAATTTTGCATAGAACATCAAAATTTTTTTGTGAGGAATTTTCTTTCCGATGACAACGTCTACAAATACCCGTCTTAGAAGAAAAGAAATCGTGTCTTCCGCAAAATTCGCAATTGGACGGAAGAAAATAATCTAAAAGAGAAGCGATTCCCATACCAATTACGGTTCCAGAGAAAATCGGTAAGCATAAAAAAGCCCGGAAAAAATCCGAAAGGATTTTGAGAATTCTTACTTCTTCGCAGGTGGTGTCGTTTTTGCCGGAGCAGGGGTAGGCTGAGCGGCAGGCTGTGTATTGCTGTTAGAACCAGATTCTACCTTTCTAATTTGAGTAGTCGGAGGATTTACATCCACGGAAAAGCTGACTTTTTTGGTCTCACTTTCATTACCCACGTTATCAACCGCTTTTGCTTCGATGGAATGTTCGCCTTGCGCGTCGATCGTGATCGGCTCCACATAAGGAACGAATTCGGCGGCATTGTCGACTTTGATCAGGATTCTTTTGATCCCGGATTGTCCGTCCACAGCTTTGATCGTGAAGGAGTTTCCTTTTCTGGAATACGTTTTTCCGTCGATGATCACCAGAGGAGTGTTTCCTTGAATTTCAACTTCCGGCTTTGCGTCGTCCAGAGTCACAACCAAAATCGCTTCCGAAGAAGAATTTCCGGAATTGTCCACTGCGGAATACTGGATCAGGTTGACACCGGCTTTTTCCAGTTTGATCGGTTGATTGTCGTAAGACCGAAGGTCTCCTCCGTTGATGGAGTATTTTACTTCTTTGACTCCGGAAAGTACATCCGTTGCAGCGATGGTATAAGTTATATTTTTAGATCCGAAATTGTATCCTTCCAAATTGTAAAGAATTTCACTCGGAGCGATCTTAATCGCTGGAGAAGTGTTATCCACGACAACTACAAGAGCCTTTGCAGGTTCCTTGTTTCCCGCTTTGTCCACGGCTCTGTAAGTAAGGCGGTTGACACCTTCTTTCAAAATCGTAATCGGAGAGGTATATTTTACGTAATCCGCTTCGCCGATTTTGTATTCGATATAATCCACGGTGCTGGAATCGTCTTTTGCTGAAATTTCAAAAGAGCTTTTGGAGTTCACATAAAGATCTGCATTCTTTACGTCATCACCTTGTGTGGTTCCCGCATTTTTATTGTTTGTCGCAGGCGCGGAAGTTCCTGATTTTCCTTGAGTATTTGCCTGAGGGGTGGAAGTTTCATCCAGATCTTCCTGAGCAACCAGAGCCGGAGAAACGAACATTAAAAAAGCAATTGCGAGTCCTGCGAGGTAAGATCTGTTCATTTTACACTCCTATGAATTAGGTTAATTAGAACTTTTGACGATATACGAATAGTGGAAACCTTTGGAAGGAAAGTGTCAATCGATTCTATGAAAAAAAAGCCCTTCCGTAAACTCGGAATCATCGGGAATCAAAATTGTATTTTTTTTATGATTCTCATTTTGTTCCATTTGCCCATTTCAATGGGCGCTCAAGAAAAACCGTCCGCAGAAATTTGGAAACAGGTAGTAGTCGAAAATTTTGAATCCAAGGAATGGGGTTCTAAGAATCTCAAAACCCGTTTAGGAGAAGAATATCATCCCGACATCAGAATTTCCTCTCTCTTACTCAGCCCCGAACGAAACTCAACCAAAAGTCTTCTCTTGGAAGTTCCCGCGGATAAAAATCAATCTTTCGAAATCGTTTGGGAACAACCTTGGAAAACAAAAGGATTCGTCCAAGAATTTCAGTTTCATATCTATTCATCTGGATCGGGCGCGTCTTTGTATGTTTTGCTTCGGGATTCCACTTTAGAAGTTAAGAAAATTCTAATCACACATCTCAATTACGAAGGATGGAAAAAAATCAAAGTCAATGTGATCCGAAAAATCAGACAGGACGATATCGTTTTTTCAAAACAAGCTCCGGTCGAATTTTTGGGTCTTCTCTATGAGGCGCCGTTTGAAATGAAACGAGGTTCCAGAGATATGTTTGCGATCGACGACATTCTCGCGGTCGTTCGAGACAAGAATCGGATGTTTTATAACGATAAAATTTTGGTTCGATAAGAAGAAGTTTAGGATCGATTCTTTTTTTTACTTTGAATATAGGCTCTGCGTATCATAGGCAGACCCGTAGTTCTGATATTTTTGATAATCTCATCGTCGGTCGGATTTTTGACGATGCCGACATTTACGAGCGAAGCAAAACCGTAAACATAGACCCAGCGGCTCAGAGCGAGCTGCCGAAGTTCCGACTTGTTTATGGATTGAAAAAGCGGCTCGTCACTGACCCTGTGTTCCGCAAAAATGATCAGCTTCTGAGTGAACGTTTTCGCTGCGTTCGCATCCAAAAACAAACTCCGGAATAAGTTCGGATTCTCTCTGGCAAAAACCACAAATCCGACTCCGATATTCAAAAACGGAGAATTGGTATATTCAACTTTGGTATATTCGAGAACTCGTTCGTAAATTTCCTTTCGAACTTCCTGGGTCAGCTTTTCGATGGTTTGAAAATAGCTGTAAATGGGTTGAGAGGATCCGCCCAAAGATTCCCCAACTTTGCGCACGGTGATGTTCGCAACGGTTTCAGCCTCGGCAATCCGCATGGCCGCTATTAAAATTTGTTCTCTGTCAAAGCGCTGCTTAGGCGGCATAAAAAGCTCCTGTTATATAACAGGCGGAATCAATCCAACTTAAGTCAAGGGAAATCGCCACGACAGAGGGCTTCTTTAAAACCGGAACCCTTCCGGCATCAAACCGAGTCGTCCGTCCTTTCTTTCGGGATGGCGATCCAGATTTCTTCGAGAACAGCGATCTCTGCTCCTTCTTCATCGTAGACATGAGAAACGATGACCAAACGTCTTCGTTTCTGCTCTTTCAAAGTCGAACGGATTCGAACACTGCCGGATTGAATCGGTTTCAGATAACGAATCGTAGCCGTTCCGGTCGCCGCATACTTGTAGATCGGATCCAAGAAAAAATGAATGAACCCGCCCTGACAGCTGTCCATAACGCTGAAAAGAATTCCACCGTGCAAAATTCCGTTCGGGTTTAAGTGAACGTTCTGGACCTCGTATTCGTAAACACATTCCGTTCTGGAAACCGAAATCGCTTTCGCCCCGAGAAGATTTCCAAATGTGTCCGTCTTATAAAAGACCTTCAACCATCGGTTCGAATCCGTCCTATCCTGAATGTCTGTTTGCATATCCTTCTCCTCCCCTAATTCAAAACCCAGCTCTCGTTGAAATACACGAACCGCTCACGATATGGCCGTTCGCTTCTCCGACACACAAAACCGGGCTATTAATATTTCATATGTTATATAACACATGAAATACAATTACCGTAAGTCAAGAATAAAAATCGAGGTTCGGCGCTAAAAATGACGGCTGGATTTCGGTTTAAAAAGATTCTTTGTCGATTCTTATTTTAAGAAGAATCAGGAGATCGGCAGCCGAACGATAAACGAAGTGCCGGATGGAGAAGTTTCAAACGTCATAGAACCTGACTGGGTTTCTATGATTCGTTTTGCGATGTCAAGACCCAAACCCGATCCTTCTCCCGGAGCTTTTGTTGTGAAAAAGGGTTCAAAAATTCTATCTTGAATCTCGAGAGGAATTCCGGGACCGGTATCCGAAATTCTTACCTCTACTTCATTTGTACTGATACGGGAGACTTTGATGCCAAGGGTTCCTTTAAAAGACATCGCTTGTGCAGCGTTGTAAATCAAATTGGTCCAGACGTGTATCAGATCGTCCGCATAACCTTGAATTGGCGGAATGTCTTCGTATTCCTTATGAATTTCAACACCCACTTTCAATTGGTTTTGATAGATTGTCAAAACGGTTTCAATGCTATCTTGAAGAACAACGGAAGTTTTGACTCCCTCCGAACTCCAGTGTGTGAACTTTCGCAAAGCATACACGATCTTCGAAGTTCGATTCACTGACATATCGATCAGTTTGGAACTTTTTGCGGCTAGAATTTCCTGAAGTGCGAAATTTATGATCGGTTGAACATTTGATACGGAGAATAGTCGCGGAAATTCCTCCGTTGCAAATTCCAAACCGCATTCCACAAGATCCTGCGCCACGGAATGCGAGTTTTCAAAACCTCTTTTCTTTAGTTTTGATTCCAGTTCCTTGATTTTAATTCTCGCTTCTTTCGTAGCAACAATCTCTCGATCCGACATTCCTTTTTTCAAAAAGGATTGAAACTCTTCAAACTCGGCGGTTTTTAAATTTTGAATCCTCTCCGTTGTCTCCGAAAGTCGATTTGTAGCGGTTTCAAAATAGCTTCGAATCGAATCGTTAGACGCCTTGATCACACCGATCGGATTGTTGATCTCGTGCGCGATTCCGGCGACTAACTGTCCCAAGGCGGCCATTTTCTCGGAAACGATCAACTGATTCTGAGTCTTTTTTAGATTCTGAAGAATTTCCTCCAATTCCTGATTTTGTCTTTCAATCAAAGCCTTTTGATCCGAAATTTCTTTGTTTAATCTACGTAACGCTTCGGCTTCTTTTTTGGCGGAGATGTCTTTCACAAGATTGATCACGCATGTTTTTCCGTTGATTTCCGCAAACATGCTGTAACATTCCGCGTGGATTACTTTTCCGTCCTTACCTTGGAGAATCAATTCCTGATCTAGGAGAATTCGCTCCCGCAACAATCGATCCAGATATTCTTTTCTTACTTCCTGATTCGGCCAGATATTCAGTTCCAAACTTGTCTTACCGATCGTTTCCTCTCTCGTATATCCGAACATGGTAAGAAAACTGTCGTTTACTTCGATGTATTTCCCCTCTTCCACTGTTGAGATCGTCGTCGAAATCGGACTCATCGTAAACACCTTGGAATAAATTTCTTGAGTCGGTCGCAACGCTTCCTCGGCCAAATGTTTTTCGGTAATATCCTGAGCGGTTCCGAATCCGAGAATAGAATCACGGAATCTTCCCTTTACCAAAAGAAAACGATTTCTACCGTCCGTTCCTTTGACCTGATAGATTATCTCCGCGGAATGTTGCGGATCCTCCGTTTTGGGAAGACTTTCCTGAAACGCGGAAAGAATCCGAATTTTATCCTCTTCGACGACATACGTATCGAGATAAGTCATAAGGGACATGCTTTTGGATTCGGTGGCAAAAGGTTCTCCTAAAAGAATTTGAAATTCTTTGGTAAGAATGAGTTCCAAAGTTTCAATATTCAGACTCCATCCACCCAATTTCGCATAACGTTGAACTTCGGATAATTCCGCCTTTACCTTATGAAAACCGGATAATGTATATCTCGTCAAAATCGCCACAAGAACAAATGCAGAAATTTCCCCCAATAGTGCGGACCAAGGTCCGTTATGCGTTTCCATCGGACGGACGACTCCGATGTGAATGAGATAAGCGCTGAATGAGAAAAACAGAATCGATAAAAACGTGTAGAAATAGGCCGCCCTATTTCCGAGAAGAAGCGCGGAAATCAAAATTAGAATCAGACAAAAAGGAAAAACGACGGTTTGAGTGGCGCCCTCTCTCAGCATTACGATAAAGATCGACAACCATTCGATTCCGATTAAAAAATGAGCGGCTAAAAGAATCCTGCCACTTTTAGCGATCAGATGACAAATGAAAACCGCTAAAGGAACCAGATATGCAGTGATATAAATTGCTTTCGGTTTCTCCGCAAAAATCGGATGAAGAATCCGATATGATAATACGACCGCCAAACACGCGATCATGATTCCATACATCAACCGAACGGAAAAATCCTTTTCCGCATCGGAAAAAAAAGGAGGTTTAAAAAAGTGACGTATTTTTGATAAAATCATTAAATTGTTTAAACCCGCATCGTCACATCATGAATCCAAAGAATACAAAGTCGGATTTAAATAGGAAATTCTTTTTTTCCAAGAAATCAAGAAAGAATCTCATCGCTTTTATCTTATAAAAAGAGAAAAATTGAAAACCCGTTTCGCCAATATCAATCCTAAACAAACATGATCTAAAAATTATAAATAAAAATACATTCTATTTTAAGAATATTCATTTTTAAAAATGTCCTTTATATCTTTTTCAGAATATAACTCGAAATTCTTGATCGATCATCGATCTTTTTCGGTTCATTTCTTGCTAAAAATCGGATTTGTCGCGATTGGACACTCTCTTATTTTGACATAAAAATAACAAAAAGAAATCAAAAGATAGGGGCAAATTTCAGAGAATTAAGTTCAAATAGGCATTGTCAAAATTCATTCTCATCTTCGAATTCAAAATGGGTTTCCGGAATTTTTGAATTTTATATTGACTTAGAATTTTTTTCACAATTTTCTGAGTCACTCAATTTATAGTGTTTTTTCATTCGGATCATATGTTACAAGCTTTGGAACTCGAACTTTATCAATGGATTCAGAAAGATCCGCAATTCTTTCAATTGATTCAAAACTACGCGCTCGAAGGAATGTGGATCCTCGATCTAAGCCCTACCCGCACGTTATGGTGCAATCCGAAATTTTTATCCACGCTTGGTTACGATCGAAAGGAAATCCCCGAATTTAAGAAGTATAAGGATTTGTTTCCGGAGAAAACTTTGGAACGGATCTCAGAAATCATCAAATCCACTCCTCGCGGTGATGATCCCATTGAACAAATTCTATCTTTTTATTCTAAAAACGAAAGAATGGTATATCTCAAATCTCATTTCAAGATCGTATACGACCCTGACGGAAATCCGTTTCGTTTATTGGGAGCCGCCGAATTTCCGGAGATCACATCTCATTCGGTAGAATTTAAGGACTTTGAAATTCATCTTCGATCCATCTTGGATAACCTCCCCGCCTTAATCGGCTATTGGGATAAAAACCTGATCAATGGTTTTGCAAACAACGCGCATCTCAATTGGTTCGGGATCGATCCGAAGCATATTCTCGGAAAACATATCCGCGAAGTTATCGGTGAACAACTCTACAAGGAAAATTCTCTGTATATAGAAGGAGTTCTTCTCGGACAAGAACAACGATTTGAAATCATCATACCGATGCCCGACGGTAAATCGTCTAAGCATACTTTGGCGAATTATATTCCGGATATGAGAAACGGAGCTCTTGCCGGTTTTTATATGATCGTAAACGATGTCACCCCCATTCGAGAAGCGACGGAACTATTGAGAAAAAGCGAAATCGAACTCAACACTCTTTTTGAAGCGCTTCCCGTCGGAGTCACCTTGCTCGATCAAAATAATAAAATTGTCAAAGTCAATCCGATGTTGGAAAAGATTCTCCTGATCTCCAAGGAAGGAATCGCGCAAGAACGCTACAAAGAACGAACTTTTATAAACTCTGACGGACGCAGACTCGAATCCTACGAGCTTCCGAGTCAAAGAGCCAGAACGGAAAAAACCGTCGTTAAAGAAGTGATCGGAATTCTAAGAGAAGATAAATCCGTCACTTGGACAAGAGTCACAGCTCTTCCGATCGATCTGCCGGATTATTCGGTTATGGTCATCACTCATGACATCACGGAGAGTAAGAACTTTGAAAGCGAATTGATTCGTGCAAAAGCGCTTCTCGAACAAACAAGCAAACTTGTTCGAATCGGAGCCTGGGATGCGAATTTAAAAAACGGAATCGGCACTTGGTCCGCGGTGACCAAAGAGATGCACGAAGTGGCCCCCGATTATATTCCCTCAATCGATACCGGAATTCAATTTATCAAGGAAGGCGAAAGCAGAAACAAATTACTGGAAGCACTCAATCGTCTGATCCAAGACGGAATTCCATACGATATCGAAATGCAACTGATCACCGCAAAAGGAAACGAACTTTGGGTCAGATCCGTAGCAAACGGAGAATTTGAAAACGGAGTTTGTATTCGAATTTACGGAGCGCTTTACGATATCGACGAAAGAAAAAAGGCGGAAATCGCACTCTTTAATGAAAGATCGCGACTCCTAGCGTTCGTGGAACACGCGCCTGCCGCGGTCGCGATGTTCGATACCGAAATCAAATATATCGCGGTAAGCCAGAGATGGTTGCTGGAATATCATCTTCAAGAAAAAGAAATCTTAGGTTTGTCTCATTACGAAGTATTTCCGAATATTTCGCAGGAATGGAAGGAGATTCATCAACGTTGCTTATCGGGAGAGATTCTTAAAAACGACGAGGACATCTGGAGACCGGAAGGCTGGGATCAGGATCAGTATCTTCGCTGGGAAGTCAGACCTTGGTATCAACTCGACGGCTCGATCGGAGGAATCATGATGTTTACCCAAGACATCACCGAAAGCTGTCTTCAAAGAGAAGAACTCAAAAGGGCCAAGATTCTCGCCGAAAAAGGCAATCTTGCAAAATCGGACTTTCTCGCGAATATGAGTCATGAAATCAGAACCCCTCTCAACGGAATTATAGGATTTACCGATCTATTGATGCGCACTCAATTGGATCCCACACAACATCAATATATGATGACGATCTATCAATCGGCAGTCGCCCTTTTGGATATTGTCAATGATATATTAGATTTTTCTAAAATTGAAGCCGGTAAACTGGAACTTTCCTATGAGACAACGGATCTCTGGGAACTCGGAAGTCAAATTGTAAATATCATTAAATTTCAAGCCCATAAAAAAGATCTGGAAGTATTGATCAATATATCTTCAAAAGTTCCGAAACTCGTAAACGCGGACAGTATTCGATTGAGACAAATTATCGTGAATTTATTTGGAAACTCGGTCAAATTTACGGAGGAAGGCGAGATTGAATTCAAAATCGAAGTAATACAAAAACTCTCCAAAACCGAAACGTTATTCCGTTTTTCGGTGCGAGACACTGGAATCGGAATCGCAACCGAAAATCAAAAAAGAATTTTTGAGGCTTTCTCACAAGAGGACGCTTCTACAACGAGGAGATTCGGAGGAACGGGTCTTGGTTTGACGATCTCGAATCAGTTGCTCGCGATGATGGGAAGCAAACTGGAATTGACCAGTGAACTCGGAAAAGGAAGCACGTTTTTTTTCGATTTAAAGCTGGAAGTAGTGGAAACGGATCGGGACGTAGATTGGCCGAATCTGGAAAAAATCAGAAACGTTCTCGTGGTCGACGACAACGATAACAATCGAAAAATACTCGAAGATATGTTATATTTACGTAATATTCCTTGCGAACTCGTAAAAAGCGGAACGGAGGCGATCGATCGGATTTCCTCCGGTCAAAGATACGACATCATTCTGATGGATTATCATATGCCGTTTATGGACGGACTTGAAACAGCAAAAGTCATTCGGGAAAAATTAGAGCTTTCCGAAACCGAACAACCGATCGTTTTATTGAGCAGCGCATCCGACGATGCGGATACGATAGAAAAATCGAATCAAATCGGAATCAAAGAGGTGATCACCAAACCGATTTATATCCAACAGCTCTACGACCTACTTGCGAGAAACCAGATTCTGAATAGACCGTCGATATCCGTTTCCGAAAAAAAATCCCGCGAACAAATCCCTTCTTTAGAAAATAAAAAGTCGATCAAAATTCTCATCGTCGAAGACAATCCGGTCAATATGCTTCTCACTCAAAGCATCGTAAAACGAATCCTACCGGCGGCAAAAACAATCGAAGCCCGTAACGGTCTCGAAGCGTTGGAAAAAAATCTGCAGGAGATGCCCGATTTGATTTTTATGGATATTCAAATGCCGGATATGAACGGTTACGAAGCTACAAAAGCGATCCGGAGTTTGAAAATCGGGCATCATGTTCCGATCATTGCTCTTACCGCAGGAATTGTTTCCGGAGAAAGGGAAAAGTGTATCGAAGCGGGAATGGACGACTATGTGAGCAAGCCGGCAATTCAGGCGGATTTTACCAAGGTCATCCTAAAATGGCTGGGGTAATCGGCGGTAAATCTTATACGAAAAAAATCGAATCAATAATATTTTATTTTTCGAATATTCTTTTTTTAGAAACCGTTCGAAGTCCCTTGATCAAAATTTTCCATTCCGAAACTCCTATATTTTTAACGACTCGATCATGAGCCTCCCTCCAGGCGGGATAGGCAAGTCGGAGAGCGTTCCAACCTGCGGAAGTCAAAGCGACTTTTCGAGCCCTTTTGTTATCCGAAGGAATGTCTTGGATATAACCCAGGGATTCGAGAGGCTCCAGATTTCTCAGAAGAGTAGTCCGATCCATAACGAGAAGATCCGCCATCGGAGCGAGTTCCATTCCTTCCGTTGTTCCGAGAGTCATAAGGATATTAAAACGATGAGAAGTCAGACCGACCCGATCCAGCACATGATCAAAGTATTGAGATACCGCCCGGGATGCCCTTTTCAAATTGAAGTTGAGACATCCCAGACCTACGATCAGAAGTTCTTCCTGAGTGGGTATCGAAGATTCCTTTTTGGTTAACTTTTTAGAAATCATTGGTTCCACTTTTCTGACCATAAAAACTCTCCGAAAAATTCTTAAGCCGGGATCGCGTCCATCCCTGGAGCCATAGTGCGTCTCATCTCTCTTACACGCTCCTCAAAATTTCCGTTTTCAAGACCTGCATCTCTATAAAGAACAGAATCAAAAAAACGAATCAAATCCTCGCCGTGCCGAATCGCTCTTCCCTTTTTAAGATCCACAAAAGCAAAATCGATCCAAACGATCGCTTTCAGACGTTTGCCCGTTTGATCATACATTAGATCTTCGTTTCGAATACTTCCGTCCGTACTTGCCACAAGACGGGTTACGATCTTTACCTGTTCGCTTTGTTTTGCCGGTTCCAGATATGCAATCTGAGCCCTGGTCACCACCCAGGATTTCACTTCCATCGAAGCGTGTTCAAATAGATCAAACCCGTAAAAATCCCTGAGATGGTCTTCTCTTGCCTCTAAAAAATAATCCATATAACGCGCGTTGTTAAGGTGACCAAAAGGATCACAATCCTGAAAACGAATCCGGTAAAGACCGGAGGGGGATAATTCACGATTCTCCATAATAGAAAGCATAAAAGCCTCCAAGAAGTTTCCGTGCATCTACATATATGTATTTACACATGTGCAATTACATATATAAAATATGTTTCTGTCAACCGGTTTTTTGAGGATACGCTGTAAGTTTTTAAGAAAATAAAAGTATATTGACAAAAAGACACTCAAAGAACTAAAAACTTCCAGGTCTTATCTTTACATGGATCAAATCACCTCCAAAAAAGAAATCAAAAACAGAATCGAAACAATTATAAAAGATCAGAACGACAAAACCGTTTTTATCCAAAGAATCAATTCGGAAATCTTACAAAAGAAAGTAAAGTTCCCTTTGTTGGAATATGCAGCCCAGGAAATTCAGTCTAAAATTTCCGAAACAAAACAAATCGAATTTACGAATCAAATTATCGATCTGCGGCAGATGGGTGGTTATGTAATTGCCGGAATGATATTGCAACTTCGTTCGGACAAACATTTGGATGAATCTCTGGGCAAAGCGGTCGAATATATGATTTTGGGAAACGAATGGTATGTCTGCGATATTATCGGAGAACGAGTGATGGGATATTCCCTTTTGAAAAATCCGAAACATACGATTCCGATTTTAAAAACATTCATTTTTTATGATAATAGCTGGGTTACTCGATCGGTGGGAGTCGCAACACACTATGCGGTCAAAAAAGGACTTAGGAAAAAATATGTAGAAGAAATGTTTCGTCTGCTTTTAACGCAGTCGGGCACAAAAGACTTTCATACAAAAAAAGGAATCGGTTGGGCTGTAAAAACAATCGCCAAATTTCATCCGGATATCATTCAAAAATTCGATCATACTTTGACAAACGATTCCGACATCAATCCATTCTTCAAAACTAAAATCCGAATCGGTCTAAGCCGCTCCTCCAAATATGCCTCAAAATATTCGGATTAAAAACATATTAAACAAAACCAAACGCAGAGACCCCTGGTTTCTGGAGGATTATACGATCAATCCTTACAGCGGCTGCTCTTTCAATTGTCTCTATTGTTACGTTCCTGGAAACAAATACGGAATTCATATAGAAGATAAACTTTCGATCAAATCGAATGCTGCGGAAGTATTGGATAGGCAGCTGAACGCGCGAGCAAAAAAGAATCAATATGGAATCATACTGCTTTCGTCCGCGACAGATCCATACTTACATTTTGAAAAAACGGAAAAAATTACCAGGGATCTACTTAAGGTCATTCTAAAATACAAATTCCCGGTTCATATCATTACAAAATCCGATTTGATCATTCGTGATTTTGACATTCTAAAAGAAATCGAAAACGCGGCGATTCTGCCGGATGACCTACAAAACAAACTCGATCGCAAAGTTTTCATCACATTCTCCTTTTCTAATTTGAATGACGAAATCGCAAAAATATTCGAACCGGGCGCGACTCCTCCAAGCAGGCGTTTATCTGTATTGAAAGAGACACTTCAAAACGGTTTTTTTAGCGGAGTCAGTTTGATGCCGTTGCTTCCTCATATCACGGACACCGGAGAGAATCTGGATTTTATGTTCAAAACGTTTTGTGACGCGGGAATTCGATATATTTTTCCGGCGAGCCTGACTCTTTTCGGAAACACAACATCGGATAGTAAAACCCTTATCTTCAAAACAGTAGAAAAACACTATCCCCATCTGATGGACAAATATCGGAAATTCTTTTTAAACAGCTATGAAATGCCCACGTATTACAGAGAAGCGCTACGAGTTAAAACAAAAGAACTTTGCCGCAAATACGATTTAAAAAGGGGAATTTTGGATTATGACTGATCACAGATCGGATCCTATATCCGTTTTGTTTTTAAGCGGAAAAAACGGCGCGGATCCGATTTGCACTTTGTCATTCGTCTTGAAGTAAAATTCCGTCGGGTTTTAGATTGCATTCGAATAAAATCGGAAGCAAGGGAGAGATAAAAACGCCTTGTATCGAAACGATTCTTTTATAACAATCATCGATTCTCACCTTCTGATAGTATTTATCCTCTTCGATTCCCGCAAGATCCGGAGCTAAAAGAAAAACGATCGCCTCTTCCGGAGTATCCACAAACCCGGCCGCTTTTCTTGCAGCGGATATTTTATTGACTCCATCGGTAATCCTTTGTCTCGCTTCGCTGCCTTTATATCTCGTTTCCAATCCCATCGAGTCGAGCAACAAACAATTCATAAACGCAGAAAAGAGCATCAGTCCGAAAATAAGTTTCATTATAAAACTCCCTGATTGTCAAAAGCCAATCCAGTAAGACCCTCAGACTAAGATACCTCTAAAGTTCGCACAAGCAATTTTTTGACAAAATTCATCCTTTCGGTAATAGAACATATTCTTGACGAAAGTAAAAAATAGAATCCAATCGCCGTATGCCAGAGTTGCCGGATTTAGTAATCATCAAGGAGAGACTTGTTCCCCAATTACTAAATCAAAAAATACGATCCGTCGAAATCGTGGATCCTGTAGTGGTTCGAAATCTAACGGGCGGGGTTCTGGATGATTTTTACAACAATTTGTCCTTTTTAAAAATAGAAAGAAACGGTCCGTTTCTCGACTTTTCATTCGAAAAAATGAATATAGTCATTCACCCTATGTTGTCCGGAAAATTTTCTCTGGATCCGAAATACAAAAAAAAAGATCTTTGTGTCAGAATCCTGACGGACGGTCCTACTCTGAATTATATAGACGATACAAGAATGGGAAAAGTTTATTTTCTCAAACCCGATGAATTGGGACGGATCTCGAAATACAAAGAACAAGGTCTCGATCTTCTTTCGGAAGAGTTTACCGAAGCCGCCTTTTTAAAAACGATGGAAAAAAACCGCCAACAAACGAGAGTATTTCTAATGGACCAAAGTAAACTCAGTGCGTTAGGCAATGCTTATGCGGATGAGGTTCTTTTTGCGGCACACATTCATCCTAAAACACCCTGCAATCAACTTTCGCAAAAAGAAAAATCCCTGCTCTACAAAAGTATCAAAGAAGTTCTTTTCAGTTCCATCGAATACATTCGGAATAAAAACGCTCCCTTGGACGTAAAAGTCAGAGATCACGTAAAGGTTCGAAATCGGAAAAACGAACCCTGCCCTAACTGTGGCACCACGATTCGAAGAGCAAACGTGTTAGGATACGATTCGTTTTTTTGTCCGAGCTGTCAGCCTGCAAAAGGTCAACAATTTATAAATTGGAATCGAAGCGATTCTTGATTTTATCAGCGCCCTCTTCATTACGCGATAAAATATTAGAATCATGTTATTCGTTGATTTTTATAAGAGCGAATTGTAAATGATCCTTGCGGCCGTTTTTCAGAATGTAGACAAGCAAATTTACAAAGTTGTTCCGACAAAGTATCGTCGTAAAATTCCGCTTGCAAGGGACTTAAAGTCCGTCCCAAAGTAAAATCACGGAAAATTCTGGATTTAAAAATCGAATCATCTGGGCGCGGTCTCTTCAGGTCAATCCCCAATCCAATCTCACCGGATACGAATTTCGTCTTCGTTCGAAATATGTAGGATCTCCCTCTTTCCAGGCGGATCTCAGAAGTTTGTCTTCTTCGGGCAAAAAGGTTTCGGTTTTAAAATCTCCCACTGTCTGCAAAAAAGATTCGAACGGAGGCAGGTGCGGATCACGATAAAGAATCGATAATTTTTCGGCGACTCGATAAGTTCCGCTCATTCTTCCGATTTGACTGTATCCGGCGATATGAGGGGTAAAAATGGAGTTGGAAGTTTCGGCTAACGTTTGACCGAATTCTCGATTGGGCGGTTCCGGATCAAACACATCTATAATTTTGAATAGATCGTCCCTTTTTATCAATCTCAAAAACGCCTCCGGTGAAACGATTTCGCCCCGACTCGTATTGATCAAAACGGTTCCCGGCTTTAAGGAATCGATCAACTCTTTTGATATCATGTGAAACGTAGAATCCGTCCCCTGCTTTGTCAACGGAACGTGATAACTAAGAACGGGAGATCGAAGAACTTCCTCCAAGGGAGCGGATTCCGCCTTATAAAATGGATCGTAAAAAACGGAAGGAATCTCATGATACTTTAGAATTTTATGAAATTCTTTACCTGCGTTTCCGTGCCCGATCATACCCACCTTCAGAAGTCTCAATTCTTCAAGAGAAAACTTTTGTAAAAGAGCGGCGTAACAGTATTCCGCAACCGAACCCGCGTTGCATCCCGGTGCGTTTAGAAAAACCCTGCCCGATTTTTTCAAATCGTCGAAGTCCACGTGATCGATTCCGGAACTTACAGTGGCAAAAATTCTCACGGAAGGAAATTTCAGAATCGTTTCTCGGTTTATCATGAGTCTGGTATTGGCGATGAGAATCTCCGGTGCCTCTTTGACGACTTGGAACATTTGATCCGCAAAATACGATCTCACCTCCAATTTTTCAAACCCGCCAAAAATTTCTTTGGCTCCGGCGGTTCCTTCGGGAAAATACAGAATCGGTCTTTTCTGTTGCACTACTTTGTCATTTGATCCAAACCCGGTTTTTCAGAAAAAACAAAAAAGGTTTGCCTTAAGAAAGTTTTTTTTAAAAATCACAGGTCCATGAAATCGCTCCAAGAAAGAATCACATTCCCCGTAATCATCGGATTTGTTTTCGTAATCTTAATCGCTTTGATATGGTTCTTATTTTTTAACGGAAACCCGAGTTCAAAAGATTTCTCCTCCAATGCCGACACCGAGTTTACACTCCAACGATCCGAATCGGGAGAATGGATCTTAAACCAAGCTGTTGTGGACACTTCGCGCAGAATTTTTGATGAAAACGGAAATTGGCTCTCATTCGATGAACTTTTACAATACGCCTCCACCGGAGAAGTCAACCTTGTCTCCGAACTTTGGGGTCTTCGTAGACAATGTCCTGAAAATGTCGCCTATGAACAGTGTAACGAAATCATCCGCGCCTTTATCGCGGATCACTATTCCGGAAAGGATGCGGAATATCTTATGAAACTTTTTTCAGGTTATCTGAAATACGAAACGACAATGCGGGAATTCGAATTTTCCGATAAACTCAGTCGGAGCGAAAAATACGAGTTGGTCAAAAAGAAAAGAAGGGAATTTTTTTCCGATCAGGACGCAAAGCTGATTTTCGGCATGGAGGAATCGGAAGAAACCTATCGTGATTCGCTCGGAGGATTTTTAAAAAATACGGAATCGTTAAACGGCGATCAAAGAATGTTGAAATACGAAGAATTCAGAAAAAATGTCTACGGTCAATATTACAATACCATAAAGACAAGGGAGCCGAAATTCAACACGTATGAAACCGAGCTGTTTATACGAGATAAAGAATTGGAAAAAATGAATTTATCCGATCGAAACGGCAAAACCAGAATCATCCGTGAAAAGTATTTCGGAAAGGACGGAGCGGATCGTATGGACACGGTTTATAAGGAAATCGAAGCCAGAGAAAAACAAGAAAAACAGACCCAAAACGAAGAAACGGATTGGATTCAAAAAAATTCGAATGTAAAAGGGGAAGCCAGAGAAAAAGCGCTTATGGAAATCCGAATCAAAAATATGGGAAAAGAAGAAGCCGAGGAATATTCAAGAAGATTGAAGTATGAAGAGGAACTGAAAAAAAATCAGAACTGATGATTCTTCGTTTTGTTCAAAAAGACTCCGTTGTTTATCGGCTTCTACTTTGTTTGGGAGTCGGTTTGGGCACCCTTTTCGGACTTTCTCCGTATTCTTTTTTAACAGCGGGAATCATAGCGGCGATTTCCACGGTATTTTTCTTTCTTTCCCTCAACAAAGAATCCCCTTGGGCGGCGGCGTTATGGCTTTTAATTCTTTCCCAAATTCTAAACTACACTACCTTTTATTGGATCCCCGGATCCGTTTCAAGAATCTCGGGAACGGATTCCTTTGTTTCCATATTGTTTTTTCTTTTTTATGGACTGATCTCGCATCTCAAATTTTTTTCGTTTTACTTTATATTCAGATTTTTTAAAGTAACTGCCCCCGATAATCTACGGTTGTTTTATATTTTTCCTACCGCGGGAACTCTGGCGGATATGACCACATACCAAATATTTCCTTGGTATTGGGGAAATCTAATTTCCGGCTCGATCGTATTGGAACAATTCGCCTCGATCGGAGGAGTTTACGGACTCAGCTTTCTTCTGTTATTTTTATCGTCTGTCATTCTAATCTTTACAATCAATATTCAAAAAAGAGAATCGATCCAATTCAGAACCGCATTGCTCTCCGGATTTGTGATGATTTTGGTCTATTTTTACGGATTGTATCGGATCGGATTTGGTTACTTAAACGAGGAAAAAATAAAAAAATTTTCGATCCTTTTGGTTCAACCAAACACTTCGCCGGGAACTAAAAATCTGCAAGCCGACGAAACGTTTTTATCTAGGACGATGAGTAAGGTATTATCCTTAGCGCTTCGTGAAAGCGAAAATTCGCAAAACGTTTCTCCAAATTTGATCATACTTCCCGAATCCGCGATCCCGTTTCATGGAACGATCGATTCTGACGAGAATAAAATAAAACATATTTATTCCCCCACTATGGAAGGATTGGTTCTTTATCTTTCCAAACTCACCGGTGCGGATGTCCTTTTTAATGAACTCAATATAGACAAAGGTAAATTGAGAAATCAAATCAGTTTATTTCGAAATCGGGACGGCAAAACAGAACGTTATGACAAAAGAAAATTATTGCCATTTGGAGAATATCTGCCGCTTGAAAAACAATTCCCGATCCTGCGATCCATTTTCAAAGAGACATCTTTTTATGTTCCGGGAGAATTCCCAAAAATTCTACACGGATCGTTAGAAAATAGAATCCGCGTTATACAAATTCCGAATAAAAACGATCTGAATCAGCTCAGTAATCCGGAAAAATTAAGACATTCGTTCACGTCATCCGAAACAGGACAGAATCAAATTCAGAATTCGGAAAATTCATATTCCATACTTCCTTTACTTTGTTACGAAGCCATGTTTACGGAACTGGTTTTAGATTATTACCGATCGGGCAAACATCCCCCTGAAGTTCTGATCAATCTCACCAACGATTCTTGGTTTGATTCCGAATTGGAGGCATATCAACATTCGGGAACGGTGCGTTTGAGAGCCATCGAAACCGGACTTCCTATGATTCGATCCGCGGTTTCGGGAATCACCGAAGTCTGGGATTCCAGGGGAATTTCCCGAATTCAGCCAATCGGTTTTCATGAAACGGATATACGAGCGATCGAAATCGAGATCAAAACCTATAAACCGACCGTTTATACGCGATTTGGCGCTTTCGGGATTTGGATCGTTTGTCTTTTCATTTTCACTCTGAGCTTTTTATTGGAATCGCGGACTCGAAAGGAAATATAAATGCTCGAACATACTTTTTGTCATCTTCCCGGAATCGATTCGACCGAGGAAAAAAAACTCTGGGAAAAAGGTATTTACGATTGGAACGATCTAAAAGACTTCCTAAAAAAAGAATCGATTCCGATTAAGAATTTAATTTTGGACGCATTAGAATTTTCTAAAAAAGAATTGGAAAGAAAAAACTTTTTCTATTTCTTTCATGTCCTCTCCGCAAAACATCACTGGAGATTGTTTCCTACGATCCGTGATCGTTTACTCTATCTGGATATCGAAACTACAGGTCTGGATAACAACGATAGAACGACTATGATCGGAACCTACGACGGGATCGAATACAAACCGTATATCAGGGGTTTTAATCTCGATTTTTTTTTGGATCATGTCAGCCCCGACAGCGTTTTTGTTTCCTACAACGGAATCGCCTTTGATATTCCGTTTTTGGAAAAAGAGTTTAACGTTCGTTTTAAAAACAATCATATTGACATTATGTTTTTTTTGAGATCCCTTGGAATCAAAGGCGGATTAAAGGGTTGCGAAAAAACTCTTGGAATCCAACGACCGGACAAAGCGGCGATTACAGGTCTGGAAGCGGTAAAGTTATGGAAACAATATGTTGACTATGACGATACGGATGCGCTCAAAATACTGGAAGGCTACAACCGGGAAGATACCGTGAATCTTGAAATACTATTTATCAAAGGATATAATTTAAAAATCAAAGAAACTCCGTTCTATGGAGAAATCATCAAAGAACCCGAATCTATCCTATAGGGAAAAATCACGAAAGAAATCCGATACAACGATCATCATTGTATCCAAGCAAATCAGGGAAAATTTAGAACTTTCCGACGATCCAGATTTGATGACTAGCGCTCCGATATTTAAACAAAGTGTTTCTTATAACGGATATAAATCCCTGCAAAATAAAATGTCGGATTATATCGTTCAAGCGATCAAAACTGATGAGTATCGGATAAGATAAGAAAGTCAAAATATATAATATCGAAACTTTTTTGAAAATGTTTTAGACAGGATTTTGAAAATCCTATTCCCCTCCGATCCATCTGTATTTTTCATAAGGAGGATCGATTTCCAAAACCTGCACTTGACCTTGATCGATCAGTTTTCGAATCAAGGAATGCAAAATCGCCAAAGCAGTGTTATAGTATCCGCTGTTGGCAACTTTTTCACCCATAGCTTCCAAAACTAAAGTGGAAAGATCCTGATCATTCTCCTTGAGTCTTCGAACCACCCCTCTTTCCAGAAGATTTAATGTTTTAGAAAGCAGCTTGATCGCTCTTTGAGGATCTTCCGGCTCGGGTCCGTGCGCGGGCAACAACCTTCGAATCGGTAATTTGGAAAGACGATCCAGAGATTGGTGATAATCATAAAGATTCCCATCGATTTCCGCATAAATGGAAGAAATATTCTGTAATACAAGATCGCCTGTGAAATAAATTTTTTCTCCCAGAATATAAGGAGTTAAGTGCCATCGATTGTGTCCCGGAGTGTGTAAAATTCCGATTTCCCTCCCGCCGGCGGTGATTACATCTCCTTCCACAAGTTCGACATCAAAGTTGAGATAGGGATCTACTCTTTCCGAATTGTTAAGAGCATCATGAAATTCGAATATTCCTGTATCGACGCGTTTTAATTCCTGGGCGCGAATCGTATTATCGTGATGTCCTTTGTAAACCAGTCTTCTCATCGCCCGTTGAAAGACCTGAACAAATTCGACGTAGTTATCGATCCCGGCGGTCATTCCGGCCATCGCGTATAACTTAGCGTCCGTATAATATCGCAGGGTCAGAGCGGCACTCATATGATCGAGGTGATTGTGAGTATAGATGATATGTTTGATTTTACTCAACGAGAGTCCGATTTTTCGAAGAGCCTTTTGTAAAAGTCCGAGGTTTTCAATATAACCCGAATCGATGATGGTCGGTTCGCCGTCGGGAAGAATGTAGATATTATTTGGAGAATAAAAAGGCTGCGGAATTTCCGTTTTAAAGATTCCATCTCCGATTTCTTGTATCTCGGGAATCGAATCATATCGGTGAACTTTCATTGAACTCTCCCAAAAAGGAGCAGGATCCTTTGTGGATTACAATGTCTTCCGGAATGCAAGAGCCTGCAATGAAATTTCAAACGTAGACTTCTTTGTAAAAAAAAGGATTCTAAAATTCAATTTAGATTGCAACATACCTTGACCGCGTCAGCCAATTGTTTCGGATCCCATGGTTTTGGTAATACTGTATAGGTCCCTGCTTCTTTTTTTACCCTTTCCACCGCCGCTTCGTCGACATGACCGGTGATCAGAATGGAACGTATATCGGGATATTTCTGATGGATTAAAATTAAAAATTCGTCGCCTTTGATTCCGGGCATTCTCCAATCCGAAAGAATGAGTATGACATTGATCCCGGCGTTCACCAGTTCATCCACCGCTTCCATTGCTTCGCTCGCATTGATCGCGGTTTCATATTGAAATTCGTTTCCGAATTGTTTTTTTAATTCCTGTTTCAAGGCGATCAATATGATCGGCTCGTCATCGACGCATAAGATTGCTTTGAGCTTTTCTGTATCTTCCAAAATGATCCCCTTTGTTCCCGTTTAGCCCGCGGACCTTAACCACACGCTGAACTTGGTTCTTCCGGGAACACTCTCAAACTCAATACGACCGCCCATCTTCTCTATAATTTTTTTACAAATATCCAGTCCCAAACCGATTCCCTCTCCTTGTTTTTTTGTGGTAAAAAAAGGTTCGAAAATTTTATCACGAACTGATTCAGGAATTCCGGAACCGGAGTCCGTAAACGAAGTAATAATCCATGAGTCTTGTTTTTCAATACCGATTTCAATTCTTCCTTGATAATCCATAGACTGCAAACCATTATTTAAAAGATTGATCCAAACCTGATTTAACTTATTTTCATTTCCAAGACAAAGCTCATCGGTTTGATAATTCTGAATGATCTCCACTCCGTATTTAATTTTAGCATGGTATAAGGTAAGAATCGTTTCGATCTCCGACTTTATATTTACGGGAAGTATTTCATCCTCAAATTCGGTAACACCCGGATTTAAATAATTTTTCAAAGCGTCCACTACATGAGACGCCTTTCCGCTCGCGATGGATATCACATTGCTGAGTCTTACGATCGTCGAAAATGAAGAAATTGCAGTCAATATATCGAGTCTCTTTTCCGTCTTTAACAAACCGAGTAACCGGTTTCCCAATCTATATACTCCCGCATCCAAAACGGCATTCGTGAGACTATCATAGTCTTTAAATTTCGCATCCATAAAAAGCTGTATGAGTTCTTTTTTCAGACCTCGGTTCGGGATGATTTCGGATTGCGAGGCATCCTTTAAACTTTCTTCCAGAAGAATCGCAAAGTTTTCGGAATCATCCTGATTTAAATCGGCAAGTATTTTCGAAATTTCTTTTATCTCCTTTTGAAGAATTTCCAGAATAGCACGATTGGAAGAAACGATCGCACCTAAGGGAGTGTTGAGTTCATGAGTCATTCCCGCCGCAAGCTGGCCTAAGGCCGCCAACTTTTCGGATAAAAGCAATTGATTTTGCGCACCCTTGAGCTCTTTCATGATTTTCTCGAGATTATAGACGGCTTCCTGGAGATCCGAGTTTGATTTACGAAGTTCTTCGGTTCGTATATCGATTTTTTTCTCCAAATTTGCGTTTAAATCCAGGATCATTTCTTCCGCCTGTTTATTTTTTGTGATATCGTGGATAATTCCAAAGATCTGTTTCGGAGCACCTTGAACATTTCTTTGATAGACCAATTCTCTGGAGACCAACCATCTCCAATCCCCTTCCTTATGTTTCATCCGATATTGGTGTTCCATAACATCGCGATCACTCGCTTTTGCGTATCGAGGAAGAACAGTTGAAAGATATTCTTGAAAATCTTCAGTGTGCATCAACGTCTGTATCAGTCGGCTTCCCAGATTTTGAATCTCCTCAATCGTATATCCCAAAACAATTCCAATTCCATTGTTACTATATACGTTTTTTTTCTCTTCTAAATCATAAATATATAATATATCAGGGGTGATATCAAGAATGGACTCTATAAATTGATTCCGTTCGAGTAACTTCTCTTCCATTCTTTTTCGCTCGCTGATGTCGACCATCACTCCTCGGAGCCATTGCGGTTTGCCGTCCTCTACGATTACTTTTACAAGATCCCGGAGCCATATGACACTACCGTCTTTGCGTATAAATCGATATTCAAAGTCGTGAGCTTCCATTTTTCCAGTGCGTGCGACACAATATTCTATCGCATTCTGTTTGTCGTCCGGATGCAGATGTTCCGCCCAGAAGCCCGGGGACTTCCATTCTTCTATGGAATACCCGAGCAAATCCACCACTTGCTGACTCACAAACGTGAAATTAAAAGTCGATGCATCGGCTTCCCAGACGATACCGGGAGTTGTATCCACGAGATCCCTAAACTGTTCTTCGCTTGCCTTTGTTCTTCCGAAAGAATCCTGAAGTTGTTCCGCCATATAATTGAATGAAACGGAAAGAGCTCCCAACTCTTCCAGACGACTGCTTGGAACCCTTTGAGTCAGATCTCCTTGAGCCATCGCACTACTCGCGCTCGAAATTCTTCGAATCGGAGCGGTCACAATTCCGGCCAGAAGCGCCGCTATCAAAAGAGACAACGTAAGCGCGATCGCAAATACCATAGCGGACTGACTGCTGCCGGTTCGGACTCCTTCCAAATAATACGCGGCGGGAATCGAAGTAATTACGATCCAATCCATATACGCGTCGTTATCTTGATAGGGAGTCGCCTGTGTGAGCCAGGTTTCCCTGGAAAGCGGTTTTGCAGTTACTATGTCGAATCGAAATTGAATCGCGGATCGCAATAAACGGAAACTTCCCAAATTTTCCTTTAAATTTCTGATCGCATTCTCGGCGATTTGATCCTCCGAGATCCGATCCTTTGCATCTAAAATCGGATACGATCGGAAAGAAGAGGCGATCGGATTTCCATCACGATCGATGATGATTGCGTTACCATGTTCACCGATGCTCATAGAACGAAGTAGAGAATCGATTCCTCTTTTACGGATCGTGTCATTTTGATTTTTTGTTTTCTCGAGATACTGGTCCAACTGTAAGTTGATGTTCTCCGAAATTTCCTGATGAAGTCTGCTCGCCAATTTATCGGCAGCTAACTCCGAACTGTGTAAATTCAGGTAAGCCGTAACACCCACCATCACTAAAACAAGGACGATAAAAGGAGTTACCAAAAACATTCGGATCGGAAGACCCTGAGTCGAATCTTTCGATTCCAAGGATCCTTCCCCCGCTTCCCAACTCAGCTCTTTAAAACTGAGATACAATTCCACCACGTGTCCCGGAATCGCCGCCCAAAACATATTGTATTTTTTAGCAATGGGAAACGCGACGAGCATCGCAAACGGAGCGATCACCCATGTGATCGAGGTCGTAAAAAAAAGCGCGGGTGTTATGTTTCTATATGAAATCGAAGGTGTAAACTGTTTAGAACAGATAAAACCCCAGAGTTGAGGTTCGATCATCATAAAGATCAGAACGAAAAGAAAATACCAAGTCCAGGTTTTGATTTTTCGAAAATCCGGATTTTTTCCGATCAATTGATAAGCGACCCAAAAACATGCAGGATTGATAAAATACCCCAACAGCCAATCGAGTAAAAAATTCGGAGGTACACCCTCGATTAGATCGGAAAGTCCGTATGCAAACGGAACCGCGATCAAAGCCGGATAACCGAAAAGAAGAATACAAAGAAAAACGGAAAGATCCTTGAGAGATTCAAAGGTCTGAGCCCCGGGAACCAAGATGATAAAAGAACCTAAATATCCGGTAATAAAGATGAGAACAAAGGTAAACGGAATGCTTAACAAGGCTTGAGCGTCCCAGGCCTGTCTTTCTTTCCCTAACCCCCAGCGTTTTCCCGTTCTAAAAGTAAAACCGCCGAAAGCGAAAATCATCAAAACAATTCCGATGATATAACCAAAACGTCCCCAAACTTCTAAAAGAGGAAGTGGAATGGATTGAAAGATAAATTCAAGCCATTGGATTACGACGTACATTTTTTTATACCAATGAGAGAGTTTTCAAAAGTCGGAAATATTTCGTTGATCACCAATTTTGCAAACATACAACGGTCCGATTCCAATCGAAAACGTTTTCGAATAAAGCATACTTTAGAATCATCATTATCAAGCGAACCAATCCTTACAGATCTTCAATCAAACTTTCTAATGCAATCTGGCCAATTCTCTAGACTCTTCCAGATCTCCTCGATTGATAGAATCGGCCAACGTCTCTATCCACTCCAACCTTTCCTTGGACCCGTTACCAAAAACGAGAGGGAGATGTTTTTTTTCAAACGATGAAATTTTACCGTCAAAACAACAGGTGACGCTTAGTATCTTTAGACAGAGTTCTCTTTCACGATCATTCAACCCGGATAAAAGTTTTTCAAGAGATTCCCATTCATCCAGACGAAATTGATAGTCTTCGATTTGAAACGCCTTATGAAGTTTGATCAAAATATATTCTAAATTCGGATGAAATCGTTGCGTAAAAACAACCGAATTCCCGACCGCGGTCATACAGGCGATTTTTGCGTTTCGACTTAACAAATCTTTTTGAGAAAGAATTCTTTCGACAAGATCTCCGGATAAGATTCTCGTCAAAAGGCGGGTTCTCAATTCTTTTAGAATAACATAAAGTACGATCGCGTCCCAAATTGCGGTGATCGGAGCCGCCACAAAATCCGCGTAAACACGAAACGAGTTTCTTGCAAAAATCTTTCGAATGATGATCTTCGCCACAAGATTGGATAAAAAGACCTTTGCCTTATAAAGAAGAGTCGTGAGAAAAAGACTTTGTTTGTTTGTGAGTCGATACGGATCGATTCCTAAAAGTTTCAAATCGGGATCCGGAATTTCAAGAGCGAGTCTGGAAAGCAGATTGGTGATACCCGTAATCAAATCGGGATCCTCTTCCAAATCCACACCTGCCAGACGCGTCAATTGATACACCGAAGAAAGACCGATCCGATAAAGAAGATAAAATTCCAAAACGGTTCCGAGCAAAAGGGCGAGTCCTGTCCAAAACCATTTTTCGATAAAAACCGGGGACATCAGCTCGGGCGCTTCCGGAAAAAGTTTTTCGACAAGAATGATTCCAAAGGTTGTCCAAAATCCGGTTTGCAACGCCCAGAAAACGGTCCATCCGATGATTCGTTTAGAGCCGGCGCCAAATTCCTCGCGAGTCCACTTTCCCGGGGATTTTTTGTCCTTTTGTGCGAGCTTTCTTAAAACACGAATCCCCCATCTTTCTAAGATGCCGGGTTTGTATTCTGTGTTTGCGGATCGATTTCCCATCGCCGGGATTGCATTCGAATCTTCGATTTATGTCAAAACATTCTTTCAAATTTTTGTTTCAGATTCGGGGTGGAATGGAACGATCTTTGAGATATAGGGTCGAAACCTAAAAGTAAAACAAGCAATTTCATCCTTGACCTTGGTTCGCTTTTTCATCATTATGAATCTAACGGAAACCTTTATGAAACGCATTCATTTCATTTTACTCTCACTCCTTCTCTCTTTCGGAATTTTAAACTGTAACAGCCAAAGGGATCAAAACAAAATCAAACTATCGGTTATCGGCGGGGAAGAAATCATCGAAATCAACGCCGAAGTGGATCCCGATAAAATTTCCTCTTGCGGAATTGCGGTTCCGGGATCAACCTCTTCTCCCGCAACGGGCGGAAGTACAGGAACTCCAACGGGAGGAGCTAGCACCGGAGGAACCTCCACACGGTATACGATCACAAGCCAGTTGATTATGAAAACCACGGGAGAATCGTTGGTGCTTCGATTCCAATTTGACTCCACCCAATATCAAGGTTCCGTGGATCCGCAACAAGGTTTTAGTTATTCGGGCGGAAGTTTTGGAAGAACCGTCACAGGAAACGTAGGTAAGGTAGAATGGGGTGCATCCGGAATTCCGGTTTATCCAAGCGGCAGCGGCGGAGCTCAACAACAATCACTTCAATATATGGACATTGAATTGTCGCTTACCGGCAAATTGCTTTCCAGTTCGTCCTCCACCGGAATTCTCAACCAGTGTTATACTTCGGATAACGTAAATTGTACCTCGGTTACCACGACTCAACAGTGTTTTACCCAGGACAATAGAACCTGCGTTTCTACGGCTTCCGCGACAGGAACAACGGTTACCATTACGGGAAGCATTTCCTGCAACGCTCCGAACGTAATCCCAAGCGGATCTGCGGCTCAGTAAAAAGAATCACGAATCGAAGGTTTTATAAAATCTTCGATTCGTCAGATTGCGGTTTTTTCAAAGTTAAAGATCGTTTTTATTCAACGCAAAGATCGTCCGCAAAAGGAAACAATCCAATATTTCCAAATGAAGTTTAGAATCTTTCAAGAGAGAACTTCCCTTCGTATCAATGTCCCATTTTTTTGACAAGGGCGACGAGCTGATCTAATGCGATTCCCCAACCTTCGTGAAAACCCATTTCCTCGTGTTTTTTGCGATTTACTTCGTTTCCATGGATGGCAGTTGCCGTGTATTTGGTGCCGGTGCCGTGAGCTTCCAAAGTAATGATCGCAGTAAAAAATCCGAACGCATGTGCCGGATCCGGAGAAGGACGAAAGCCCGGCTGCAACGCATCGGTCCAGGAAAGTTTTTCGTTTGGAATCACTTCGAGAAAACAACCCAGATTCGGAAAATCAACTCCTTCCGGAGACTGCATCGTAGTACGAAACATTCCCCCGGGTCGTAGATCGATTTCACAGTCGATGGTCTTCCACGGCGCAGGGGTAAACCATTTCAAGATATGTTCCGGAGTCGTCCACGCTGCCCAGACCAATTCGCGCGGAACGTCCACGATTCTTTCGAGAACCAAGTCCAATTTAGGATCCAACTCGGGATAAGTATGAGATGCCATCTTTGTTTCTCCTAACGTTGATTTGAAATGCCGTCATACAACGGCGATTTAGGCGAATTCACTCTGGAACTCGACATCCAAAAAATCTCTGGAGAAATCAGTAAAGACTTCTATCGATCGTAATGCAAATCTATTATTCTTCCAATAGTTTTAAAATTTGTTCTTTTAAGAGATTGCGAATTCCTGAATCCGGAAAGCCGTTTAAAAATTTAATCAAACCGTCCGTGATGGTTTTAAATTCCAAATCCATTTGTTCTCGAATTTGATAACGAGAAAGAAGACTGAGGATCACCACACCGTCCCCTTGAGATCTTTCCGTTTTCGCAAATAAAGAATGAATCAATTTTTTATCGTTCTTATCCGCCTTTTCGAGTAAAAGAAGAACGGGATACGTATAAAGACCGTTATAAAAATCCTTTAAAGGAACCTTACCGCTTTTACTCGCAGGAGAAAAATAATCGATCGCATCGTCTTTCTTTTGAAAAAAAGAACCAAGATCGATTCCAAACTGTCCTAGTTTCTTTTTCTCCTTTTCCGAAATTTCGGAAAGAACCCCCGCAGCGGAACTGACCGCTCCGAACAAGGAAGCCGTTTTACCGTAAACAACTCGATTATAGATTTCTAATGTAATTTTAGGATTTTTTTCCCATTCCATCTGAATGAGTTCGGAAACGGAAAGATCCTTGATCACCTGGGTAAAAAGATCCATCAATGCGGGGTATCCGAGACCGTTCAGATGATCGATTCCGCAAGCCAACAGATAATCTCCCGTAAGAATCGCGGTTTTATTTCCGAACTTAGCGCCTACACTTTGTTGCCCTCGTCTGGTTGGAGCCTCGTCCACGACGTCGTCATGAAGCAGGCTCGCGGCGTGAATCAGCTCGGCGATCGCGCCCACATCCAACCAGGATTTACCATCGTAACCCAAAAGCTGGCAAAGACAGTAGTGGAGAATCGGACGAATCCGTTTTCCACCGGAGCGAATCGTGTAGGATTTGATCTCGGCGAGAATTTTCAAATCCTCCCGGATGATTGCATCCAGTTTTTTATCGAACTTCCGAATTAGAGAATCTTTGAGTATAGACGCTTTCACTGCCGTTCCCGTGGGGACAGTATTCAAAATTACGGTATAGGCTCAAGCAGAACTCTCTCCGAGACTCAGGCTTTGAGTTTGTTTTCAAGAATCAAAAGCTGACGAGAAAGAATATCCTCCATATCCCGAAACTGTTCCTTACGATAGATATGAATGAGATTTCGATACATCCTTTTGATGATAGAAAGGGTGCTCGCTCGAGTGAAGTATCTTTCACTCGGAGTAAAACTATTGGCTTCCAAAAATCGAATGCAGGTCGATTTGTCCAGGAGAACCCCGCCGTGAAACGGATCGATAAAGGTCTCGTAGTCCGGAGAATCAAAATGAAGCAAAAAATGAAGAGGCATGTTGACCCCGTATAAGGGAAGCGAAAGTCTTTGTGCTACGAGAAGATAAATTGCGGATAAGGAAATCGGAATTCCCTTTCGAGTCCGAACGATCCGAGTCACAAAAGAATTGTTGGGGTCGTCATATTGATCGTTGTTTCCCTGAAAATTCTCCTCCGAAGAAAGAACTCTCGTGAGAAAATGCACTTTTAGTTCTTCCGAAACGTATTCTTGATTCAAATCGCAAAGCTCTTCGACTCTGAGAGCAAGCTGATCCAAGTAGATTTTAAATTCATGATAGGATGCGTCCGGATCGCCGACGCTGGAAAGAAGAAAGACTGCTTCCTCCAAATCACCATAGTCGTTCACGTGTCCCTTACCCGCGAGAGCCATGTAACGCGAATTAATACGTTCCAAATGCACGATCGAAGAAATAGAACGCGCAAAAACTCTTAAAGTCGGGTCCTTAAATTCCTCAACGGATTCGCTGATTCGAAATTGCCAAGGAACCATGTCCGCAATCTCACGAATGATCTGAACTTTTTCTTCTGAACTCGAAAATTCCAACTGATAGAATTTTTCTTCTAACTTATCGGGGGGAAAGGAAAGAGAATCGAAGTAAGAATCAGATGAAGGCATAAACTATATCATTTTACTAAAAACAAAATGAGTCAATTCAGAATGAAAAACGCTGAAGGAAAAAATAGAATGAGAAATATAGTTTACTATGTCTTACGGTCGCAAAGAGAAAGTGCTATAAATTTGAAAACTGGATTCAGAAAAAAATAGGAAATAAAAACGCTCCCCGTTTGAAATCCAAGGAGCGCACAGATTAAACGAAAAGAGCGGCTAATTCTTCTAAAGCTTTCTTTTCTTCTTCCGGTTTTGGAGGAGTTCCGTGCCATCCCGGATTGTTTTCCATAAAGGAAACACCTTTTCCAAGAACAGTATTAAATAAAATGATTGTAGGAGAGCCTTTGTGAAGTTTTGCTTTTTCAAAAGCGGACAAAATCTGTCCGATATCATGACCATCCGCTTCCAAAACGTTCCAGCCAAAGGAAAGAAATTTCTTGTTGAGGGGCTCAAGATTCATAACGTCTTTGGTAAAACCGTCGATCTGAATCCCATTCTTATCCATAAAAGCGATCAAATTGTCCAATTTGTAATGCACAGCGGATTGAGCCGCTTCCCAGGTCATTCCTTCTCCGCATTCCCCGTCCGATATACAAGTGTAGATCCTATGATTTTGCTTTTTCAATCTGGCACCGAGTGCAAGTCCCACGGAAACAGAAAGTCCCTGTCCAAGCGAGCCGGAAGAGCTTTCGATCCCTTTCATATAACGTGTGGAGGGATGCCCTTGGAGTCTGCTGGAGAGTTTACGAAACGTCAAAAGCTCTTCCACCGGAAAATATCCGGAATGAGCCATCGCGGCGTATCGAATCGCGCAAACATGTCCGTTGGAAAGAATCAAACGATCTCTTTCTTCCCATTCCGGATTGGACGGTTTATGATTTAGAATTTTCTTATATAGAACCGCATAGATATCGGCCAGCCCCAAAGGACCGCCCGGGTGACCTGAATTGGCGGCGGTCACCATCCGGATCACGCTCTTTCTGAGCTCGTTTGCAAAATTCTTGAGTTCTTTGATATCGTCCATATTTTTCCTATGTGAATGAGATGCCGCTTTCCGGCCTCGAGATAGATGAGGTGCCGAAAGAAGGTCAGTTCGTAGAGCGAAACAGAACCAAGCCGGAAAGGAAAATCACAGTGTATAGAGGAAGGAAAATATAGTGTAGTTTTCTGTGGAATTCTTTTTTTCGGGTAATCCCAGACCAGACCATAAGAAGCATTAAAATCAACGCCAATGCGGCAAAGGCTCGGTGTGTATCGATCACCCAGCGATCCGCGGTAGGGAGGATTCCTGCAGATTCCAAACCACCGCCCCAATATTTGACATATAATAAACCGAGAGCAGTGGATAAATTGAAAGCGGCTCCGATTAGATTGAAACTTCTGTGAAGCAGATTCTTTCGAAATCGAAAATAATAACCCGTATAAAAGCAAAGTACGGATAAGGCCATTCCGGTATTGATTAAGGTTAAAATCATTTCATCCTATTCTCGGCAGACTTTGTCCGTTCGAAACTCTTTTTCCGGAAAATGATTTTAGAAAGTATAAAATTCATCAAAAGCAGGTAGTCAGATTTTTTCTTTTTCACTCTCAAAAACCGGGAAAACCTCCGGGCGATTTTTTATTTGACCAAGGAAATCAACGCTGGATACTGGTTTTCATAGTAAAATGCTGCCTTAGCTCAATTGGTAGAGCATCTGATTTGTAATCAGACGGTTGTGGGTTCGATTCCTATAGGCAGCTATTTCTCTTCGGGTAGGTACTCAAGTGGCCAACGAGGGCAGACTGTAAATCTGCTGACTATGTCTTCGAAGGTTCGAATCCTTCCCTGCCCAAAATTTTAATCCTCCCTAGTTTAAAAATAATTAAATCACTAAAAACGAATTTGGAAGGATTCGAATAGAGCAATGCGATCGCGACCCATAGGAAGCGATGCGAGACAGGATGTCGAGCAAGCATTGCGACGAGCCTACGCGAGCGAGGCAGGATTGCCCGAGCGAAGGGGAGGCGAATCCTTCCCTGCCCAAAATTTTAATCCTCCCTAGTTTAAAAATAATTAAATCACTAAAAACGAATTTGGAAGGATTCGAATAGAGCAATGCGATCGCGACCCATAGGAAGCGATGCGAGACAGGATGTCGAGCAAGCATTGCGACGAGCCTACGCGAGCGAGGCAGGATTGCCCGAGCGAAGGGGAGGCGAATCCTTCCCTGCCCAAAATTTTAATCCTCCCTAGTTTAAAAAAAAATAGAACCGATTCACTTTCAGAAACCGATTCTATTTTTGTTTTGAGGCTGTAGATTGTTGCGCATTTTTTATGAGAGACCCCATTGGGGTTTCAGACAAATCAAACACGCGAAATCAATCCAATGAGGTCTATTTTTTCTTTGTTGATTTTGTTGCAGGAGCTGCTACTTCGCGAACGGGAGTTCCTTCCACTTTGATACAACCGCCAAAAGGTCCCCATTGATACGATTGTGCGATTACTTCCACATCTTTCAAACCGGTCGCAGTAGGGGATGCATTGGATAACGCTTTTCTCGACGCTTCTGCGATACTATTGGAATACCATCTGGATCCAAGAAAACCGCAATCTCTTCCGCTCACACGCTCTCCGACAACTTCGAGATTGGCAGGGACTTCTACGGAATATCGTTTAAACTGTCCCCAGCTGTAAGAACAGTTCGCTAGTAATAAAACTGAAAAAAGACCGATTACAATATTACGAATTTTCATCTTATTTTAAACTCCGAGCTTGAGCGCAATTCCCACCGGTCATTTGCAGACCTACGTTGGAAAGATCGGATTTTCCTTTGTTAATGAGATCCTTATTCAGATCGTTCAGAATATTAGTAACGATTGTAGCACATTCTTGACCGATTACTTCTTCTGAAAGTTGGCGATCATCAATGGCCGAAGGAACTATATAACCGACTTTGCCGATGGTAAAACAACCAGAGGCAAGAATCAAAATGGAGAGTGAAAAGAAAATTTTCTTCATTTATAAACTCTTAAACTTAATTTTAAGAACGAGAAAAAAACCTAATAAACGGTCAAACAACACGGGCCTATTTGGTATTTCTCTACGAACTCGATCCACTCCGTAACGCCTAAAATTCAAAGCAACATATTTTCGTTAAAAGATTCGACCTTCTGAAAGATTTATCTAAAAAAAGAACAAAATCAATAATGATTGCAACTTTATCGGATAAGAAGGGATATTCGAGTCATCAATGTGGATTCCCGGTTCTTACAAGGAAAAAAAGATAGCGGGCAATTTTTCAATTTCCATCCGCGACATTGGTTTGGACCGTTTTCAAATCAATGGAATAAAATTTATATTTTCCGTCCGAGGAAAACCCTTCCGTAAAAAATCGGTTTAGGGATTTACGAAAAATCAGACTGGAGACTTGTAGAGATTCCTCGATTCCGTCTTGATTGAAAGTGATTTTGATCGGAATTGCATTGTAAGCCGAACTGGAAAATAGAAAAGTCCATTCGTCCTGATCGGAAGCAAACAACGCACTCCCTAAAATCTGCTCCGAGGATATACCGGTGTATGGAACACAGTTTTGAGGTTGTATTAAACTTTTCTTAAATAAAACGGAACGCCCCTGTTTACAAAGAAAAGCAGGTGGAGATGAAACCGCCAGAACGCCTTCTTTTTTTCTATAATCCCAAAACGGGGTCGGGTTTTTGTCGCCGGAAAATAACCTTTCATCAAGCAGTTTTGCATAACGCGAAGAAGAGTCCGAAGATTCTTCCGGTTCGGATTCGTCCGATTTGTTCGAGGAACTTTTACCCAGAAGATATTCATACACCGGATCCGAAGTGTCCGTGTTTAGAATTTTCACAGCCTTTAAAAACTTTTCACCCGGATGTTTGTCTTCAAAATTCTTAAAACAAAGTCTGTATAAAAGTTCCTCGGATTCGTCTCCCGGAGAAAATGATTTTGTCAAATAAGAACAAGCTTCCTGTTTTCTTCCGCTTACAAGAAGGGTTTTTGCGGTCTCGATCGTTCCTCTTTCCTTATTTCCGTAAAAACTGCTCATCCAAAAATATCTGGCGGCAGAATCCTGCTTGCCGAGATTTCTGAGAAACTTTCCATAGAGATACAATAGATCTGATTTTCCGTCTTCGCTTAACGATTTTAATTTTCCGCCTGAATAGATTCTTTTGTAAGCGCTTCCTCTTCCGGAATGAAGTGTAAAACTGATTCTGAGAGCGAGAGAGATTTCCGACGTTAAGATATTTCTCATCTCTCCGAAGCTGTGAATTTTTTCCCAACCGTCATAATCGCCGCTTTTAATTTTTACCGCATAACAAGCCTTATAGAGCAAAATATTTTCCTTCTTGGAAAGAATCTTAAACAACAAAGGCATTTCCGGAATCGGCGATACGGGGGAGGATTCTGTTTCTTCTACGACGGAGCCTGTTTCGGTTTTAATAGGGGGATCGTAAAAATAAGGTTCCGGATCCGGGATCGGCTTGCTACAACCTCCGATGACGGACACAAGGGCGGAAGGGCTTACGTTCAACCCGCTCGCTAATTCCGAAACGATGATCGGATAATGTCCCTTTTTATCCGTGATCTTACCCGAACGACTCATGATCAGAATCGCTGGAATATACTTTCGATATTTCTCATATAGAAAAAAAAGTCTGGAGGCAGCGGTTTTGCGTATATCCGACTTTTGCGATGTCCGGAGAAGCTCTTCATACAAAGGAATGGAAAAAAGAGGGTCATCCTTTTCCATTTCATACGCATCCTCATAGGAAGTCGCCTGAAGACTCAAAATAACGCTTAAGAATATCGTGATAAAATAAAACGGTTTAAAAGACATTTCTGAGAACTTCCCGTTTGGCATCGGATCCGTGATTGAGAGGACAAACTTCGGAGGGAACGGTTCCATTTTTAAAAAGTTCCTTTCGAGAATGTTTACAGGAAGAACCCGGAAGTTTACCGGATTCCTCACACACCGTCGTCGTGATCGCACGTTCGGAAATCGGGTATCTTCGTTTTGCTTCCTCGGAATCCTCAGCGGACTCAAAAACTTTCGCGACAGCTCCCCAAAGCGGAGCGGCCACAGTTCCGCCTAACGCAGAAGATCCCAAACCATAACTTGGATCGTCGTATCCAAGCCAAATCGCCATCGACAATCCCGGTTTGACTCCGACAAACCAATTGTCCCGATTGTCGTTTGTTGTCCCGGTTTTACCCGCGACCTCTCCCTTATAACCGGTGTTTCTCACACCCGCAGAGTTAGCACTTCCATGAAGCAGATCGATCATAATCTCTGCGGTTTGAGAGGATAAAACCTTTCTTGCAAGCGGAACTTTCAGACCGAATTCATCCGTATTCTTTCGTTCATAAATAATTTTTCCGCCGCGATCGGTGATCTTTTGAATCAGATAAGGACGTTTGATCTCTCCGTCGTTTGCAAACGCAGAATAGGCGATCGCCATTTCCAGAGGAGAGATTTCGAGAGATCCGAGAGCTAAAGAAAGATCCGCTCTAAATCTGGACTGAAGCACCTTTGAATCCGGAAAAAAAAACTTTTGAAAGAACTCCTGGATTTTTGAAATTCCTAATTTTTCGGCGATCTGAACCGCCGCGGTGTTTTTGGACTTAGCCAATGCTTGCCTAACGCTGATATCACCGTCGTATTGATTTCCGATATTTTCAGGCATCCAGTTCCCAGTCGTATTTCTGTAAATCAAGGGCGCATCCAAAATTCTCGAAGAAGCGTTGATCAATCCGTTTTCAATCGCAGCGGAATAAAGAATGGGTTTGATGGAAGAGCCCGTCTGACGTTTCATTCCCGTTGTTCTGTCCAATTGATTGTCCGCTTTGAACTCCGATCCGCCGTGCATGAGAAGAATTTCGCCGGTGGAAGGATCAACCGCGACTAACGCAGCTTGTAACCCGGCCTCGTTCGCACCGGTAAAAGAATCGATATCCATAAAAAGTTCAAGAGCCGGGGACAAATCCTGCACGTATTTTCGAAAAACCGCGGTCTCACTGGAATTTTTATTGTCAGTGAGTTTTGTTTTTCGAACCAATCCGTTTTTTTGCACATTATCCACGTAGGACTTTACGATTTTTTGAAGTTCGGCCTGAACCGGTTCGGCGATTGTTGTATAAATCGAAAAACCGCCGGTTTCATAAATGTTCGAATCCGGATATAAAGAATTCAAAAATTTACGAACGTGTTCGGTCACATAAGGGGAATGGTCTCTTCGATTCCCAAAAACGGTCTCTCCCGGAGAACGCATATGAAAGGTCAAATAGATTTCGTCTAACTTTGATTTTGGATTCTCCTTTAAGATTTCGTCTTTTCGAAACGAATGAATGATGGCGTTGACTCTTTGTCTGGATAGATCCGGATTTTTTAGAGGAGAAAAACGGTTGGGAGCCGATGCCAAAGAAGCGAGCACGATCATCTCTTCCTGTGTGAGTTCTGGAGGAGTTTTCTTAAAATAAAATTCCGCGGCGCTCGCAAAACCGAAGGCCCCGTGTCCAAGATAGACGTTATTTAGATAGTATAAGAGTATTTGTTTTTTATCATACGCATATTCGAGCGCAAAAGCAAGCTGCGCTTCTTTTACTTTACGAACGATACTTTTTTCGCGATCGTCCAAAAGGATTCTCGCGAGTTGCTGAGTGATCGTGGAGGCTCCCTGTTTAAAACGAAAGCTCGTGATGTTGACCAACACGGCTCTGAGAATGGAGAAATAATCGATTCCGCCGTGAGAAAAGAACTTACGATCTTCCACAAGAAGAACGATCTTTTTGAGATTTTCGGGATAGGCGTCCCATTCTAAATTGCTCGTTTTTTTTGCAAAAATTTCGGAAACTTTTTTTCCGTCACGATCATAGATCACGGAAGGTTGATGATTGTAAAAAAGAGCAATCATTTCCTTGAGTTCGGATTCCCGAGTGATGACTCCGACCCAAAAAAGAATCATCCCGAGCAAAAGCGCGGAAACGACCGCTCCCGCAGAAAGCAAAACCACATTGGAAAATCGAAGACGATGAGAGACCATCTGATCCCTCAATCTTTCGGCTAGAGTTTTTATCCGAATCTGACCACCGAATTCTTCAATCTCCCGCCGGACGGAAAAAAACGGTTTTGATTCGAAAGAAATCTTTTCCCTTCTTAAAAGGGGGCGATCTTCGGAAAGTAGAGAATCCGATTCCGGATCTTTGGGTGTTTTTTTGAATTTTTGCTGGAGTTCCCGCGTTTTTGTTTCCAGAAGAATCTTGATTTGGACAGCGAAAGCAAAAATTCTCTCTAAAAGATCCGGTCCAGAGCGTTCATCCTGTGAGTGAAACTGGGGAGTTCCCACATTTGGGGGGGGCTCAGGACTCCCGAGATTCTCGTTTTGTCCAAAATGGAAAGAATTCGATCTTTTGGATACGGACGGCGATAAGATTTCCTTTGAAATCGCCACAGGAGCTTCCATTCGAACGAGCGCCTTATGTCCACATTGATAACAAGTTAGCCGAAAAACGGAACCCGTAGGAACTCCCTCCGGCAATCGAGACGTAGTCCCGCACTCAGGGCAAAGAAATCGAGGATTTCTAAGAGTTTGAATCCCTGTCTCCATCATCCTCTTAATTGTCGGAGGAACTTCTAAATCCAGACAAGCACTTAATTCTCTTTTTCTCTTCTTTCGGTAATGACGGTAAAATCATTTCCCTTGAGAGTTTCGAGGGGAATCGACTCCTCCGTCGAAAGTCGGAACATGGAAACGGAAAGAACCCTAAATCCCAATTCTTTCAGACGAAACGTCACCCCCAAACCGTCGTCGCTGTGAAATCTTCCGTTGATGTGAATCACCTTTCGACCTCTCGTCAAAAACGCATTTGCGATCGCATCCGTCATTCCCGCGTCCCAAAGATACTGGGCATCTATAAACCGTTTTGTAATATCCCCATCAGCCAGAGCCCCCGGGTGACCAGCGAGAGTGTTTTTAATTTTAGTCTCATATTCTTCCTGCGTGAATTTTCGAACGAGATATTTTGGAGGAAGAAACACGGAGCGGATTTTATTGAGTTCCTCGATTCCTGATGTGGAAACCAAATTCACATACTTTCTCGGAACATTGGATGCGATAACCGGAATTCGATTCTCCTTTGCATATTGCAGAAACGGATGATAGTCCCTCAAATGATTCGGCCAGAGCTTGAGGGAATTTAGAAAAGCCTTTTCACCTATCTGACCGCTCAGATATTCATCCAAAGTTTTCTGCTGATCCTTTTCCAACATTTCCAGGGAAAGAACGACCGGGGTTTTGGAAGCAATTTTCCGAAACCAATCCAGTCGGATCTTATGACCCGCGACATCGTCGTGCTCCTCTCCAAATATTAGAATATCATAATTTTCAAAAGAGTCAAAAATCATTTCGGGAGAAACGATCATCTTGGTCAAACCTTTTTGGATGGAAACGGGCTTTGGGATTTCATCGGAATCGAATTTTGTTTCCGATCGAAGCGAAACAAAACTCAAACCAAAAAACAAAAAAGCGTAAATTCTAAATTGGAAATCGATTTTTATGTTCAATGAATTCCTCTTATTTCAAAAGGGACTCGATCTTTCCGGTAACTTCGGCGCTGTCTGGCTCCACCGCAGAAAGATATCTCGCTTCGATGATTCCGTTTTTTGAAATGAGTATTTTTTCAAAATTCCACTTCACCTCTCCCGGGTGCGGAGAATTTTGAATCAGAAACGAATAAAGTGGATGTTGATCCGTGCCCTTTACGGAAATTTTGGACATCATATCAAAACTCGCACCTTTTTGAATTCTACAAAAGGTTTCGATTTCTTGATCGTTTCCTGGTTCTTGGCTTCCGAAATTATTGGCGGGGAAACCGAGTATTACAAATCCTTGATCCTTATATTTCTTATACACCTTTTCCAGATTTGCATACTGATACGTATAACCACATTTCGAAGCTACGTTGACAACCATCACAACCTTTCCTTTGTATTTGGAAAGAGAGACCTCGTTTCCTTTGATATCCTTTACTTTGAAATCGTAAAAACCGCCCTTTGCAAAAACTCCGGCCAACGGAAAGAAAACCCCGATTAAAAAAAATAGGACGAATAACTTGAACTGCATCGAATTTTACCTTCTCTCAATGAGTTTAAATCCGACCGACCGTTTGATTCAATCGTTTTTCAAAATTTTGGATTCCTTTCGGGTCTATGTAAAAAACCGGGTTTGGTCAATCGATACGAACCGCGATTTTACCGATCGTCCTTCCCTCTTCGAGTTTTTTATGAGCGTCTCCAATCTTGGTCCAAGAGAATATTTCTGGATCCAAAATCGGGCGCAAAATTCCGTTCTCCACAAGTCTTGAAATTTCTTTTAGAATCAGACCGTGTTGCGCTCGACCTTCTCCATACAAAAGAGGAATCAGCATAAAGACAATGGCCAAATCCAGACTTTTGGAATGTGCTTGTCCTAAGTTAAAGGTTCCAGATCCGTTGATCGTAATCGCCTTTCCCTTTCTTTTCACCAAAGCGATCGCGATTTCAAAACCACTTCCTCCTCCGGTATCAAACGCAAGGTCCAATTCCTCCGAACCAAAGACGACGAGTGCGGCCTCTCGAATTTCTTTTTCCGATCTTCCGCTTACCGCTTCGGCTCCAAGTTTTAAAGCCAACGTTTGTTTTTCTTTTCCGCTTGCGGTCGCCAAGACCCTTGCCCCCGCCCAACGAGCGAGTTGAACCGCGATATGACCCACGCCGCCCGCTCCGCCGGTGATTAAAATTTTATTTCCGGCTTGGATGTTTCCTTTTTCAAAAAGCCCTTCCCACGCGGTAATGGAAACCAACGGAAGAACCGCCGATTCCTCAAAACTGAGATTTTTTGGTTTTGGTCCGAGTAATTTCGCATCCGCGAGAATCAGCTCCGCGAGAGCCCCGCCCGTTCCGATCACACCGCCCACACAACCGAACACCTCGTCTCCGACCTTCCATGCGGCAACGTCATCCGCAACCTCTTCGATAATGCCCGCAACGTCTCCGTGTAAAACGGCGGGAAAAGCGGGTGCGATCGGAGGGCCGAATTTTCGAATCTTATAATCCACAGGATTTACGCTCGTTGCCTTGACACGAATGATCACATGGCCGGAAATCAGACTCGGTTTCGGGATTTCTTTTTTTTCAAAAACTTCAAACCCTCCAAAACCGTTGATTACGATTGCTTTCATAAAAATTCCCCCAAAATCAGATAGTAGATTATAACCCGGAACAATTCTTTCCACAATGTCTTGAATTTGAAAGAGATTCTTTCTAAAATGGAAAGAATGAATCTGGAAAGCATTTTGGATCTCGAGTTGTTCGAAGCGGTCTGCTCGGAAGGGAATTTTGCAAAGGCCGCGCGAAAAACGAGAACTTCGCTTCCGACGATCAGTAAACGAATTTCGAGATTGGAGCGAGTCTTAAAAGTGACCCTTTTCGAAAGAACCACCAGAAGCGTTCGACTCACGGAGGCGGGAAACAGATTTAGGATTCACACGGAGAAAATTCTTTCCGAACTCAGGATCGCAGAAAAAGAAACCTCTTCCGAAAGAGAGCTTAAGGGAAAAATCCGAATCACAGCCCCAGCTCCATTTGCAACGAGAATTCTTCCTTCCATTCTCGCGGAATTTAAAATCCAATATCCGGAAATTCAAGTGGAGGTCGTCTTCGGAAATGAAAAATTCAATCTCATCGAAGATCGATTCGACTTGGGAATTCGGATCATGAAACCGATCCATGGAAAACGGTGTAAAATTCTTTTACCCAATCCGATCATCGCAGTCGCCGCGCCAGTATATCTGGAAAAATACGGAATTCCGTTACAGCTTGCCGAGTTGGAAAATCATCCGATTTTGTTCGTGGACGAACAAGCGAACATCAAAATCCCCGGGACTAAAAAAAAGATTTCGGATCTATCGACCGACAGAGCGATTCGATCTAACAACGGTTCCTTTCTTTGCGAATTTATCGCGAGAGGCGGAAACGGAATTTTATTTCGATCCGTTTGGGATTTGGAGGAGCTTTTAGATTCCGGAAGACTCAGAAGAATTTTTCCAAATCTCCGTTTGAATTCGGATACTTGTGTTTGTCTTTTATTTCCATCCACAGAGAACCCACCCAAACGAGTTCTCCGATTTGCGGAATTTTTAGAATCTAAGATTGTGTTACGACAAACTTAAAACGTTTAAGGAAAAAATTTCCTCATCGTTGTTTCGGGTATAAACGAAACCGCTATCAAAATGGTGATCAGTGAAAATGCTATCGCCAAACCGAGAGCCGGGAAAAATCCCAACGGTTCGCTTCCCCTTTCGATCATATAAAGATTATCATCCAAAGTATAACCCATGTCTTTGTAAATTTTTTCGGATTCACTATCCAATGTGGTGTCCTTAAATCTTCCCTCGATCGTAAACTCAGGAGATGAAAAATAAGTTCCGTTATCCAAAGCTTCCTGCGTCACATCACTGTCTTTTACGATCACCTTTACGTGTTTTATATTCCCTTTTGCAAGAGTGGCGACAGGATACGTAATGTGTTGAAGTCTGTTTTTCTTTGTAGAAATTACATAATGATTCGCGGGAACAACTCCGTCTTTGATTTGGATGTATCTTGGAATTTGATCCGCGGGAGTGGCGACAAACTCGGCAAATGTAAATTCGGTTTTATTTTTTTTGGCGGAATGAAACTGCATATCAGGAACCGCTAATCCAAATACGATAAAACCGCTAGCCGCAATTCCCACCACTCGATTGATAATCGAAAATCCTCCGATAAACTGAATTCCCTTTAAAATAAGACTCATCGCAATCTCCTACTCATACGTGAAATAATTTGAAGACGGTGTATCAAACCTTTTCAAAAGGTCGATTCCTTTTTCACCAATATCGATTCGATACGATTGAAAACGGGAGAGAAATCCGAAAAAATGGATTGTTTAAAACAATATGCTTCCGAACGGAAAGCGTATGAAACCGGAAATTCTTAAACTGCGATTCCTTCAAAAAAGGAAAGTATGTTAGAATCTTCTGATTCCAAATGATCCAAACATTGTTCGATCACTCCCTCTAAATAGTAGGAATAGTTTTTATACGTTTTTAAAAATCCTTTTACTTCTCCCACTCTTTCAGCCGGAAGCTGATCCCGAACGATCAACTGAAAAAGCGCTAAAATTCCAAAGGCGGATTTGAGAGGATCCGTGAGTGAGGCGATCTTTAAAATTTCATCGGCGTCGACTTCTTGAAACGAAGGCAATAGATCCGTGATCAACTCAAGCGCTCCGATCGGAATCTGCCGATCGAGTGATTTGACATAGTTGATAATGGCACGGTAGGCGCGACTGTCTCCAACTCTGGAAAGAATCTGAATCACACCGGAAAGAAGTCGTTTGTGATATCCCCAGGAAAGTCTGCCCGAATCAGCGTCGCGCATCACCTGATACAAAAAACTCCAAACAAACTTATCGTTCCCGATCGCCTTATTTGCAAGCTCCTCGAGCCATTCGTCAAAAGCCGGATTTTCCATTTCTTTCGATAGAAAGTCTTCCAACTCTACGGGACTTCCGGTTTCCGGCATGTGATCCTTTTTGCGCATAGGCTCCCGATTATCCGCTAAAGAAGTTTTCTTTTCCATTCTTTTTCTTTGAAAATAGACCGAAATATCCGAAAAAACAAAGGAGAAGAAAAAACACAATTTTTCTCATCCTCTTTTATGGTGATACGAGCTTTCATTCGGGTCTTGAACAGCGATCGGAATTCGATTTCATTCTTCCCGTTATTTTAAAAACGACTAACGTTACCGCGTTTGACAATCGGTTGGATTTTTCTTTTTTAGGACGTAAATAGATCGGATTCAAATTTTTGAAAGGGATATATGTTTCCGCGTGAAAAAGGAAAAATTCTTTGACACAAGACTCGGTCGATCCGGAAACTAAGGTAGGACATTTTATGAATTCTCTTTCGACTCAAATTTTTCAGGACATCTATCACGCATCCCAATCCGGAAGAATGATAACGATCGGAGATTTGGAAATCAATACCGCAAAATCCGCGCATCAACTCAGACCCTATCTGGAAGATTTGAAAGAATCCAGTCTTGTGGTCGAACATCCGGAGGGATTTGAGATCGCTCCTTCCGGAAATCATTACTACCAAAGTCGCTGGGGTTGATAGAATTTTGAGAACTACAAATAGAATTCAGATTCCACCGGATCTATCCTAAAATTCTTGGAAATGTCAAGAAGGCCTTTCTCCATTTTCGTCTTTTTTATTTAAAAGAAACACGGCAAGAACCGCAAAAGTTCCGCCGATCGTAGTCGTAAAACTCGGGATCTCATTCAAAAAAATCCAACTTCCAAAAAGCGCGGTTACCGGCACGAGAAAGATAAACGAACTCGCAGTTCTTGAACCCAATTTGGAAGAGGCAAAAAAATAAACCGTGGTTCCAAAGGTTGTGGAAATCACGGCGAGATAAAAGATCTGAAACCAAAAGGAAGGTCCGGCATGCAGAGCATTCTCCACTCCGAAAGGAAGAGCGAGAAAAAAATCGAGAACAGCTCCGATACAAAAAACATAAAAACTATAAACGAGCGGAGAAATATCCTGGCTAGTGCTGTGACTGTTCACATTGAGAAGAGCCCAACTAAAAGCACAAAGCAGAAAAAAAACATTTCCCGATTGAAACAGAGAACTCCAATCCAAATCCCAAAGACGAAGTAAAATACAACCACCAATCAAACCGAAGATCAATCCGATCGCCGCTCTTGCGGACGGTAATTTTTTTTGCATCGAATGTACGAGCACATACGTAAGAATCGGATTTATCGTAGTCACCAAAACCCCACCCGCACCCGCGAGTCCATTGCTCAGTCCCAATAAAAAAAACTGATTGTAGATCGTATAAAGAATTCCGCCGATCCCGACTTGAAACAAAGCTTTTGTTCCGGGTAGACGCAAGGATTCTTTTCTCCACAAGACTATCGGAAGCAAAGAAACCGCAGTCGCTAAAAATCTCCAGAAGATGATTACATTTGGATGTTGCGTTCCTACGATCAGTTTTGCGGAAGGCCAAGCAAAACCCCAAGAGATCATCGAAACAACAAGAAGGATGTAGAATTTTTTGCCCGGATCGGTTTGCATCATAAGGTAAACCCCTCTTTTACCAATTTCGGAAATCGTAAGTCAGATACAATCTTTACTTTGAAAGGATCGTGTCTTGGAACGAGTTCTCTATTCTCAAATCAGCTCCGTAACCAAGCCCATCAAGAATGGATTCGATACATTTCTAACACAGGTTTTGCGGGAATTTCTAAATCATCAACCGTTTCGAAACGCATTTCACAAGAAAGAACACTGCACGAGAGCCGATCCCTTTTTTATCGCGGTTCCTTCCGCAACGACGACTTAAGTCATGATCACACAATCCTCCAAAATAACCGGCCATCTGACACCGCTTTTGATCACTGCGATTTGGCAATCGTCTCCGATTTCAACGTTCTCTTAAATCACAACGTAATCCATGATCACAACATTCTTTCCGAATCAAACTCTCGGATGAATGCTTGCTTTGGGGGAAATTAAGGGGGAATGTTTCGACTTTTTTTAAAAAGAGAAAGCAATTCTATAAATTTGATCCTCGCCTGATTTTCAGATACGACCAATACTGAAGAAAATTTAAAAGTCAAAGAGGGAAAGGATCCTTTTATTTTTAAGCAAATCTTTTTGGATTTGCTTTGGGTTCGTATGCCAGTATTCCAAAAATAGAGCATACGAACTTTAGAATTTTTTATCAATCAGAGAAGAGATTTTTCAAACTCCTGAATTTTTTCAATATGCCTCATTGTTAGATCGACATCATCCCATCCTTGAATGATTCGATTTGACAATGAATCGGATAAAGCAAATTTATTCACTTTCCCTCCAGCAACGAGATCAAACGTGTTCAAATCCGCAGTGACTTCGGCTCCTTCGTTTGATTCGACATAGGATAAAATCTCTTTCACTTCTTTAAGAGTTTTAAAATATTCCACTTTCCTGTTAAATTCCTTTCCTTTCGGAACAAAATCCTTTCCTTCCAGATAACGAAAGGTAGTGTCATCGGGAGCTATCAAGACCGCTCTCGCACCGGCTTCGATACAAAGATTACAGAGAGTCATTCTTCCTTCCATAGACAGATCGGATACGGTCTCCCCTTTATATTCGATTACGTATCCCTGAGCGCCGTCCGTTCCTATCTTTCCGATTAGAAACAGAGCGAGGTCCTTAGCGCTCACATCGTGAGAAAGTTTTCCATCGATCTTTACCAAAAAATTTTTTGATTTTTTTAGACGAATCATCTGCGTAGCCAAAACGTGCTCGATCTCACTCGTGCCAATTCCGAGTGCAAACGCTCCAAAAGCCCCGTGTGTGGAAGTATGAGAATCCCCGCATGCAACCACAGTTCCGGGTAACGTGAGTCCCATCTCGGGACCGACGACGTGAACTACTCCCTGATCCGGATGATTGATGTCCAAAAGATCGACTTCAAAGTCCTTGCAGTTTTGAGAAAGAAGTTCCATCTGTTTTTTGGAGATCGGCCCCGCTCCGTCCCAATCTTTGTTTATTGTGGAAACGTTATGGTCCATGATCGCGAGAGTCCGATCCTTTTTACGAACCGTTCTTGCTTCCCGAATTGATCGCGGAGCGAAAATTTTTTCTATGTCATAAAAAATCGATCCGTCCAAGCCCGAGCTTGTCCAAACTTGCGGAAGCTCTGGTTCATTATGTGCAAACTAACAAATCTTAAATCTAAACATCAAGAATTAGTTATATAACTGAAATATCTCTAATTTTTATAGCTACAATTTTATAAATTACTTTTTAGAATATACAATATTAACCTGAATTTTATCATATTTATTCAATCGTTTTACCAAAAAATAATTCATTTATACATTAAAATATTTGAATATTTAACGAAACAAATTATCGCAAGTATAGAATAAAAATCCAAACAGGATCATTTTAAAGCGATTTGACTTGGATTTTTTACACAAGTCTCTCGATCTTTTTTCAAAACGAGAACGACATCGTCATAGTAATCGCCCTTACCGTAAATCCGATTTGCAGATTCGGGACTCATACCGGTATTTTGAAAACCCGCCTTTTGGTAAGAGCGAACCGCTCTCTGATTTCTTGCAGAAGGACGGATTACAAGTTCTACGAGGGAAAATTTTTTCAATAACATCTTCCTCAAAATTCGAAGAGCCTCCGTTCCAAAACCTTGACCGCATTCTTTTGGATCGGATAGCCAAATGTCCAACTCGGCTACTTTCGATTTGGGTAGATCCATCGCATATGCGATCTGTCCGATACATTCTCCGTCTCGGAGAATTCTATACGATCGCCCTAACTCCGGATTGGAACCGGTGAAATAATATTCTTCGTAATCATTATAAAATTCTTCTCGAGAAGGGATTTGAATTTCCGGAAAAAGCGGCGGACCCATCATATATCGGACCAATTCGGGATGAACCAGCCAATCATAGAATCGTTTGCGATCATTCAACGTGGAAGGTTCTAAGGTTATCAAACGATTTACTCACGAATGGAATTCTTTCCAAAGAATCAAAAACTTTCATTCTTTGGAAAGAAAAATCTATATTTAAATCTTGGAATGGATCATTTTAAAGCGATTTAATTTTATGCGAGTTTACTCGCTTCTTCATCCGTAATCTTGTAAGGACGCATCCGTTTCAAATCCATAAATAATCCGTAAAATGTCGCGGAGCAAACAAGCACCCCGTCCGATTCTCTATAAAGTTCCTGAATCACGGAAACACGGCTGCCTTTTTTAGGCTCAAATCGAGTCGTAAGTTTGGTCGTTTCCGGATATTTCAATTCCGCTTTGTATTCCAACTCTGCTTTCAAAATAACGGGGCCCACGTTTCGTTTACGAAGTTCATTGAGACTCAAACCGCTTTCATCAAACGCGGCTCTTCTTGCTTCGTCAAAATAACTCTGATAGACCCCGTTGTTTACGTGTCCATTTTCATCCAGATCCACCCAACGAACTTTAACATTATGAGAAAAGAGTTTGATTTCTTTTTTTAATTCCCGTTCTTGTTCTATCGTTTCCATAACATCTCCCAGGTAGAACAACCAGTCTACCTTTGTTTTATTTTATAAAATAGTAGACAAAATTGTCTACTATTTTATGATTTAATTTCTATCAAAGATACGGAAAATTTTTCTGAAATCAATTTATACTGAAACAATCCGAGGATAGAAATGAAAGAATCCAGGAAGCAAATTCATTCTAAATCGGATCCGGCCAGGGATAGAATTTTGAAAGCCGCAGTCAGACTTTTTTATGAAAGGGGATATTCCAATACCGGAATCAACGAAATCCTGAGCGAAGCGGGAGCCTTTAAAAAAAGTTTATACCGCTACTTCCCTTCCAAAAAAGATCTTGGGTTAAGCTATATTTCTTTTCAAGAAGAAGAGATTCTTGGATTGGCTCAAACGATCATGCACAAATATCCCAAATTTCAGGATTTTGTTCCGAACTGGATTCGATTTTTAAAAAGAAGACTGAGGACCACTTACCGCTTTGGTTGTCCTTTGGCCAATTTCTCCAATCAGACACACGAAGAACCCGAGTTGAGAAAGAGAGTGATCGAATCTCTAAATCGATGGAATCAAATTTTTGGAGCATATTTTTCCCAACCGATCTGGAAAAAAAAGAAAATTCTCGATTCTAAAACCGCCGTGGAAACTTCTGAAAAAGTTTTATTTTTGTATTCAGGAGCAATGCAGCTCTACGGAGTTACAGGAAATTCCAAATTTATAAACCGGCTCGAAACGGAATTGTTTCGAGTGGAGGAAATGATTTAGACTTTTATCAAATAGTTGTGCATCGAAGTATTGTTACAAACTCAGATTCAATCGAATCATATCCGCACACAAGATTCCGTTCTCATAAATCGGTTCGGGATAGTTTTTCAAAAAATGATCCCGTTCCACTCCGTAAATTCGAAACCCGCACTTTTGATAAAATGCAAGCTGCGACAAACTCGAGTTTCCGGTTCCTACCTCAAGCATCCGAGCGTTTAATTTTTTCGCCTTTGCGATCGAATCCGAAACCAATCGTTTTCCAAAACCCTTTCCCTGAAATTTCTCAACGACAGATATGTTGATCAATTCGAGAATCTCCGGATTCTTCCAGATCAAGACATAGACTCCAACGAGTTCGCCCTCCGCTTCCGCAATCGAACAGATTCCTTTTTTGCAATATTCTCTTACGATCGTTTGCGAAGGGTCCGCTGATAACAGCAGACCCCAAGGAAATTCTTCTTTGTCCGGATTGAGTTCTCTGATTTGAATGTTCATTTTCGATCCCTGTCCGAATTCAGAATTCCTTTTTAGAAAAGAAAGGCAATCGATTTCGGATTTTTAGATTCTCACCGCGACTTAAAAAGGATCCGGCTCTTCGAAAAAAATTTTTTCCGAATTTTTTTAGAATCAAATACAACTTGCAAGAAAGAGAATAGTCATCCATTTTCGATTAGAATTCGCGTCGCGATGGTCAAATGACTTTCAAACCCAAAAACACAAAAAAGAAATCGACAAGTTTTAAAAATCCAGAGGTTGCCGAAATTTTTAAAACCTACCCGGAAAAGATCCGCGAAAAACTTCTCATATTGAGGGAACTCATTTTCGAAACCGCGAGTAACACGGAAGGTGTGGGAATGTTGGAAGAAACTTTGAAATGGGGACAACCGAGTTATCTCACCCCGATTTCCAAAAGCGGAAGCACCATCCGTATCGATCAGATCCCATCCCAAGAAAATCGATACGCCCTATTCTTTCATTGTCAGACAAATTTGGTTTCGACTTTCCGAGAACTTTTTCCTAAAACATTAGAATTTGAAGGGAATCGTTGTATTTTATTGAACGTCAAGGATCGGATTCCCTTCAAAGAGCTGAGTCTTTGTATTTCCTTGGCTCTTACGTATCATCTCGATAAAAAACGTAAATAAGATTTGAAGGATATTTCAAATCCCTACTCGAGCTTGAAAATTCTTTCTGATTGTTCCTTTAAAGAATCTCTTTATAAAATTTGCTTGAACCGGAACTTCAAGTCGCTGCCAAAGTAAATTCAAGGAACCAGGATTAGAACAAAAAAATCCCTTGGAAGAAAACTCTTTCAAGGGATTTTTTATAATACAAAATTCTACAATTTAAAATCTTAAGCTGGAATGGCCTCCAAGTCCTCTTCATCCACGGAAACGGCACTGCGGGCTTCCTTGTATGTCATCCATTTGCCTGTTTCGGAATCGATCACCTTACAACAAGAAGTGGATTTGAAATAATCCCCGATAATCGTGTCTTTTTCCAAAACGTTATCTCCATAGACCGCTTTGATTTCGTTTAATGCGCGTTTTAAATTGTAAAACGGGATTTTCATATGAACGTGATGCGGCATATGAATAAAGATATTGTGAAAGAAAAAATTTAGGATCGGATTGATATGATAATTGATTGTTCCTTTCATTTGCCCGTAATACGGAGTCCATTCGTCCTTTGTCTTCCAAGGAATTTCGGAATGAATGTGATGAACGTAAACCGTAATTCCCATAAAATAATTCCATGCGACAAACGGAATCAGACAAACTTTTGTAAACATCCAAAGTCCGGCAATCGTGTTAAAAGATCCCTCTACTGAGGAGCCTCCGAAATAAAAAACAAGCCCGGAGGAAACGAATGCAAAAGAAAGCATGATCCATTTGTCTCTTCCTGCCTCTTTCATAGGTGCGGTAAATAAAACCATTCCCTTGAGCCAGATTTCGATCATATAATAAAATCCGCCACCCCAAGCCGACCAAAAAAATCGGTGCATGGCCTTTTTGAATATTCCAAATTTTGCATATTCTTCCGCGGTAGCCGGATGCCAAACAAAATCGCCTTGTCTTTTGATCGTATGTCCATGATGAATTCTGTTGTGTCCATAGGCCCACTGATTGTATGCGTGCAAGGAAGGTAACATAGCGATCTGACCGATCCAATAACGCAGGAATTTATTTTCAAATAAAGCTTCGTGAGCACAGTCGTGTCCGACTACAAAAAGAGCGGCAATCACGATTCCTGCAAAAAACCAAAGAAAAGGTAGTGCATACCAGGTATCCACGTTCCAGAGAAGAGTAACGACTAAACCGAAGAAAAACAAATCTCTCAAAAAGTAGCCGATTCCTTTGTAAGCCGGATTGGCAAAGGTGGCTTCCGAAAGAGTTTCTCGAACGGCTCCGAGGGTTTCCCTGGGGGGATTTTGCGTTTTTATTTTCACTTCCATAACATTCTCCTTAGCGAACAGCGTTCAGTCAATAATGAACAACGTTAACTAATAAAAGAATTCTCTGCAAGGAAAAAATATAGGCTTAGTTCGAATTTTTCCCTCGGTCTGCGAGGAGTGATACGACTGATTCTGGCAAGCCCCTCTGGAATTTGTGGGAACTCCTGCAGATTGCGGTAGCAGGGGAAGTCGCCTTCTTTTGTGGGAACTCCTCTTTTTCCTGAGAAAGGATTTTAAGATTTAAGAATGGGGGTATTCCATTCTAAATTAGAGATTTTGTAGAGTACATGATCGGATAATATGTGATCCACGGGCAAACTGGGGTGAGCAAAAAATCCAGCTTCTTTGAAGCCGATTCGCTTCATCACGGATTCGGACCGTAGATTTAAAATGGATGTAAACGATACGACTTCCGGAAATTTTAAGGTTGAAAATCCGTATTGCAAACATGCCGAAGCAGCTTCGGTTGCATATCCTTGCCCCCAAAAGGAAAAAGGAATTCTCCAGCCGATTTCGACCGCGGGAGTGAAATGAGACGCAAACCCCACATTCATAAAGCCGGTAAATCCGACAAAATCGGCGGATTCTTTTGATTCCAAAACCCAACGTCCGTATCCGTTTTGATCAAAATGGATTTGAATTCTTTCGATCAATCGATCCGATTCTTCTTTTGATAAAATCGAAGGGAAGAATTCCATCACCCTTGGATCTGAGTTCATCCGAAAGAAGGGTTCCCAATCGCTTTCTTGCCATTTTCTAAGAATCAATCTCTCTGTTTCTAAAACCATTTTTCTTTGATTACTCCACAAATATGAAAATGAAAGGAAATTAGTATTGCCAAAGTTAGTTCTGCCGATAGTATTGACATAGAATTCCAGTTATTCAATCGATTTTCTAACTTCTGAACGTAGTCCTATCTTTAAAGTTTGCTCTTCTTTTTAAGTCCTGCATCTCTAAAATTTTTCTACCTCCCAACATACCGGGAAATGCTGTTTTTAAATCAAGATAACTTGATCTAATTCATAACGACACGAGGAAAAATATGTCTGTTAACATTTATGTAGGAAACCTTTCTTACGATATCACCGAAGGAAAATTAGGTGAACTTTTTGGAGCGCACGGAGCTGTTAATTCAGTAAAAATCATTACTGATCAGTATTCCGGAAAATCCAAAGGATTTGCTTTCGTTGAAATGCCAAACAAAGACGAGGCAGACAAGGCGATCAAAGACCTGGACGGAAAAAACGTTCTTACACGTAACCTGAAAGTTAACGTTGCAAAACCAAAAAACGATAGATTCTAATTTAGAAATTTTTAATTTTTAAATAGATTTTATCTATTTTTGTGGGCCGTCTTAGAAGTGAAAACTTCAAGGGCGGCTTTTTTATTTTTTGAAAAATCGCTGCGGCTGCGGGTCTATTTTTTTCATTCTAACAATTTTTTTCCTCCGGTCGTGCTCTCGCCGCGTTTGTCGGGAACCGTACTTGAGTATGGGAAAGATTTATTTACATACGGAACAAAAGATTCAATCGGCTTTGTTCGAATCCGGAACTAGGGTCGAGACCATTCTGTTTCCGGATTCGTATTTCAACGCATTGACCTTGGAACAAAGAAAAGCGCTTCCGAAACGGATTCTACCTTTGTTGAAACGATATCAGAAGTTGATGTTGTCCCAAAGGAGAATCAATTCCAAGGCCGGAAAAACCTTGTATCAAAAACCGCAGGGAATGGTCCGGGTCAATATGAGAATCAATACCGGTGCTTGGGCGATTCTCGGTGCAATTTCGGCTGCTCACGGTGTTTCCCGTTGTTTTATGGTGAATTATCTGTTGTGGCTGGACGATTCCGAAGTCGGGGATTCTATCGAGCAAACCTTGAATGTGGGATGTCCAACCTTCCACAATATTTACAGTTATATCTGGCACCTCGATCTCACCAAAAACAGCATCACTCGAAGGATCGAGTTTAATCCAAACCCGCTTTGGACGACGATAGAGCATTCTATCTACTAAAACAAGAGTTTGATCCTTACGAAATAATCCATTGTGAATTCGCAAAAAATCACAATGAAGAGTCGTATGTAAGTTCTTTTTTCAAAATTTATTCTTTCGGACTAATTACGATCGGTAAATTATCTTTTCCTTGAGGCACAAAGATCAGTTTCGAATTCGGATTATCAAACGCTTTATACTGAAGATATCTCGTGGTTAGCTTGTCGTTAATGATAGCCTGCGATTTTGCCTGACCATCCGCGCGAATCAACTGCGCTTCGGCATCGGCTCTCGCTCTTTTTTTGGCAATCTCGATACTTCTTTCGGCGATTTCGAGTTCGTATTTTTGCTGCTCAAGTTCCTGCTGCTTAGTTAGTTTGGCCTCGATCGCGTGAAGCATATTGGGGGAATATTCTATATCATCCAGGATCACGTCGAACACCTCGATATGCTTTCCTCTAGTTCGTTCAATTACCGCAATTTTGATATCCCTCGCGAGAACCGCGCTGTTTTTTGAAATCTGAATCATCTGATGATGGGAAACCACGTTTCGAATCGACGCTCTAAATTCCGGCTGCACAATACTTCTATAATATTCCGGACCCACTTCGACATGAAGTTGAAAGATCTCGTCCCGTATCGGTCGCATGATGATAACCGCCTGAACGTCGATTTTCAAATCGTCGTTGGTAAGAACGTCCACCTTTTCCTTATAAGAATTCCACTGCGTAGAATAAGTATAAATGTCGTTCCACGGAAGCAACCAGTAAAAACCGTTAAATACCGGATCCTTACTAAGACCCACATCGCTGATTCCGAAAGGCTTCCAGAACAATCCGATTTCTCCCGGTCGAACCGTCGCTCCGCAATTCAGAATTGAAATCAAAAGAAAAATGAGAAAAAGTCTGTTTCTGTTCATAAGTAATCTCTTATATTCCTATTTTAGTTACTGCCATCAAATTCAATCGTAAAACGTTTTATTAATTTCGGATCCACGTATTTCGCACTTCCGTAAAAATCCTTTTTTTGACCCGCCAAAAGTCCCTGTACCGCGAACTGACAGGATTCCAATAAAATGTCATCCTTATCATAAAGATTGATCGTAAAAAAAACTTCAGTATGATCCTTTCCCGATAAATTTTCAATCTGACCGTTGATTTCAAGATATGCATACTGATCCTGCAATCCTACGTTATAGTATTTGTATTTACCGTCGATCGTGAAGTCTCCATTTGATTTGCCGAGAACCGCCAATGGACAAAACAAAAAGATACAAATAAGGCGGTAAAAAATCGTTCTATGAAATATTTTGTAGAAAAAATTTTTAGACATAAATCCTCTCAAATATCGAATGAGAATTGAATTTAAAAAAACGGGTCAGAACGATTTTAAAATTATATTATATCAAAGAAGAATCGTATCATCGAATTTTCAAATCAGAAACCAATTTCCGGATTCTTTTACAGATTTTTAAAACTTTTCGAATATACGACCCTTAAATGAGGAGATTTGAAATCTATAACATTGAAATTTACAAAGACATTTTTAAGTCCGACTTTTTTGGTCTTTGCAAATCAGCTCTCGGGAACCTGGTCCAAATAACTTTTTAATTCTTCTTTGAGACCGGGTGGAAGTTGCAATCCGGAGCTTTCGATTCTTTCGTTGTATTTACTAAACGAAAATCGATGTTTGGAAGTTCTAATATAATCCTCGAGTGCTTCCGAACCCCAATCCAGAATATCCTGAATAAATTCTTCGTTCTCTTCCAGTTTTTCGCAGTAGGGAATAAAAAGGGGACGATTGACCGGTCTTCCGATTGTTCTATAAAACATTAGACGCTTGAGTAGATCGCTGTCCTTGAGATTTTCCTTTTTCTCCATCGCCTTTTCCACCATTCTTAAATTGATACAATCCAAGAATTCTACCTTTAAGTTTTTATCATTCAGACGTCTGCGAAGAGATGTTTTGATTTCCTCGGTTTCGTATAAAAAGTTAGGACAGTATTCGGGACATTCTACTTCTTTATGTAAATCGCAAAAATGAAGCAGAATGCAATCGATATCGGAAGCTGTTTCCACAATTCCAAAATTGATCGATCCGAGAATTTCAACTCCGGTATGAAAGCCTTTGTCTTCGAGCTCTTTCAAAGCGATCCGAAACGCCTGCATTCGTTTGAGAGCTTCTTTGGTATCATAGTTCCGATATTTGTTTTTAAGAGCGATATATTTCTCTACGAGTTTGGTCATCCGGTGATGTTCCTGAGATACAGGTTCATTCCCTTAAGTACGACTTCAGGAATTTCATGTCCACCCTGAAAAGCGATCATTTCCCCTTTCCAACCCGCACCGTTAAAAAGTTGTTCCAACTTTTTTGCGGCCGAGTATCCGAGAACCGGATCCATTCTACCATGGCTCTGAAAAAATTTATAATCCTTCTTTTTCTCCGCCAATCGTTTCCAGTCCGTTTCACTGATCAAAGTTCCGGATAAAATCGCCAAACCAGCGGGGGCAATCTCAGAATGAAGGGCGATGTCCGTTGCAAGCATCGCGCCTTGACTAAAACCACCTAAGATTACCTTGTCCATCGAAACGCCCAGACTCCGAATCATCTCCACAGCTTTTTCACGCGCGCTTTCCAAGCCTGCAGGATAACGATCCGAAAAATCCCGATAACCTCCGACCATCATCGCCTTTTGCAAAGCTTCCATATCGATCGGAAACCAAGCCCTTCCGTTGTATCCGGGCATAACCGGGATTTCTAAAATTCCGTTTGGAAAAATCCAATTCGTACCATCGGGAAGATCCAAGTAAGCGCTGAGAGGAGAAAGGTCGTATGCGTTGGCGCCGTAACCGTGAAATAAAATTACGGTATAAGAATCCGGACTTCCCGGAATTCGAACCGCTTCGATAGGACCCACCAATTCCAAAGGTCGATTGTAAGAAGATTGCATTTTAGATTCTCCAAATATGAAATGAAAGAATATTCATCTAACTAAAATCTATTTTCGATTTAGAAAGGCAAAGGAAATTCGGAAGAAAGTTTTTACTTGGCAATTCTATTTCTCTCTTGGAAATGGAAAGCCAATCAGTATCTCGACACGAGGGAAATCATGTCTAAACAGTTTGAAGGAAAAATCGCACTCGTCACAGGAGCGGCGTCTCCCCGCGGTCTCGGAAGAGCGATCGCAAATACAATCGCAAAAGAGGGAGGGGACATAGTAGTATGCGACCTTAACAAAGAACATATCGAACAAGCAGCCGCGGAAATTGCAAAAGAATTCGGAGTCAAAACCCTAGGAATTCCGTGTAACGTTACAAAACCGGAAGACTGCGACGCCGTGATCGCGGGTATCAAGGAAAAATTCGGTAAACTGGATTTCCTCGTAAACAACGCCGGTGTTCTCAAAGACAATCTTTTGATGAGAATGAGCGAGCAAGAATTCGACTTCGTTATGGACGTAAACCTCAAAGGCGTATTTTTGATGACCAAGTCCGCATCCAAACTTCTTCTCAAAGCTGAGTCGGGTAGAATCGTAAACATCTCTTCGGTTTCCGGTCTGACCGGACAACCCGGACAAGCAAACTACTCCGCTTCCAAAGCCGGGGTGATCGCTCTTACAAAAGTTTCAGCGAGAGAATTTTCCGGAAGAAACGTCCTTGTAAACGCGGTTTGTCCGGGTTACGTGCAAACCGACATGACTGCTTCTCTTCCCGAAGAGGTTAAGAAAAAACTGACGGATCCGATGTTCATTCCGCTCAGAAGACCGGGAACACAACAAGAGATCGCAAACGCGGTAAAATTTTTCCTAAGCGACCAATCCAATTATATCACCGGAACCTATTTGAGAGTGGACGGCGGCGCCGCGATCGGAATGTAATTTAATAAAAATTGAATGTGATTGTGGAGGGTGGTGTCAAAAGCCATTCTCCGCAAACCTCTTCCTTTAAGTGAGTTTACCTTTATAATTTTCACCCTAAATCGGATCCAGCAAATTAGAAATATCCGTTATCGACAAGGGACAAACACCAAATATAGAAAATGATTAAGACCCGCTTGTAAAAATCCGATTATTTCTTTTGGCATCGTATCCATCTGCAAAAAGAGTCAATAATATATTTCCTAATTGACTTCTGCCTTTTTTTAATATTTTTTATACTCGAATCGTTTCTATTTTTAATTATTTGTAGGATATGTCATGTTAAAACGAACTCATTATCGATTTATTTTTCTCGCATGCATCTATCTTTTCTCCACACATTGTCTTGCTACTTTAACTCTCAGAGAAAAGTTGAATCACGTCGGACCTTTAGAAGAGAGTTACAGTAACGGTCTTACAAAACCCGAGTCCTTTGTCTTTAAGCAGGGTGGGATTTGCGTCAATAGCGTTCATGATTTTCTCATGGATCGTTTTAGACGTCGTCGATCATTGTATCGGTGTTATTCGAGTGATGGTCATGCAAACACGGCTTGGATGGAAGGTGAAATTGAGCCGCCCAAAAGAACTAAGGACGTTAATTCTTATTTTACTTATTATTTCGCACTAAACGAAACAATCAAATACTCTGCGTATATTCCCGAATTAAACCAAAGAATTACTAACTACTTACACCGGTTATTATTTCGAAGTAAAACCTTGGAGATCTCTTTCCGATTCGGACGATTGTTTATCATTATTTGCAAAAACCGGAAAAGCCTGCAAGCTACCCGGTCCTGACTTTTCGATTTTAGTCGGGGAGAAAATAGTCCATGCAAGATACGTTCTGACTCCTTGGGGTAATTTTATCGAACTTAGACTTTCAAAAGGCAAGATCAAAACATTACAACAGAAAGAACCGGATCGATGGGTTTGGACGGAGAATCATTTTGTAAAGATTCCATTGTCCGATAATGAATACGATACAACCTACATGAGCAAAGACACCGGACAAGATACGGAAAAAATATTTCAGTATAAATTAGATGTTTCGGCAGATCCGATTCAAAGCGACTTTGCGGAGCCGATCGTAATTTACAAAGACGCTCAAATTTTATCTTTCTTTTATTATCCTAACGATCTGACAGTGCGATCCATCGTACCTCAAATTCCGATTCGGATTGATCATAGTAATTTGTATCCCGGCGGTTCGTTTGTATATTACGGACGAATTTTTAAAACCATGGGACTTTATGCTTTATATCCGGTTGCAATCGCAATCGATATCGTAACCGCACCCATTCTGTTCCCTTTGTTCGCAATCATGATGGCCGGGTCCCGCCGTCCTCGCTCAGACCGTGAATAATGAGCAATCAATCATAAATGGAACAGATTTTAGAATCTTAGAAACATTGAGGAAAAGTTAGTTTTGATCGATTTTCTAAAAAAGATTTACAGCGTGTCCTAAAAACCTGCCGAGCGATTCGTAAAGAGCGAAGGCACTGAGTTTCCCGAGCGATTCGTAAAGAGCGAAGGCACTGAGTTTCCCGAGCGATCCGTAAAGAGCGAAGGCACTGAGTTTCCCGAGCGATCCCACTTTTGTTTTTACGAACTTGGATCGAAACTAAAAGATTCAACATCAAAACTGATACGGCGGGGATAGAATTCCAATGGAGAAACGTAGGCTTTATCTTGGAATTTTTAAAAAACAAAAATTCGGATTCGATCAACATCGGAGTTTTTGTTTTTTTTAAAGAATTTTGAAACCGTTCATTTTTAAGATCGGAAAAACGCTGTAAAATTTCGAATTTTTGCATTCAATCTCGATTTCATAAATTTGTCATTCTTTTCTGATCGATTCATTTTATTTGTTCCGACAAATTGTTTCTCTGAAATTCTTCTTGAAACGGACTTAAAGTCCCTTCTAAGATAAAATACCTCTGGGGATTCGGCAAAAAAACGTTCTATGATTGTTCCAAAATAGAATTTACCGGTCGTATTTATTTTATTCTTAAAAAGGTTAAATATGTCGGAAACTATATTCCATATTTTGAAAGGAAAGAAATGTAATTCCTGCGGCTTTCAAATGACAGAACCTTCTGTCGCTTGTACAAATTGCGGAAGCTCGGATACCGCCGAAATCCGATTTTCCGGTTTGGGAAAAGTTTACACGTATACGGTCGTACACGTAGGATTCGGTCACCTCGCAAAACGAGCTCCCTATGTTCTTGCTGTTATCGAATTAGAAGAAGGAATCAAAACCATGGGAATTTTGGAGGGAGAAATTTCCGGTGTTTCCGTAATCGAATCCGTCAAAATCGATTTGAACGTAAGGTTTACAAAAGAAGAGCCGGACACGGGTTTTATCTTTCAACCCGTTTGATTTTTTTCGAGACTTAAGAAAATCAAGTCTCGTGACAAATGTCTGACAAAAAATTATATCATGAATTTTCCTCTCGATATAAGCTGGTTGCACTAAATAGAGGTGATTTTCGATGAACTCCAAAAATATCATCATTTCCATCGTGATCGCTCTTACCTCTCTGGTTCTCTTTTTGAACTGCGGAGATAAGTCCGAGAAACCTGCTGAAACTTCTGCCCCTGCGGCTACCGAAGCAGCATCCACTCTCAGCCCCGAACTTCAAAAAGGACAGGAAATCTTTTTGCAAAACTGCGCTTCCTGTCATGGCGAAAAAGGAGCCGGGGACGGAGCCGCTGCTGCAAGTCTCAATCCGAAACCTAGAAACTATAAGGCCCCGTCCAGACAGTGGAAAAATGGAAATTCCGAAGCGGGAATCTTGAAAACTCTCAATAATGGAATTCCAGGCAGTCCTATGGCTCCTTACAAATTTTTGGGCGCTGAGAATATCAAACTACTCGCGAAATACGTAGTCCACCTTTCTCAGAACTAAAACGTTTTGGCCGGAAAAACCCTCTTGTTTTCCGGCCTTTCTCTATTTTCCACTGGTATTTTTATGCCGCACGTAGGGACTATACTTTTGTGAGTTCCAATACCCCTCGGACACCCTGCGGTGAAAATTGCGGAATGAGTAGAACCTCTCCCGATACTCGAGAAGAAAAAAAATATTCCAATTTTGCGATCTTTCTCATTCTTTTCGGAATTTCGTCTAAACCGAAAGAAGTGAAGTTCTTTTGCAAAAAATGCGGAAGACAATTCGATCAATTGTCGCCGGATGAAATCGAAAATTATGTGTAATTCGATTGACTTTAACGGAATTTAACGGTTTTTAGTTGAAAGATTCCTTATGTCCGACGATTTCAAAATTTTCGTAGATCTCTCCGTTTCCGTTCCCATCATTCACATTGAAGGAGAGATCACTTCCGAAGCCGACGAAGAAATCGTTGGCAAATATGATTCCATTCCCGCAGAAAAAAGAGGCAGAGTCATACTTAATTTTCAGGGAACCTCTTATATCAATTCCGCCGGAATCGCGACCTTGATCAGTCTGATTACAAGAGCCTCCGAGACAAAAGGGAAAATCGAATTTGCCGGGCTGAACGAACATTTCAGAAAGGTAATGGACATTGTCGGATTGACCGACTTTGTTCTCATTCACAATACTCTACAAGAAGCCCTTAAGTAACCCAACCTCGTTTTTTAAAATCTTCGATTACAATTCCCAAATCCTCCGGTGTGTCCACGGATAAGCCGGCTTCCCGAGCGATAAACACCCCGATTCCATAACCAGCCTCGATTGCACGAAGTTGTTCCAAAGATTCCGATTCTTCCAAATTGCTTTTGGGAAGAGAATTGTATTTGAGTAAAAAATCGCGATCGTATCCGTAGATTCCCAGATGACGATAGAGCGGCACGATTGCCTTAAACTGACTTGGGATCAAAGATCTTGAAAAATAAATCGCCTTTCCGTTTTGATCGATGACGACCTTTACACGATTGGGATCGATTCCGTGTGTTGGATCCAAAAGAGGAACCGCGGCCGTACTCATCATCCATTCCGGATGCGAAGCCTTTAGACTCGCTACGCCGTCAATCAACTCGGGTTCGATTCCTGGTTCGTCTCCCTGAATGTTTATGATGATCGGATAGTCCGTAAATTTTTCCGCGACTTCGATGATCCGATCCGTTCCAGATGGATGATCTACTTTTGTCATCACACTCTTTCCACCGAAATCCTGTACAACTTTGTGAATTCGATCGTCGTCCGTCGCTACGACCAACTCGGATAGAGTGTTGGACAGGGAGGCGTTCCTGTATGTCCACTCTATCATCGTTTTATCACCGATCTTTGCCAAGGGTTTACCCGGAAATCGAGAGCTCGCATAACGCGCCGGAATGACCCCGAGAATTTTTCTCATCAGTTGACGATAAATTCCGTAAAGTAAACTTCCTGGATCTTTCCTTCGGTAAGAATGTGATTCACCTGCGCTTTGATCTCTTCCCGAAGATCCAATTGATCCTCGATATTGATCAGCTCGTCTTTGGACTTTCTTCCCACGATCAGGTTGATTAAATCCCGCATCTGCGCGTTTCTTTCCGCAAGTTCCGCGGACAAGGTCTGATCTTCTTTGGCGATCCCGAAGGCCAACTTCATTTTTACGAAGTGCGCCTCGCCCTTATCCGATGTGTTGATCCGAAATTCTTCCGTAAAATTATAGTTCGCTAACGGCGGAGGGGGTTTTACTAAAGCAACATTTTTCATCTGTTTGAACGTGCTCGTAGCCGTTTGTTTTGCCACTACCATTGCGATAATCGCAACGATGATAATTCCAAAGATAGCCCCTGCTACGTAGAGAAGCCATTTGATAATGGGAGATGTTCCGCCACCGCCCTCGGCGGCGGGGAGCCCGCCTTCTTCCTCATCTATTTCCGCATCACCCATTGGTTTGCCTCCTGAATTTTGACGTTTGTTGTTCTTCCGTTACTCGTTGCCAGGCGTACTAGACTCTGAGCCGGGAATTCTTGTTTTTGGAAGTCCGAAATTGGTTTCATAAGGACTTCTTTTGGTAGACTTATCAGTCATAATTACGATATCGATTCTTCGATTGTATGCCTTTGCTTCCGGTGTTCCCGAATATTCGACGACCATCGGTCGGAACGCTCCGAAGCTTACCGCTTGAAACCAGGAAGGATCCAACTTTTCCACATTGATGATATAATCCGTGGAATTGATAGCTCTTGCTCCCGCAAGATCCCAATTGTTGATATAAGCCCTTTCTTCCTTTCCGGGAGCCACTCCGGGATTGACCGCATCCGCGTCGCAATGTCCTTCGACCCGTACATAACGATCCAATTCCTTGATCAGAGAACTCGCTTTTTTTAACGCAACTTTGATCGAATCCGTAAGAACCGCGGATCCTGGATTAAAATAATCCGCGCTTACTAAGGAGATGATCAAACCTCTTTCGTCTTCCGTGATCTTAACCTTACCCGCTTCCACTTCCGGTTTAAAAAGTTCTGTTGCGAGTTTTTTCGATTTGGAAAGAGCCTTACCGGTTGTCTGCGAAGGAAGACTCTCTATGTTCATTCCCATTTCTTCCAATCTTCCTTTGGATAAGGTTTGACCTCCGTCAAAAAATCCGGTAGTCGTTTTGAAAGCGGAAAGAATGATCTGCATCTCGATCGCGTTTGTTTTACCGGTCGTATAGAGCATGATGAAAAAGCAAAGAAGCAAAGTCACCATATCCCCGTAGGTAAGCATATACTCGGGGATATTCTGAATACATTCCGGACATTTTGATTTTGCCATAGTGAAAGACCGAGTTTACTCGCTGTCGTCCTTGAGAACGTCTCTTTCGGACGGAGGAAGAAACGAAGACAGTTTATCTTTTACGATTCTAGGATTGTCTCCCGATTGAATGGAAAGAGTTCCTTCGATCATGATCTGTTTGATGATCAACTCGTCTTCCGATTTCCGCATGAGTTTTTTCATAACGGGAATCGCGAACATGTTCGCACCCACGGATCCGTACAATGTGGTAATCAAGGCGGCCGCCATCCCCGTTCCGATCGCGGAAGAGTCTCCCGATCCTAAGTTCTTTAACATCTGAACGAGTCCGATTAGAGTTCCGATCATCCCGAAGGCGGGGGCCAAGGCGCCCCAGTTTTCCCACCATGCCTTACCGTTGTTATGACGAGCAGCGATGTTTCCCATCTCGGTTTCCATGATGTTTCGGACGAGTTCCGGGTCCGTTCCGTCGACGACGAGCGTGATTCCTTTTCTTAAAAATTCGTCGGGAAGTTCGTTTACGTCGTCTTCCAGAGCGAGTAAACCTTCTCTTCTCGCTTTTTCGGAAAAGGAGACTAACGTTTTAATCAATTCTATTAAATCGTGTTTTTCGGTTCTAAAAACCTTTTGAGTGATCTTACCGACCGCGAGAGTGGATTCCCAAGGAACCGCCATAATCGTTCCCGCCGTCGCACCTCCGAAGGTAATCAATACGGAAGGAATATCAAAAAGGTCTAATGGACTTAAACCTGCGGAGAGAACCCCGAAGCCCATAAGTAAAATCGCAGAACCAAAACCGACTACTGTTCCAAAATCCATGATATTTATTCCATCCTTTTGAACTGATCCGGAGAAGATCCCAGAGGAAAGACTAGAATACGTTTTTTATATTCTAAAATTTTTTCGATAACTTCAGGGATGGATTCCCTCACCACAAACTTTCGATCGTTGGAAAGGGTGATCGTCGTATCCGGATTTGCCTCAAGGCTCTCGATATGAGAAGCATTGAGTACGAACTCGTCCCCTTTCAATCTGTGGAGTAAAATCAAAACAATTATCCCTTTTTCCTTGGAGTTCTGATTCTAGTTTCGACCTGCTTCTTGATTTCGATAATGAATTTTTCCTCGGTAAACCGGCTCACGTTTTTCTGAAAATCCGCGGTTTTCCAGGAAATCCGATCACTCCGTTCGATCGCCTCATTGAGAGATTCCACCGTTTGTTCCGAGAAAAATACCCCGGTTTTGCCGGAAACTACGGTTTCCAAGGCGCCGCCCTTTCCAAAAGCGATCACGGGGGTGCTGTGGGCTTGCGCTTCCACGGGCGCGATTCCAAAATCCTCCATCCCGGGAAAGACAAATGCCTTTGCTTTTTTGTAATATTCCAAAACCTCTTCCCGTTTGAGATGAGGAAGGACTTCGATGTTTTTAGGAAGATGAGAAGTGAGCTTTTCAAATTCCTGTCCGCCTCCGATGAGAACGAGTTTTTTCCCATTCTTTTTAAACGCTTCGATCGCGAGATCGATTCGTTTGTAAGGTGCGAACGCGGAGACGATGAGATAGAAATCATCTTTCTTTTCGGAAATTACTTTCCATTTTTCAGGAAGACAAGGCGGAAAGATCACCTTTGCGTCTCTCCGATAGAATTTTTGGATTCTTCTTGCAACGAACTCCGAATTGGACCAGTAAGAATCTACTCTCGAAGCGGAAGCTACGTCCCAGGTCCGAAGATAATTGGAAATCATTTCAAACGCAAAAAATTTCAGACCTTTGCGGGAAGGAAAGTAATCATAATATAGATCCCATACGTAACGCATTGGAGAATGGACATAGCTAAAATGAATCGAATCCGGATCCGTTATGACACCTTTGGCAACACAATGCGAAGAGGAGATCACAAGATCGTATCCTTTTAGATCTAAGGATTCTATGGCGGTAGGAAATAAAGGCAGATACCAACGATATTTGGAATCCTTAAACGGAAGATTGTTTGTAAAAGCGGTTGTGATTTTTCTTTGTTCGATGCGATGGTTCAACTTGCCCGGTGTGTAGAATAAGGTAAATAGATCGGCGGAAGGATAAATTTTCAGGAGAGAATCCAGAACCAATTCTCCGCCACGCATTCCGTTTAGCCAGTCGTGAATGATTGCAATTTTCATATCCTAAACATCGGCAAAATCCAGGATTCCCCGTTGAGAGAAAGTAGGAACTCCCTCTATCCAAAAGTTGGGTGGGAAGTGCGGGAACAACTACCGCAAGTTTTGAAATCACACTTGGGAATCGGAAATTGTAGGAACTCCTAACTTCAAGATCGGACGGTGGACAGAATTCTCTAAATGTAGGAACTCCTAATTTTAAATTGAAATCAGCCGAAGCTCGTTGTTCCGACAAAATGCTTATTTGAAAATCTTCTTGAAGCCGGACTTCAAGTCCGATACTCGATAAAATTTCGGAGAGACATGAATTTTAAAAAATTCCCCTCAGGATGGACAATCTCGAAGAGAAATTCTTATTTGTGTTCAGTTTTAAAAATCTTAGTAAAAAAAGAACCGGCTGCTTCGGGACTTGCAAAAAAATGAGTTCCTTCCACAATTTTTCCATCGGAGAATTTCCAAAGAACACAAACGAGGTGATCGATATTATTTCCATCCTCTCGATCAGTTTGAATCCTCTGACTCTCGATCACATAATCCTCGTTTGCACCGATCACCAATTTCTCGGCCTTGACTTTGGATTGTCCCATGATGGATCCCATCGTATCAAAAAATCCGATGACATCTTCAAAACCGTTTTTGATTCCGCTATACGGATGTTGTCCGGGAAAACTCCACGTCACACTGTCAGCAAGAACGTTTCGAAGTGAATTCAGATCCCGTTTACCGTAGGCATCAAAAAAACGGTCAATAATTTCTAAATTCGGATGTTTCATACAAACCGGCTTTTATCCAATAAAAATCGGATTCTTATAACTTTCCAAAATAGTAATCGTTGGAAACGCTTCCGATCAGCGTGGTCCTGCGATACATGTTGATCGTAAAAGGAGTCGGAGCGGATCTTTCGATTTTACGATATCCTTCCGTATAACGTCTCGCATCGTTTCCAAAAATTCGCGCATCCGTCAGAAGCTCCATCACGTTATCGTAGGTTTCGGGAGAATGAATCATTTTCGGAAGTGTACCGCGATTGGATTTAAACTTTTCCGAAATTTCATAAAGGTTCATAAAAGAAACCCGAATGTCCTCGCGATTCTCACGAATCACTCCCGTGGAAGCCGCAAAAAAATCCTCATAGTAATCCGCGGATGGCAGAAAGTCCGGAGCGTTTTGTTCCTCATCCAAATAGGTAGGTTGGAAAAATGTCGTATCTTCCTTTTCCGAAGAACCGGGATCGATGTCGATCGTTCTTCCGGAAAGAATCGTATTGGTCTGAAAGGTGACTTTATAATTATCCCAAAGAGTGATCGGTTCTTTTAAGCGAATCTCGATTTCGATCGCCTTGGTTTGTTGCGGAGTTAAAAATCGTTGATCGTCTACCTCGTCGATCGAAACCACATCCAAGCTTCGAACGATTCCCCTTTCCACTCCCAAGATTCGAACCGGGGCTCCCGGATGAATTCCTTCCAAACGTGGATAGTAGATTTTCATCGTATATGGATATTCATCTTTGTTTCCTGCCTTTTCGATCACGGAAATATACATACTGAGTGAAAATGAAAGAAAGAAGATCACCCCGGTAAGAATGGCTGTGTGTTTTGAAAGATTCATAAACAAATTGGGTTGATTATAAGATCGGTATCGAATTCATCTCTGTTCCAAGAAGAAGTTCTTTTTTTTGGAAAAAATCGATTCCTTAAGGAAGGGACTTCTTCTTTTACTCGATTCAAACGGATCTGCCCACCGGAAGAATGTGGGAACTCCCCTTTTTCGACAGAGAAAAGAAAGGGTGTAATCCATTTAGATCGACGCTCGTTTCTGCTTTGCGGAAAGCCCACGCAGAACTCGAACCTTCTTCCCTAACCAACATCTCATTCCCCACGAGTCACCGTGTAATCCTAAAAACAAGCTGTACTTCTACAAAGAAATCCCCGATATTGGAATCAGAGAAGAAATTTCCCTGAAGAATTTATAATGAGACATAATCTAATTGACTTTTTAAGAGAATTCGTCCAGAAAAGAAGAAATATTCTCCTTTTGGCTCTTTTGATCTGCATTTTGAGCATTGGGACGATTCTCGGATTTCGTTTTCAAGGGATTCCCCGGGAATTGAATAAGTTAATCATTACGGGGCACGAAAAGCTCAAAACGGAAGAAATCGTAAGAATGCTTGAAATTCAACCCGGAACCTCTTTTGATACGCTGGATTTGGATCTTTTGGAAAAAAGGGTTTCCAGACTTCCACGAGTCAATTCCGCTCGCATTACCAAAAAGTCGGAAGATCAACTTCTCATCGAACTCACAGAAAGAAAGGCGGCCTACGTCGTTAATTCCGACGGTCATCTTTTTGAGATCGACTCTGAACTCAGAGTGTTATCCAAAGACGATGTTCGTGAAAAAGACCTCTGTGTTCTTTCCGGAAACTTTCCCGTAAAAAACGGAGTAATCCAAGATGCAAGTTTTCGAGATCTATACAACTCCGTCGAACAAGCGTTTAAAATGTATCCCGCTCTCAAACCGAGAATCTCGGAAGTCCTTCTTCAAGAGGACGGCGAAATTTTTTTCTTCGCGGACGAACCGACCCAATTGAGAATTCAAATCGGAACCCTTCTTCACAAAGACCAGATTCGAAAACTCTATGCAATTCTAGCGTATTTTGAAAAAGATCAGATTCAATCCGAACTCATCGATATCAGAGGAGAAGACGCAGTCTATCACTGATATGTTGGAGCCAAGAGATAGAATCATCGCAGCGCTTGATCTCGGAACTTCTTTGACAAAAGTAGTCGTGGCCAGACCCATCTCGGAATACGAAGTAGAGATCATCGGAACCGGAGCTTATCCTTCCTCCGGGGTCAAAAACGGATCCATTATCAATATAGAATCCACCACTCGTTCGATCATAGAAGCGGTGAGTGAAGCGGAACTCATGTCCGGCCAAGAAATCACATCGATCGCGGTAAACATCACCGGAAAAACGGTTAAGGCGGACAACTCGAAAGGTGTGGTGGCCATCACCAACCGCGACAGAACCGTCGCGGAACCCGACGTGGTCCGAGTCATCGAAGCCGCACAGGCAATTCGAGTTCCTGCGGATCAACAAATCCTTCATGTTCTTTCCAAGGAATTTTCCGTGGATGACCAAACGAGTATCCGCGATCCCATCGGTATGACCGGAGTACGTCTGGAAGCGGAAGTTCATATCGTTACCGCTGGTATAACAGCAATTCATAATTTAGAAAAATGTATCGAATCCTCTGGGCTTCACTGCGAGGTCATGATTCTCTCCAGTCTTGCGTCCTCGGAGGCAGTCTTGACTTCCGGAGAAAAAGACTTGGGAACCGCGGTCTTAGACATAGGATCCGGGATCTGCGATCTGATCGTCTATGTTGACGGAGGGATCGCGTATTCTTCCGTGATTCCCTTTGGCGGAATCAATGTCACAAGCGATATCTCGATCGGACTCAAGACCACATTGGAAACGGCCGAACTTCTCAAAAAAAGATACGGGCACACGATCCTCTCCGAAATCGATCCGACCGAAACGATAGAAATTCCCCCGATCAGCGGAAGACCCGCTAGACAGGTTCTTCGAGAAGAATTGGTTGCAATCATAGAACCAAGAATGCGTGAAATTTTCGAGATGGTGGACAAGGAACTCCATAAGTCCGGAAAAAAAGGGTTTCTCGCCGGAGGAGTGATTCTCACCGGAGGCGGAAGTCTTTTGGAAGGAATCGATACCCTCGCCGAAGACGTATTTCGTCTAACGGCATCCAGAGCCAGACCGGGAGGAATCAGCGGACTCGCAGAAAAAGCGTCCTCGCCAGAATTTTCCACGGTCATCGGAATGATCAAATACGCAGATAGAATGACGGACATGGATCAAAAATCCGTGGACCGTTCGGAAGGTTGGACGAAAAAAATCAGAAGATGGATCGAAGAGAATCTTTGACCCGTCCCCCAAAGGAAATACACAATGATCCGATTTGAAGAAGAAACAAAAACAAACCCCGCAGTCATCAAAGTATTCGGAGTCGGCGGTGGCGGAATGAACGCAGTCACCCGTATGTCCAACTCCACACTCAAAGGAGTTGAGTTTGCAATTCTCAACACGGACGAACAAGTGCTGCTTCGTTCCGCGGTGGAAAATAAAATCATCTTGGGAACCAAGATCACTCGTGGCATGGGAGCCGGAGGAGATCCGGAACTCGGCTATAAAGCCGCGGAAGAAGACAAGGAGAGGATTCAGTCCGCAGTCAGAGGCGCAGACATGGTCTTTATCACCGCGGGAATGGGAGGTGGAACCGGAACCGGAGCCGCACCTGTGATCGCGAAAATCGCAAAGGAGATGAAATGTCTCGTTGTGGGGGTGGTGACTCTTCCGTTTTCGTTTGAAGGCAGAAGAAGAATGGAACTCGCCCGCAAAGGAATCGAACAACTCCGTTCTCATGTGGATACCCTCATTCTCATCAACAATGATTCCATCTTCAGAGTCGTGGATAAAAACACTCCGATCGATCTCGCCTTTCAGGTGATCGACGACATTCTTCTCAACGCGGTGAGAGGAATCAGCGATATCATCAACAACCCCGGACTGATCAATGTGGATTTCGCGGATGTAAAAACGATCATGCGGGATACGGGAGATGCGGTCATGGGAGTCGGCGAAGGAAGCGGAGAAGGCAAGGTCAAGGAAGCGGTAGAATACGCGATCAACAATTCTCTGCTGGATTCGACTTCGATCGCGGGTGCGTCTTCACTGCTCATCAACGTTTCCGGGGGAAAGGATCTCACGATCTCCGATTGGAACGAAGTCTCCGGAATCATCACTTCTCAGGTGGATCCGAACGCAAACATCATCATCGGTTTACATGAAGACGAAAGTCTATCCAATCGAATTCGAGTTACGGTCATTGCGACCGGTTTTAGCAAACGTTCTTCCACGGGTAAATTGATTCAAAACCAGGATTTGACAACAAGAGTTCAGGAGAATTACGGTTTTCAGCGCAAGGCTGTGGGAATGGAAACTTCTTCGGAAAGGAAAGACTTTTTCCAAGAGGACAATGCGGAATCCAACCGAGCGTCGTCTCCAGGATCCTTGAAATTCCGTCCTTCCAACGGTTCGAAAACGGAAGACTACGATATCCCTGCTTATTTGAGAAGAAACAGTTCCAATCCTTAGATAGGATCGCGATGATCGTTTCCAAAATTCAAAAAAATGTGGGAACTCCTCATTGGATCGGATTGAAAAAGAGTAAGAATGTCCTTTAGTAAAAATCCGTTGCCGGATCATATCTTGTGGAACATTCTTATTTTTTTGTGAAAACTACTTAGGAAAGAGGAGTTCCTACTTTCTAAAAAGCGAAACCCCTAATTGTCGGAGCTTTCTTCTTTGCCGAATTGTTTACACTCTTTCAAATCTCTAAACTTCTCTTTTGACAGCTCACACTGAACCTGCTTCAGAGTCTTGTCGGACATACAACGCAATACAATCGCCCGAGACATATCCGATTTCAAAATTTCTCTCAACATCAGCTGTTGGACTCTCGGGTGAATTTCCTTTTCATCCGCATCCGCAATCAGCTTTACGTTGTGCATTTGATTTTCCACACACTCCTCTTCGGTAGGAGTTTTTCTACAATCGAGGAAAAACAAAATCGAAAGGAACAGAATACAAAAAAGAAAAGCGGACTTTCGCCCGCTTTTCCCATTAACTCGTAGTTTCAAAAGATTCTACTATTGTTGCTTAGATTCGTCGACAGCGAAGGTCGCTTCAACTCTCTTTCTAAGCTCTCGTATATAGCTCTTGTTGGAGCCGGGCAATCCCATTGCTTCTTCGTAAAGCTTAATCGATTGTTCGAAATCACCGTTTGAAAAATAGTAAGTTCCAAGGTTTGCTTTCGCTCCCCAAGACTTACCACCCGCTTTTTTATCGGCCTTTTCCCACGCTTCTTTTGCTTTTTTAAAGCTTGGAGTTTCTCCGGTAATTTCTTCGTAACCTTCTTGAAGAAGCGCTTTTACTTCCTCGTTCTCATCTTTAGTAAACACTTCGATTCTTTCTGTTTTTACTAAAGGAGAAAGTCTGTTCTTGATATAAGTCGCAGCTTCGTCCAGACCTTGTCCGAAAGAGTCCAGAACGGAAGGACATGCAAGATTTCCAACACTGTTGAAAATTTTCGCAGGGTTAGAAACAACCGCTTTTTTTACTTCTCCGGTTTCAACCTTGATCAAAGTCGCATCCAAAGGAATCAGCATCATACGAACTCCGGTAGGCTTAGAAACTGGCTCATTTCCAGTATTTACGCTTCTTCCGGTTGCCATAGACGCCGCAAATCCGGCTACTTTCATACCAGCCGCAGCGACGTCGATTTTATTTTCAGTACTGCACTCAGTAAACGGTTTTTGATATCCAATGTAAAGGATTGCTTCCGCTCCAATCAGTTTACCGATTTTCGCTCTGGAGTTTGTGATCCCAGTAAGAGAAAGAGTTCCCTCGTTAAGAATGTCAGCACGTTTGCTAAGATCAGTCAATTTGTAATAAGATTCTTTATCGAATGCTTCAAAAACCTTAGAAGGCATTTGATCGATAAAGCTAGAACCTGATCCAAAAATCGATTCCCAAAGACTTTTTTTCGGAGGCTCCACTGCCAAACCTACGTTACGAATGGTTCCAAGAAATTTTTGAAGCGCGCGGCCATCTTTATCTTTTGGAAATACTGGATATTCTACGTCGACAGTTACTCCGCAGTTGAACAGAAAAGCAAGCATCAGTAGAGTCGATAATTTTCTCATGGTAAAGTAACACCAATCCTGTTTGAATTTTGGGGATAAAACAAAACTAAAATTCGAAATGAATCATGTCAATATATTTTAGAATAGACTTTTAGAATTGGATCAAGCTTCCAGATTCTTTCTCAATTTTTTGATTGTAGAAGGGATTTCTTTCATAGAATTTGAAATAGAATGAATTTTGCCGCGCACAAACAATTCTTCTGTATTCTCGGTTTAGCAATCCTTTCATTGAATTGTGTCAATCGTGAGAAAAAAAATGACACAATGAGTCAACAAATTATTAGCTGGTTTTTGGCTTCCGGTTCCAATTCCTCCTGTGTGGAATACTACATTCAAGAAAATCTTTGTTTGAAAACCCCGGTTGCCATCTCTGAAAAATGTTCGAATGCGGAACTGGGCCGATTCCAAAACGGAATTCAGCCGACAAATCTTCAAACTCGAGAAGTCTTAGAAGAACTCTTGCATTGCTGGAGTAAGTGCAATTCCGGATTTTATTTAAACTATTCCTCCTCTGGATCTTGTTCCTTTGAAACCGAAGCGGATTATGTCAATGCAAAACGTTCGACAAATAGCGGGCTTCTTTGGAGACAGTGTCAGTCTAACTGTAATACGGGGGCGGATACCGCCTATCCAAAGTTACACGGAATTTCTACAACGACAACCTATTGGCCTTACCCATGAAAACTTTAGAAGAAGTCACAAAAGCTCTCAAAAACACTTATATGGAACACGAGGTCGAAGCAAAACTTCCTCTGATTCAGGAAATTCAAAGATTAAAAAAAGAAAAAAAAGCGATTCTACTTGGTCACAATTATATGACCCCGGATGTTTTTCACGGGGTATCCGATATCACGGGCGATTCCCTTTATCTGAGCAAGGTAGCGGCGGATACAGACGCAGACATAATTCTGTTTAACGGCGTGCATTTTATGGCCGAAACCGCAAAACTGATGTCCCCTCAAAAAAAAGTTCTCATCGCGGATTTAAAAGCGGGTTGTTCGCTCGCAGAAAGTATTACAAGACAGGATGTGATCGATCTTAAAAAACAATATCCGGGAATTCCAGTAGTGACTTATGTCAATTGCACTGCGGACGTAAAAGCGGAAACCGATATCTGCTGCACTTCCGCAAATGCTCTGCAAATTGTGGAATCCCTGGAAAGCGATACCGTTATTTTTTTACCGGATCAATACCTGGCCGCCAACGTTCAAAACCTGACTAAAAAAAAGATCATCACTCATCCGGGTAGTTGTATGGTTCACGAAATGTATTCCGCGGAAGATATAGAACTCACGAGAAGACAATTTCCCGGAGTCACGGTGATTTCTCATCCGGAATGCAAAACGGAAGTCGTCGATCGTTCCGATTATTCGGGATCCACTTCTCAGATGAGCGAATTTATCCGTAAGTCGGGGGCAAGGGACATTTTTTTGATCACCGAATGTTCGATGGGTGACAACCTCCGTTCCGAATTTCCGGACAGACATTTTGTTTCCACCTGTCAGGTATGTCCTCATATGAAACGGATCACCCTCGAAAAAATCAGAGACGCGCTTTTATACGATCAGTATGAAATTCATTTGGATCCGGAAGTGATCGAAAAAGGAAGAATGTCCGTTCAAAGAATGCTGGACCTTTCGTATAAAAAGTAGGAACTCCCCTTTTTTAGACTGGGGTCATCCATCCGAGTGCCAATCATCGTCGGAACCAATTTTCCCTGGGTCAAAAATCGTTTGGATTCCTCAAAAAATAAGAATCAACGATCAAAAATTTGATTTTAAAGAATATTATATTTTAGGAATTTTAGAATGTATAGAATCGGAAACGGAATCGATTTTCATAAGTTGGAGATAAATCCCGAAAGACCTTTGGTATTGGGGGGAATTCTTTGCGAATCCGAGTTCGCGCTTGTGGGACATTCCGATGCGGATATTATTTTGCATGCAATTTGCGACGCAGTTCTCGGTGCGCTCGCCTTAGGAGATATCGGACAGTATTTTCCGGATACGGATCCAAATCTGAAAAATATCGACAGTAAAAAAATTCTTTCTCAATGTCTCGAGCTGATGAACAAACGGGGTTTTCAGTTCGTAAACGTCGACTGCACTGTGATCGGCGAAAGACCGAAAATAGCCCCTTTAAAAAATCAAATTACAAATTCGTTAAGCGCCCTTCTTTCTCTTCCTGCGGATTGTGTTTCGGTCAAAGCGACCACAACGGAAAAAATGGGAGCTCTCGGCCGTCAAGAAGGAATCGGAACCTTTTGTACGATTCTTTTGGAACGGAGATCATAAACAGAAATCCGATCCAAGCACAGATCTTTTTTTGTTTATCCAAAATGAATTCAAAATTTACTCGTTTCGACAAACGATCATCGCAAATAAAAAAACGGGTTATTTCTTTAACGGATCCTCAAACGTAATCTTTGCAACCTCTGATTTCAAAAGATTCTTTTTTTCATGAATCGTTTTAGGGACCTTCATGTCGATCTTGTGCAAACTTGACTTTTGAATCGCGATCTTTTTTCCTTCCAGACTCTCCAGGATCACTTCCTTATCGTCCTGCCCGATCTGCTTTCCGTCGATCGTAGAACCGTCTTTCAAAAAAGCACGATCCGTAAATCCGCCCGCAGGATCCGAAATGATGGCTTCGATTTGAATGGAAGATTCGTCAAAACCGAGAATTTTTACCTGGTGAATGGATTCCCCCGTTTTGAGATGAAGGACGATTTTTCCGGAAGCCGCCATTTGATAGAGGGTCTGATCTACAAATTCCTTTTCAGGATTCCAAGTATTGGCGTATAAATTCTCCTCGCAAAATTCGATCGTTCGAGTTCTGCGAACCAAGGTGATCGCCCATCCTCCGATTGCAGTTACCACATAATCCTTCCAATTGGTAACTTCCGTGATGCGTACTGTCTGACCGGGTACAGGTTGGGGCTCCGCATTGCGAAACACAGGGATCAATCCGAATAAAAAACCATATAAAGGTTCGATTGCGGCGACCTTGCAAGCGATATCCGCGCTCGCAAGAATCGTTCTATGATTCCTATCCAAACTCAATCGTTGATCGATTTTACAATTGGAAAGGATCAAAAGGATATAAAAGAAGGTAAAAACAAATCTAAATTTCATAATTTCCTTTTTTGCATAGATGAAATTGTTGTCCCAGTATTTTCAAAAATTTTCGATATACATTCGAACAAACTCAATCAAAAGAATATGCATTTTTAATGATTAACTCATGTTTCTTCGAATACAGCGAATTGCTTTTGGCGAACCCGTTCCGATCAAATTTTTGAGGGATGTGTTTGCAGCGCCGGGAGCAATCATCGACACCTTCGCAGCAGTAGTTTCAGTGCAGGCTCTTTGCGTCCAGTAATCGCCAGGAACGGTTTCCGGAAATAAAGATGTGTCGATTAGAAGTCCGGAAGCGGCCGGGCAAGCATTGCCGCTCGCAGTACAGGGGTCCACGGGCGTAAAGCCCGCGCATCCCTGAAATAAAGCGCCCCCCGCACCTCCGACATAATGTCCTTCGGTGGGAAGAGTGATCGGTGCGTAAAAACCAGGTAAGGCTTTCATCGCCGGAATGTCATTCTCCATACTTTGACAAGCGGAGATTAAGGGTCCGGAAGTTAAGGAAAATTCGTCGTCACAACTTGTATCCGCAGTATTACAAAAAGGTAAAGTTGTGGTAATCGCTCCGTAATCGTCGAACGAGTTTCCCTTTCCCTGACAATCGTTAAAACCAGGTCGATAGAGTTGTCCATAGGAACATTTGGTCCAGTATACCAAAGAACCAGAATAAATCAACACGACGGTTCCGTTGACGTTATCACCGGGAGAAGCCAAGGGAACGCTCACGGTATAATTTTTGACGGCGCCTTGTCCGTTTGTATAAACATAAGTAACCGGAGACAAAAAATCATTGGCGGTCACTCCGGAAACTTGTAAGACTCCGCCCACCTCCAATTTTGAATTTTCAGGAATCACAAAAGTAGCCTTCAATCCGCTTCTGATAATTATATCGGGAACCGTAGCGGTGATGGATGCGGTCGCCTCCGAAATTCCTCCGGGACAAACCCCGTTCGCACACTCTCCGCTCTGGAGAAAACTAGAAAGATCAAAACTAAAAGTCTGAATGCCATCCGCGCCTGACTGTATGACCGCAGCCAAGGCAACCAATTGCTGCTCGGTACAGTCCTTACAATCTTCCTTAGAGGGAAGAGCTTCGGAAGTAACCGCCTGAGAAAGAGGATTCAAAAAACAATTTGCCAAAAGGCTCAAAAAAATGATAAGGATGAGGATTTTAAATTTTTTTTTCATAGTATCGTAAGTTCCCAAATTGATCGGATTCCATCGAAACAAACCTAACCTGCCAAGGAAAACATCGCATTCCCGCTTACGCATGTTCGACCCTTAGGGAGTGAGATGCTGAGTTTCCTTTGGGACAGGTTTTTATCATTTTTCCTTAAATGAAGTCTACACCACTTGGAAATAACTTTCATCTAAAATTCGTTATAAAAAATCTAAAGTTCAAAAAAAGAATCGAATTCGCATTAACATGCGGATCAAATCCCTTTCCATTTTTCGAATACGATGAAATTTTTGATCGTTTGTTTACGTCGCCTTTCAAAGATTCTTTTTTCTTTTAAAAGGTGTTCCACATTCCTCCGCGCTTTTGATCGCAAAGACGTCTAACTTGGAATGTCGAAACTAAAATTTTCCAGAACATCCATAGGAGGTTTTTTATAGATCAAGGCGTCGGAGCCGTCTTCGTAATAGTGCTTTCTTACGTGAATTTTCTGAAACCCACAGGCTTCATACAATCCGATCGCAGACTCATTGTGGGAACTGACTTCCAAAAAAAATGTTTTATCCCTCTCTCGATTGAGAAGAAATTCCAAAAGTCGTTTTGCCTTACTCTGTCTTTGATGAATCGGATGAATTGCGATCCGATAAATTTCGATTTCATCTCCGGCAAGTTTATAAAGAACATAACCCAGATCCTTGATTCCGACGCCTAAAAATTCCCCTAGGTGGGAAATCAGCATCTCACGACTCCAGGCGCGGCTTCCAAAACAAAGGTCCTCTATAAAAAGAACCCATTCCAGATCGGTTTTATTCAGAATTTTAATATCCAAGGTTGAAAACCATTTTTGTTTTTCAGTCAAATTCTGGTTGCAGAAGTCCAATATACAATCAAGATTCGACACCTGAATTTCAGGAGACTTTCTTATCAAAAGAATTCTATCCTGTAATTCGGAAAATCAAGGAGTTCGTATGAAAAAAATCGGTAAAATCGTTTATGCTGTGCCATTTGCGATTTTTGGGTTGTTCCACTTTATTTCCGGTCCTGCTATGTCCGGCTTAGTCCCTTCGTATATTCCATTTCCAGTAATTTGGGTTTATCTGACCGGATTAGCTCTGATCGCAGCCTCCGTATCCATCATCACCGGAATCAAAACACATTTAGCGACCATTCTTCTCGCGGTTCTACTTGGAATTTTCGTGGTATTGATTCATCTTCCCGGTGCAGTCGGCGGAAATCAAATGTCCACAATCTCTCTTCTCAAAGACGTTGCTCTGTTAGGCGCCGCTCTTTTGATCGCAGGTTCTACCAAAGACTGATTTTTCTCAAAAAAAGCGGAGATTTGGCTCCGCTTTTTTTCCTTTTTTTTGGGGAATCTTCCCTTCCTTTCAATTCAAGAACCGTATGATTTAGAGGAGATGAGATTCTTTCCTTAGGCCGATATTCCTAAGGAGACTCACGCTTTTCGAGGAAGTTTCATGAATCAAAACATTCTACGGGTTCTAATCGTTTTTACTGTATTCTTCTTGGTCTCTTGTGAAAGATCCAAAAACTTCGGTTTTCAAAACCGCGGAGAACGACCGCCTACGGTCGAGGATTTGGAGTCCTGGAAGGAAAGACTCGCCATGGACGAAGCGGAAATCATCGAACTGGAAAAAAAAATTGCGGCGATGGCTCAGAAAACAAGATCCGCCGGCGCTCTCAGTTGGAAAATCGCCCAGGGTTATATGAAAATCGGCGACTATGATATGGGAGTGAAATTTTACAACCGCGCTCTTAAAGAAAACAATGAAGGTAAAAAAGTGGAGATTGTCGGAGCCGAACTTCATTTTTTCGAACCGGCGATCCCCTACTTCGAAAAGGCTCTTCTTTTAAAACCGATCGATCAACAACTGTTGTTTGAAGCCGCTCTTGCGTATGCAAACGCTTCCAGAGATAGGGGCTGGGAAACGGTACGCAGACAGACTGCGATCGATCTGTTCACCCATCTTGCGATTCAGGATCCGAGAGATTCTCGGTTTCCGTTTCAATTGGCTTTGATCTATTTTGATTCTTCCATGCCCGATTCTTCCTGGGAAGGAGTAAGCGCGGGGTTTCACGATCAAGACAAAGCGTTGCGCATTCTGGATGATATTATCAAAAAGGAATTTAGAAACGTTCCCGCGCGTTTTGCAAAAGCGAACTTTTTGTTCCGCCTCGGAAAAACCGAAGACTCTAAAGAAGAATATCTAAAGATCAAAAAAACGATCGAAGAACTCAACGAAGCGGGTCTAGTGCGCGAAGGTCTTGAAAAAAACGATTCATATCAGAACGTTCTTCAAAATCTGAAAAAGATCGAAGAAGGTTCTCATAAAGAAGAATGAGTCCTCTCGTTCTTTCCGATTCCAAGATCTTTCAGTTTTGTATTCGAACACGAAGTTTCAAAAAATGGAATACTTTGGAAGAATTGAAAGCGGTTTTAAAGGATTCTCTTCCGAAATCCATTTTGGAAAACGCGGCACGTGTTTCCGAAAAAATTTCCAAGGAACTGGAAGAATCCGGATTCTCATACTTATCTTTTTATGAACCGGAATATCCTACTCTTTTAAAAGAAATCTACGATCCTCCGTTGCTCTTGTTTTACAAAGGGGACAAAAACATTCTCAAAGAATCGTATGCCGCGGTCGTGGGCACGAGAGATCCTTCTCCGGTTTCTTTGTTCGCCTCGAGCGTATTCCCTTCTTATCTCAAATCGTTAGGATTTCAAGGAATCGTTTCCGGTCTTGCCAAGGGAATCGACGCGGGAAGTATGAACTCCGCTTTGGATCAAGGACTCAAAGTCATCGGTGTGATGGGCACCGGACCGGGAATCGAATATCCTTTTGAAAACAAAAAACTCTATCAAAAAATGAAAGAATCAAAAAACGCTCTCATCCTTACGGAATATCCTCCCGGTCATAAGATTCTCAAATATTCTTTTCCAAAACGAAATCGAATCATTACTGGAATCTGCAATTCCGTTTTTATTTTGGAAGCTCCGATAAAATCGGGGGCCATCTCTTCTGCCTACAACGCGCTCGATCAGAACCGACAGATTTATATCTTTTCTCACTCAGGCCAAACGAGAAATCAAGGCGGAGAGATACTCATCCAAGAGGGGGCCGAATCGTTGAGTTTAGAAACGATCTCTTTGGGAACGGAAGAAGTCATCCACATGAGAGACCTTTTGCCCGATTCCCAATCGGAAATTCCTGGAATGCTTGCAGAACTGTCCCGGAAAAGCTTTTCTGGCGAGTGGAAACCGATCGGTTCCGGCTATTATGCGAGAAAAACTTATTTCCAATCTATTTTCCCGAGTCTCTAACCCGGTTCCGGCCTGGTCCTTGGGGCTTTACAGAATCGTCTTCGGACTTTTACTTTTTATATTAGCATTTCGTTATTTTTCAAATGGATGGATCACCAGATACTTTTTAGATCCTCCGTTTCATTTTAAATTTTACGGACTTTTTTGGGTGGGAGTTTTGCCCGGCTGGATTTTATATCCGCTCTTTGTTTCCCTTCTTTTTTTCGCGATTTTTATCTCTTTAGGAATTTTTTACAGGATCTCAGTCCTTTGTTTTTTTCTTATTTTCAGCTATATCAATCTTTTGGAAGTTGCGGTCTATCTCAATCACTACTATCTGGTTTGTCTGATTTTATTTTTATTGATCTGGATTCCCGCAGACAGAGCTTTGAATCTATTTCACATTTTTAGAATATTCAAAAATAGATCCATACAAGAGATCGATCCGATCCCTGCGTGGAATCTTCACATTCTAAGATTTCAAATCGGTGCTGTTTACTTTTTTGGAGGAATCGGGAAACTTGTTCCGGATTGGCTTTTGGATGCACAACCGGTTCGTATTTGGCTTCTTAGAAACTCGGACATTCCGATTTTCGGCTCCACTCTTTCCATGCCCGCGACCGGATATTTTTTCAGTTATGCGGGATTGATCTTTGATCTTACGATTCCATTCTTACTTTTAAACGCTAGAACCAGAGCCTTTGGTTATTCCTTGGTTTTGATTTTTCACTTTTTAACGTGGAAATTATTTCCGATCGGTATGTTTCCCTGGATCATGATCCTCAACACCACCTTGTTTTTTTCAACCACCTGGCCGGTGGATCTGTTTCGATTTTTGAAATCGCGGAGAATGTTGCCTGACCGAGAGAATATTCTGCATTTCTTATGGACTCGATTCCCGATTCATTTTCGAAAATCGATCTTTGAATTTTTAGAATCGTTTTTGTCCTTTTTGGAAAAAAAATCGCAAAACGCGGAAAACGCCCTTTTTACAAAAGCAATCGCGCTGAGAAAAAAGTTCGGTCCGTTTTTATCAAACCGTTCGCTTCGATATTTTTGGATGTTTTACATCCTACTTCAGATTCTGCTCCCTCTCAGACATTTTCTATACCCGGGAAACCGTCTCTGGACCGAACAAGGATTTCGATTCTCTTGGCAGATCATGCTTGTTCAAAAAAACGGAATCGCTTCCTTTCGCGTCATAAATCAACAAACGGGCGAGACAAACGTCGTTTTACCCGAATCCCATCTCAACGAAATCCAAAGATTGATGATGAGTTATCAGCCGGATCTGATTCTTCAGTTCGCGCATTGGATCGGCCAAAACGAAAGAGAAAGAACCGGACAAGAAGTTTCGGTCTACGCGGACGTAATGGTTTCGTTAAACGGAAGAAAAAGCCAGGTTCTGATCGATCCCGAAAGAGATCTTATGAAAGTGGGGAATTCGATCACCAACAAAGAATGGATTCTCTCTGGAGACGAGGACTGATTTTTAAACCGAAGTAAACGATCTCATTGAAACGGATCGATTTTGAAAGCTGTGATGGATAAACCTCACCCTTTCCGTCGGTTTCATCGCCCCCAATACATAAAAGATCGGCTCCAGGTGTTCCGTGGTCGGCGCGGCCAATTTTGCAATCTCCCCTTTTTTCTGAAATTCCAGAATTCCAATATCATTTCGAGATTCTAAGGTCTGACGCACAAATTCGTCAAACTCGATCGCCCAGTCCGAAGGTGTAGCATTCATATTATGAAAATCCGCTTTTCCTAAATTGTGTACGATGTTTCCGCTTCCGATCATCAAGGTCCCTTCTTCTCGAAGGGGTTGTAGTTGTTTGCCGATCTCGTATTGTTGTTCAGGACCGAGGTTTGCGTCTATGCTCAACTGAATCACCGGAATGTTTGCCCTCTGAAAAAGAAAGTAAAGAACACCCCAACTTCCGTGATCGATTCCCCATTCCGAAGTCGTTTGCACCGGAACGGACTTTACCAATTCTTGCACTCTCTTTGCAAGTTCTGGATCTCCCGTCGGACGATATTTCACCTCGTAAAGCGCTTCCGGAAATCCGTAAAAATCATAAATCTGTTCGGGAGGATTTGCGATGCTCGCATAAGTGCCTTTTGTTTTCCAGTGCGCGGAAATCACGAGAATATTTTTCACATCCGAAAGCCCTCTTCCAAATTCCTCCAAATTTCGGGTGAAGTCCGAGGGGATGACAAGATTCATGGGTGATCCGTGACCGAGGAATAAAACTGGATTCATATTGTTAGTTAGACATCACTCATTTTAAAAAGATACGCTCTTTTAAAACTAGGCGTATCTTTGTTTTACTTTTGAAGACCGTAACGAGCTTTTACAAGACCGATCCTTTTTTCCATCTCGGCCCAGAGAGTTTCTTTGTTCGGATGAAACGATGCGAATACACCTTGGCGAATCAAATCCACGATTTCGTCCAAGGAAAAATCCAAAAATCTCCAGAGTTTAAAATATTCGTAAGTGAGATTTACATTAAAAATTTCTGGATCATCTGTGTTGATGCTCAGAGGAAGTCCCTGATCGTAATAATAACGAACGGGATGATTTTGTTCCTTGCGGACGTATTTTCCAGTAAACACGTTAGACGTCACACAGATCTCGATCGGAATATGATTTTCCCTTAAGTATCGAACCAGTTCGGGATCTTGAATCGCCGAAGTTCCGTGTCCGATTCTTTCGGCCTTTAAAAGTTCCACTGCTTCCCAAATCGCCCAAGGTCCGTCATCCTCTCCGGAATGGGCGACCACACGTAGTCCAGCCTCCCTCGCTTTTTGAAACACTCCTTGGTAGTCTCTCGCGGGTCCCATGAGTTCGGCTCCACCGAGTCCGATCCCGATGACTTCGGGATGTCTGAGTTTTAGAACGCGATTGAGATTGTTCATCGCATTTTCCGGTCCGAAAGAACGGGATACGTCGACTAACAAGCGGATTACAATTCCATCATGTTCTTTTTCTTCCCGAATTCGATTGACGAGGTAATCGATCATCTCTTCAAAATCGAGTCCGTTTTGGATGAATTTGGAAGGAGCAAAAAATACTTCGGTATAAACGATATTGTTCGCCCGCATATATTCCGCGAGACTTCCCACAAAAAACGAAAAATCAGAGGGTTCTTTTACGAGAGATTGAATAAAAAAGAATACTTGGATAAATCCGTTTAAATCTTTGAAGTTGAATTTAGCTTCGAATTCTTCCTCCGATATCGTAATCCCGTTCTTGACCATGAGTTGTTTCATGGTGTCTTTGTTGACGCAGGCTTCGAGATGAAGATGAATTTCGGTCTTTGGGAGTTCCCGCAGAAAATTGATTACATCCTGATCGTCCGGTTTGTCTCTGGAAAGGTCGCCGGCTGGAAAAAGACCCTTGATCGGGACCGGCGTCTCTTGAGGGATCCCGATTGTGGGAACTCCTAAAATCCAAGAAGGTGGTTCCAGAACCTCGAGTTCCATGAGTCCGACACGCTCGTTTAAGAGTTCGTTGATCTGTTTGTCAAAAGAAATCTGAAGAGAGGAAGAATAAGGTCGATCCGCTGGGAGTCTGGACTTCAGACGATTGAGTTCGGTTACATCACGATCGATGATCCGGATTCGAGTTAAGATCTCCCCAAAAGTAAGAGCCACGTAGGCAGAATCTATTTCCTACGAAAAGATTTCAATTCTGATTCGCAGAAGGGAGTTCCTACGTGATTTCTATAGGCAAAATTCTCAACAATCCGGGAGAATCTTTGAAAAAATTTTCCGAATCGAGTGTAAGTCCGTGATCCAGCGATAAGAGGGAGTTCCCACAGTTTCTCCCGAGGAGTCCCGCCAGCCCCATCCCGGGAAAATTTGAGGAGTTCCCGCATTTTTCCCGATCACAGACCGATTTCCGACTCAGGAAAAATTGAAATCTGCCGAAGTTTAAGAAAGCACCCGGGGGTTATGTCCGATGATCACAGCTCGCAAAACTTTTCTCCCTTTTGCTCTACCGTGTATTTCGGAAAGAGCTATCGAAGAAGTTTCTTCCGTTCTCCGCTCCGGATGGATCACCTCAGGTCCCAAGGTAAAAGAATTCGAAGAAGAATTTGCCCGCTATACCGGTTCCCAACACGCGCTTGCGCTGAATTCCGCAACAGCCGGTCTTCACCTCGCGCTCGAAGCGATCGGGATGAGTCGCGAAGATGCTGCAATCTGTCCCGCGGTCACATTCACAGCGACTGCGGAAGTGATCTGTTACTTCGATGCGGAGCCGATTCTCACGGACGTAGACCCGATCTTCAACCTTATGACGCCCGAAACTCTTCGTGCTACCATTGAGAGAGAATGTGTTTACCAAAACGGTTCCCTTCTTCATAAAAAAACGGGAAAGACAGTGAGAGCGATTCTTCCGGTTCATCTCGCGGGGGTGATCTGCGATATGGAAGGAATTCTTGAAATCGCAAAAGAATATCATCTTTATGTAATAGAGGACGCTGCCCACGCATTTCCCGCGGTTCATAAAGATCGCAAGATCGGAAGTTTCGGAGACTTTACGGTCTTTAGTTTTTACGCCACCAAAGGAATCACAACGGGCGAAGGAGGAATGGTCACCACAAACCATTCTCACTTTGCGGATAGAATCAGGCTCATGCGTCTTCACGGGATCAACCGCGAAACCTATGATCGTCCCGGATGGTATTACGAAGTAGTCTCTCCCGGTTTTAAATACAACATGACCGACGTAGCCGCGGCTTTGGGAATCGTTCAACTTTCCGAGGCGGATGATCTCTGGAAACGAAGAATTGAAATTGCCGAACTTTATAAAAAAGAATTTGTAGATCTCCCATTTCTTCATCTTCCACTTGCCGCTCCGGACGGAGAACATTCCTGGCATTTGTTTCGAGTGGAAGTGGATCGAGCTTCTTCCAAAATGGATCGGGATATCTTCGCTGCAGAATTAAAAAAACGGAATATAGGTTCCAGCCTTCATTTTATCCCTCTTTACGAACATCCGTTTTACAACTCTCGTTTCGGATTTAAAAAGGAACACTTTCCGAATTCAAACGCGATGTTTGCGAGATCGCTTTCCATTCCTTTGTTCCCCGGAATGAAAGACGACGACGTTCAGGACGTGATTAAGGCCGTCAAAGAAATCTTCAGCGGTCTTTAAAGCCAGGTTCAAAATAAAACTTCGGGAGATTTTCGTTTTTTAAAAAAGAAAACTTCGGATTTCGATTATTGACTTTCAATCTAAATAACGATTGATCTCCAAGGAAAGTTCTTCCGGTTTTTCCATGTGAATCGCATGTTTCGCACCGGGGATCAAAACGAGTTTGCTCTTTTTCAGATAAGAATGAAGTTTTTTCGTCATAGCAACATCCGTGATCGGGTCCTCCTTTCCCGAAACGATCAAAGCGGGAATTCGGATCGCACTTAATTTTTTTCCTAAAAAGATCTCCTCTTCTCTTTGCAAAGTATTGATCGTTAGAAATTGATTGGGGAGCTTGTTCCAAGATGCAATCAAAGCCTTTTTCGCGATACTTCCGGGAAGTTCCGGTGTTTCATAATAAAGAGCTTGGATGAGTTTTAACAGATCCTCTTCGGTTTTTGGAAACAAAAGTTCTTTCATCTCGTCTCGTTTGGGATGCGGAATTCCTCCGGGGGCAATCAAAACGAGTTTGGAAATTCTTTTCTCGCGATCCCTGAGAGCGATATGCATCGCGATCAGCGCCCCCATAGAATGTCCACCTAACACAACATTCTTCAAATCTAATTTTCGAATCGCTTCATAGATCAAATTTCCGAACACGTCCACTTGATATAGATACTTGATATTCGGAAGCTTGCTTTTTCCAAAACCGGGAATATCCGGAATCAGAATTCTGTAATCCTGACGAATTTTAGGAGCCAATCTGCGAAGACCGGTTGCAGAATCCAATAACCCATGAATCAAAAAAATTGTTTTTTCTTTCTCCGGATTTTTATCCAGAAAATAAACCGAGTTTCCTCCGGTTTCAACGGTAAGATCCTGAAACCCAAGGACCTTTTTCATATACCGATTTTTTTTCCAATTGTAATACGTAAGGAATAAACTATACAAAGATTTCATAACAGGAGATTCTCTAATTTTATTTTTGTATTCTGATTCGATGAAACACTCACTCGAAAATATCTACAACGGTTCGAATCCGTTTTAAGACAATTAGTACAAAAATTCCATCGCATACTCGGATGTAAATCCTTCCGCTAAACGAATTCAGGAATTAGTTCTTGCAAAGAATTGGAATCAGCCGAAATTCAATACAGGTAGAAAAGTTCTCGAATTTTATGAACTTGAATCCTCAGACTAAGATCGTGCAATATTCAACCTTCCGGAATCAGAATGTCTGACTCTTTAATTTTAGCGCTTCGCTCCTTTTTTTATCCCGTTAAAGAAGGAATTCTCGCCTTGGATACTAAAACCGAAATCATTCTTTATACCAATCCGGCGCTCGAAACTCTTTTGGGTTATTCTTCGGAAGAATTATCCGGTAAGCCGTTAGATTTCATTCTTCCAAGTCCCACACATCCCAGAGAAGCGTTTACTTACAAAAGAAACGCCCCCCTCAAAGTCTATTGGCAGCTTAAAGATAAATCGGGCGAAAACAAACTCGTCAACTTTACCGTAAATACTTCGAGCTTTGACGGACAAGACGTGTTTTTATTTTACTTTACCGATCGTTCCGAGATCCAGCAGACGGAACTACGTCTTTACTATATGCAAAGTGTCTTAAGAACCCTCAGGCTCTTAAGACAAAATCTAAGATATCTGACTTCGGAAAGTTCGGTTTTTCAAAAACTTTGCGATACTCTCAAGGAAAATCCCCACTACTTTTTAGTTTGGGCTTTTTTTTTCAAAAACGGCGAGTTTCAAATCGTTGGACAAAAAAATCTGAGTATGGGGTTAAAACAAAAAATTCATTCCTTTATTTCCACCAATGCACCTCTTCCGATGAGAAATTTAATCGATACACAAGACAACTTTATCATTCACGAATTCGGAAGTGGAAAATATCCGGAATGGGAATCCATTTTTGCCGATCACAAATTCCGTCGAAGTCTATCGATCGGAATCCGGGAAAAGGAAAGACTTTTAGGGGGAATCGAAATTCTATCCTTGGAAGAAATGGCTTTCGATTCGGGCGAAAATTTTCTCTATGAAGAGATCATCTCCGATGTTCACAGCTCTCTTCAAAACGCAAAAACCGAAAAAACTCGGATCGAAAATTCCAAAAAACTGCAGTTTCAGGGAGCGTTGCTCAATTCCATCGAGGTTCCTCTTATATCCACGGACGATGAAGGATATATCACTTACGGGAACAGAAGTTTGGAAAGAATATTAGGAGTTTATAAAGAAGATTTCATAGATCTTCCGATTTCTGAATTTCTAAATCTTACCCCGGAAATCATGAACCGGCTTTCAAAGGAAGAGTTTAGAACTGAGATCAAAATGAAAATTTTCCCGGACGTGGAGGCTCCGATGCTGCTCGCGTCTTCGAGAATCCGGGACGAATATGGAAACTCGATAGGAACCATCCTTCTTTTATTGGATATCACCGAACAAAAGAAAAACGAAGAACTCATTCGTTCGTCGGAAATCAAACTTAGAAACTTATTTTCCGCCATGAACAACGGAATCGTGATTCTAACCCCGGACGGAATCATCCTTGAAGTCGCCCCGATTTTAAAATTCTTATTATTTCAGATTTTAGACGTAAACCCCGGAAATAATTTCTTCTCCCTTTTTACAACAAACGTATCCGAGGAGATTAAAAACGGAATCGAGAACTGTCTTTCCTCTCAAAGAGCGGTATTTTTAGACGTTCCAATTCAGTTTATCGAAGGTGAAGAAAATTTTTTCTCCGTCAAAATTCTGCCTCTCAAAAAATATAGAGAGGATGGAGAAGCGGTGATGTTAATTTTTTCGGATATCACGCAAACCAAACTTTTGGACAAACAACTCTACGAAACCGCTCGTTTCGCATCCATCGGAGAATTGGCTGCCGGAATCGCTCACGAAGTAAATAATCCTCTTCAAGCAAGTTTACTCTATCTCGAAGACCTGATTGAAACGGAAGAACCGGATTCCTTGGAAAGATTAAAAATCTATAAAAGAATCGAAGCGGCGAGCATACGGATTCGTGACTTGATCAAATCGCTGTTAGACTTAGGAAGAACCGTCGCGAGGGAAAAAGAATTGGTTTCTCCCTATTACATTCTTCTCAGAGCCTGCGAATTGATCGAAGTGTCTTGTAAGAAAAACGGAATCGAATTAAAAAGAATCGCGAGCGCGGACCTACCAAAAATTAGAGTCACTTGGCAGGAAATCGAACAAGTATTGATCAATTGTTTGGTCAACGCGATCAATGCGATTTCCGAAATGGAAACAAAACCTTCTTCGCCCAAAATCACAATTACCGCTCGAAAAGAATTCCATCTCAGTCGAAACTCGATTCTTTTTATCGTTTCCGATAACGGCCCTGGAATGACAAAGGAAGTTCTTGATAAAGCGTTTCTTCCGTTGTTTACTACAAGAAGGGGCAAACAAGGGACCGGGTTGGGGCTCGCAATCTCTCAACGAATCATCTCCGAACATAACGGAACGATTTCGTTGGATTCTTCTCCCGAAAATGGGACTAGGGTTTTGATTCGCCTTCCCGTATAGGATGGTATTTCTGGTAAATTAGGGTTTTTTCTCCGAGGAAATCAAAGTCCGATGGAATCAAAGTCTACAGCAGTTCTCGTAATCGACGACGAATCAGAAATCCGAATGGTTCTGGAAAGAGTCATTTCCAGAGAAGGATACAAAGTCTTTTTGGCAAAGGACTACGATTCCGGTATCGAAATCATCAGTAATCAAAAAATAGACGTGGTCATTTCCGATATCGTAATGAATGGAAAAAACGGTCTCGAAGTTGCAAAAGAAATTCGAAAAATCAACGAAAATATCCCGGTAATTCTTATGACCGGAAATCCGGATCTTACCACAGCGGAAGAAGCGGTCCGCAACCGCGCCTTTGATTATATTTCAAAACCCATCCGAAGAACCAATATTCTCGAAGTATTGGAAAAAGCGAAAAAAGAAAAAGAAAACCGGGACAAACATTCGGAATCGCTGCTCAAATCGGAAACTGAAAACACAAAACTTGCGCAAAGAGCAAAAGATCTTTATTTACAAAATTATAATATTCTTAATGCCACGAGCGATTGCGTAATCACTTTGGATCAGGAGTTAAAATTCTCAAGTATGAACCAATCCGCGCTTAACTCATTCGGTTATACGGAGGATGAAATTATCGGAAAACATTTCAACATTCTTATTCCCACGGACAAAGAAATTTTCTACATGGAAAAAGTGGCGCAGCTTTTAAAAAGAAAAAAGAAAAGACAAATTGCAAGAATCAGTCATTCCGATCTACAAAGCAAAAACGGAGAAGTCAGAACCTACGACATTTCTATTTGTTATTACGATATCGAAGGTCAGACATATTACACTGGTATCGCAAGAGATATCACGAATAAACTTTTGATTTCGGAAAAATTGATCGATGCGGAACGAAGAGCGTTTTTGTCCACTCTTGCTTCGAGTATCGGACACGAGATCAATAATTCCTTAACTGCGATTCAAGGTCATATCGAAATCGCCAAACTTCCGGACTCGACGGATCCAATTCGTCAAAAAGCAATTCAGATCACTTGGGGGCAATTGATCAAATTAAAAACCCTGACCAATAATCTTTTGCAATTGGGAAAACCGGGAGAAAGCGTAAAAAAACCGTCCGAACAGATCAATCTAAACGAATCCGTAGAAAGTGTGATCGACGTATTTCAAAAAACGTCCCGTCTAAAGAACTGTCAGATCCACTTTAAACCGGATCCCCAGTCGATTTTGATCGAATCCAATCAGGATCAGCTTTCCTTGTTACTCTCCAATATTATGCTCAATTCGGCGGACGCCACAGGTAACCGCGGCAACATAACTATCAACGTGCACGTTAGGAACCATCATCCGATCGTTTCTATTCTTGACGACGGAATCGGGATGGACGAAGAAGTAATTCGGAAAATTTATCAACCGTATTTTACCACAAAAGGAATCGGAAAAGGAACCGGATTGGGAATGTTCGTTGCAAAAGAAATCGCGGATCAATACGGAATCCGGATCGAAATCGAATCGGAGCCGAACTCAGGAACCGAATTCCGTTTGATTTTTCCGGATAAGGTATAATATCATCAATGACTCTTTCAATCTCTCTCTCCGACGCGGAACTTCGATTTTTAGATCTGTCAGGCAAACATCCGGAGAAAATCACGCCGATCACTTTAGAAGCCTCCGATCGAAAATACTATCGAGTGTCCTATGGCGATCAAACTTTGATTCTTTGTAAGGATGTTCGATTTCAACACGACTTTGTGGAAATTGCAGACTTTTTGAACCATCATCATTTTACGGTTCCAGAAATCATCAAAAAGGATTTGATTCATTTTCTGATACTTATGACCGACGGAGGAGAAAAAGATCTTACTTCGGTTACGGATAACGTAGAATACAGGGAATGGCTCGTAAAATCGATCGAACTTCTCGTAAAACTCCAAAAGACAAATCCCCACGCTCCCGTAAGCACGCGTGAATTTGACTTCGAAAAATTTCACATTGAAAGTGAATTCACATATTCTAATTATTTGAAGTTTCAAAATCAATTTCAACTCAAAACACAGCTCAGAAGCGAGGTGAAAATTTTTATAGAGGAAACTTCCGCATTTTTAGCGGAATATCCGATAAAAGTTTTTTGTCACAGGGATTTTCACGGAAGAAATCTTTTGATCAATTCCGCAAACGAAATTTGTATGATCGATTTTCAAGATGCGAGAATGGGAACTCCGTTTTATGATTTGGCCAGCATTCTCTACGACGCATACAGACCCATTCCATTTGCGATGAGACAGGGACTTTATCAACTTTTTATCAAACTCAGCGATCAAAATTTCCCCCGTTCGAAAGAATGCTACTATCTGCAATGTCTTCAGCGCTCTTACAAGGCATTAGGATCCTATTTCTATCTGGTTACCGATAAAAAAATGGACAAATACCGTTCCAGTGTATTCAGTGCGCTTGATAACCTGATTGAGATCGTACAAGCCGGTTTATTTCCGGACCAACTCTATGTCTTTTTTCATCTTCTAAAAGAAGAACTTTTATCAAACTATTCCTTTATAAAAAAAATAGAATCATGAGGCGCCTCTGAAGTATTTTATTCCAGCAGCCGGTTTTGGAACAAGAATGAAGGAACTGACCAAAGACCTTCCGAAACCCTTGCTTGCAGTTAACAAAATTCCCCTTATTTATTACGCCCTCTTTCAAGCTTGGAAACAAGATGCGGAAGGCGCGGTGATCAACGTTCATTTTCAGGGAGACAAAATTCTCAAAGCCTTGGAAAAATTCTCCCTATTTCCGATCGTATTTTCGAACGAAAAAAAAGAAATCCTCGGAACGGCGGGAGGGATTAGAACCGGTTTGGAAAAAGCGGGATGGATGGGAGAAACGATCGGAATCATCAATCCTGACTTTTTGTACTTTCCAAGTCCTGATTTTAAATTGCCAAATCACCTAGACGAATCTTCTGATTGTCTTTTGTATCTTCTTTCTCAACCAACAAGTTCCGGTTATACGGGATTAAGCCTAAACAAAGGAAGCGTTTCTTTTGAAAAAGGAAATCTATTTTATGTCGGAATCTCCGTTTTGAACAGCTCGATTCTTCAAGAAGTCAAGCCGGAAACGTTCGCGGATCTTTCGCATAACTTTCGCGATCTTGCCCAAAAAAAACGGTTATCGGGAGTTTTGTTTCCGGGAATTGCCTTAGATCTTGGAGAAAAAGAATATTATATTTCCCTAAAGGACCAGGACTTTTTAAAGGAATTAGGACCCAAATGGGAGGAATTTTTAGATCTTTGTTTTATACCGTAATTTACAGATAAGAAGAAAGACACCAAGCACAAATCCCATTTCCCGAACGTATAGGTTCCGGAACATTTCTAACCGGAATATCTTTCGGAATTTCAGAAAAGAAAATTCTATCGTCCACAGTTCTCCCACAATAACTGCAATGATTCGTCTTCCAAGGTAATTCAGCATCTTCCAAAAAATGTTCTTTTGGAAACGGAAGAATTTCTTCGTCGTTCAAAATTTTTTTACGAATACTTCGATATTCCTCACCAAAAGGAATTTCTAATCTAGAAGTATGAAGATCCGTTCCGGAACCGATCCTAAGCAGTTCGGGTTTTAATCCGGTTTCTCGAAGCATTAAGATGGAAAGCGCCAAGCCGATATCACGACCTTCCTTGTCTTCCGGATATTGATCGTAATAATCCAAAAGATTCTTAAATTCCATCGCAACAGAAAGATACTTTCTCAATCGCTCTTCCATAAACGGTATCATTTTAGAATTATGTAATACTTCCGCAGAGAGGCCGGTATCATTGTGATGAATGATCACCTTTAAAAACAAACCCTTTTGTTTGAGTAAGTTTCGAACGACAGGAGGATCAAACGTATTTAAATATTTTCTAAACGCCTCCTCGCTTGCGTCAAATGCAGACTGATCGAGGAGATCGATTCCTTTCTCTTGCGAAAATAATTCCCTAAGATTGGACATCGCGGATCGAAGCAACATTTCCTGGATCACCGAATACACGACGGGATTCAGATCGTTTTTACCATAATTTTCGAGACAAAGTTTTAAAAATTTTTCGAGATTAAGTCGAAAACAGTCGTTGAGGATATAACCCGTAAGCTCAATCCGAGTGCCTGCCTCAATCGCTCTGAGAAGACGAGTCCATCTTTTAAATTCTTGGTCCATTTTGCTTATGGAGAAAAAAATTTCTCCGAAAAAATCTACCTAGGTTTTTTAAGAAAGAAAACCCATTTTTAACTGTAGAATGGAAAAAGGACGAATTCAAACTACAATGCCCCAAGTCAACTCGATCTAAAAAAGAACGCCAACCTCGGTCTTGGAAATGAATAATTTACCAAAACCGAGATTGGCCCAATTTGGAGATCCGTAAGTTGCAAACAGTAATAAGGACAATAGAATCCATTGAGACGGAAAAAACGCAGAGTTCCCGCAAATTTACACGATTGACTGGGGATTTCTTCAGCCAAATCGCATTCAAAACCGCAGATGATCCGACAAGGAACCGATTGTAAGACATATTTCCCCCGTATAAAGACGAAACTAAAAAAGTAAATGTTAGTTTTAAGCGAGAATGGGCGGGGGTAAATTCAACAAAGTTAAAATTCGGAGATTACAGAAATGGAATTGGAACCTATCCTGGAGGGAAGTTATTTTGCCTTTGAATACGAATAGAATATTTTTATGGGTAAAGGACAGAAAGCTAAAGAGAAATTCGGATTCTTCTTCAAGCTGAACTGGTTCCTTATATTCGGATTCAATCCCGTTGATTGTCTGTTTTTGGGTGGGCAACTTCCCAGGAAGATTGCTGGTAGAGGTGACGGAAAATAACGGAAACAAAAGAGCCATGATACTGGCTACTATCAGGATGCTGATTTTATTTTCTCGTCCTTTCACGGCTTTATCAGGCTCTCATTTTTAAAAAGTGTCAAGCAAGAAAATAAATTTCATTCAAAAGATTATAAAAACGAAAATTCTTCGTATCGACAAAGTAACACGATCGAATAGTATATTTAACCTCCGTGAATTCTTTTTCGAAGAATTGCACCTTCCGTTTCAAAACCGGATTTGTTTAAAAGCGCAAACATATTCTTCTTATATGCCTCTACACCCGGTTGATCAAACGGATTGACTCCGAGAGAATAACCAGAAATCGCACAAGAATATTCAAAAAAATACATTACCGCTCCCAATGACTCGAGCGATATATCGGGAAAAATCAACTCCAAACAAGGCACTCCTCCGTCAGCGTGTGCAAGAAGAGTTCCTAACCGTGCCTGTTCGTTCACGTGTCCGATCGTATTCCCTGAAAGAAAATTAAGAGAATCAAGATTATCAGAAGTAGGAGTTAAAGTAATATTAGAATTCACTAAAGAAGGACTTAACACCGTTTCAAATAAAATCCGCTTTCCTTCTTGAACATACTGACCCAAAGAATGGAGATCGGTTGTAAAGTCCATAGAAGCGGGAAAAATTCCCTTATTTTCCTTGCCTTCGCTTTCTCCGAACAATTGTTTCCACCATTCCGAGAGATAATGCAAAGAGGGATTAAAGTTCGCTAAAATCTCCACGATTTTTCCGGAGGATAAAAAATAATTTCGAAGCGCCGCGTAATGTGTTGCCGGATTGGAAATAGGATTCGAGTCAGAATGAAGACTTGTTAGTATATTCTGAAATCCGAATATAAGTTTTCGAATCGGAATTCCTGCGGCCGCAAGCGGCAACAAACCGACCGGTGTCAGGACGGAATAGCGGCCCCCCACAGTGTCCGGAATCGTAAACGTTTCCAATCCTTCCGCATCCGCGAATGTTTTCAACGCTCCTTTGGAAGAATCGGTTGTGGCAACAACTCTCTCAGCTGCACCGGTTCCGTATTTTTTATGCAAGAGTTCCCAAAGAAGGCGAAAAACAACCGCCGGCTCCGTGGTTGTTCCGGATTTTGAAATCACGTTGACGGAAAAATCACGATCCTTCAAATATTCCATCAACTCGGATAAGTATCTGGATTCAAGATGATGTCCTGCAAAAATGATTTCGGGATCTCCTTTAGAAGGAGATCTAAAGAAAGGGAGGGTCGCTTCCAATACTGCGCGGGATCCAAGATAGGAACCTCCGATTCCGATGATCACGATTACTTCCGATAAAACACGAAGACGTTCCGCGGCTTGGACGATTCTATCAATTTCGAAATTTTGTATTTCATTTGGAAGCATAAGCCATCCTAAATATTCGCTTCCTTTCCCAGTGGAAGAATGAAGAGTTTTGCGCGCGGATTCCGCTTTGGATAAAAAGGGTTCCAATTTTTTAGAATCGACAAACGAAGAAGCAAATCTGGTTTCTAATCGGATCATTATTTACTACAAAATTCCCTTTTTGCGTTTTCAATCGGCTTTTTTGCAAATCTGCAATCTTAAAATTTAGAATCCGATTCTTCCTCAAATGAGAAGCAAATCAACCGGAAATCAAATTTCTTGATCCGTTTAAAAAACGAACGCTTGAACAGTTTAGAAAAACGAAAAAGAGCGGCAAGAAAAATCTCAAACGAAAGGGAGAACAAAAAACGGAGAAAGATTGACGAGAACCCTAGCTCGATCCAATCTCTCCCGGATTTTAAAAGAAAGAGATCAAATGGATCAAAAAGAATTATCAAGAATACTCGACAATGTTTTTCCAAACTCAGGGCATAAGGAAAAGGTGAGATTTTTTTCCGCGCCCGGCAGAATCAATATTATCGGAGAACACGTCGATTATGCGGGAGGAATCGTTTTGCCGGCAGCGATCGATGTTTTCATCAAGATCGCAATTCGAAAGAATCAAGCAGGAAAATTTAGAATTCATTCAGTCTCTTCGGGAGAAACAATAGAATCCGAATCGGTCTCGTATGATTCGGAACATTCTTGGGTAAACTACGCTTACGGAGTCATTGAAGAATTTAGAAAGCTCAGGCACATCGCAGTTTTTTTCGACTTGGTCATCTGGGGAAATATTCCACAAGGCGCTGGGCTTTCTTCGTCTGCGGCTTTCGAAGTCGCGGTCGCTTTTGCGCTTTCGGAAATTCACGGCTGGAAATTTTCCAGAGAAGAAATCGCGTTATTATGTCAAAGAGCGGAAAACAATTTCGTCGGCGTGAACTGCGGAATCATGGATCAATTTATCATCTCAACTGCTAAAAAAGATTCTTGTATTGCTTTGAATACGCAAAGTCTCAAGTATGAGTTTTACGAAATGCTTCTCGAAGGCTATGAATTCTATTTGATCGACTCGAAAGTAAAACATTCCCTCAAAGACAGCGCTTATAACGATCGAAGAAACGAAGTCGAATCCGCCTTTCAGAAGATCAAAAAGCACAGACCGGAATTTACGACACTTTATCAAGTGGAACCGGAAGACCTGGAGAACCCTTCCTGGAATTTAAATGAAATCGAAAAAAAAAGAGCAAGACACGTAACTCAGGAACGGTATCGAACCGGTTGGATGATCCAAAATCTTAAGATTGGTAATGCAAAAGAAGTAGGAAAGATTCTTTTCGAATGTCATAAATCCTTATCCAATAACTATGAAGTTTCGTGTGAAGAAACGGATTTTATAGTCGAAGAATTAGAAAAAGAAAATGCTCTCGGTGCAAGAATGATCGGGGGTGGTTTCGGAGGTTGTGTTTTGATACTGGACATAAACGGAAGAAAAGATATACTGTTTGAAAAAATAAAAAATCGTTACTCCGCGAAATTCGGAAATGAACCTAAGTTATATACTTTTCGAATTTCAGACGGAGTAAAAGAATTTTAACCCCGGTTTTAAAATAGAAATGGGAGATAAATAAATGGGAGCAGATGATTTTCCGAATTTGGATAAGGAAGAAGTAGACTTTACCTTGAAAGAGCTTACGGTAAATCTTCAGAAAAAAGATCTTCCAAACAACTTACCAAAAGAAGCGGTGGTTTTAAAAATTAGCGGAGAAATTAATCTTTATTCTGCACACGCACTTAAGGAAAAAATTTTTGATCTCATTGACAAAGGTTTCGTTTATATTTTTATAAATATGGAAAACATTCATTACATAGACTCCTCCGGTTTGGCCGTATTTATGAGCGTTCATGCAAAGCTTATAAAAAACGAAAAAGGAGGTTTGGCAATGTATGCGCCTTCTTCTCAAGTGATCAAAATTATCGAACTTACAAAACTCAAAACTTTAATTCGAATGACAAAAACTCTCACGGACGCAATCGACGTTCTCCTCAATTAATCATTATCCAGAGAATGAAAAACAGAAAATCAGAATATTCTAGACATATAGATCGTTTATTAAGTTGTAGAAAATGTCCGAAAATGGAAGGAAACCCCGTTCACGGATGCGTTCCTTCGTCAAGAATTATCAGCTTAGGTCAAGCGCCCGGGGTTCACGAAGAAAGATTCGGGAAGCCATTTGCTTATACTGCGGGAAAAACCCTTTTTGGTTGGCTTAAACGAATCGGAATTGAAGAAGAGAGCTTTCGGAAGAGAGTAAATATGTCCGCTGTATGTAGATGTTTTCCTGGAAAAGCAAAAACAGGTGATCGCAAACCTAATCCAATTGAAGTTAAAAATTGCTCCGAATTTTTAGAATTCGAGATTCAATTTCATAAGACGGAATTGATCATTCCCATCGGTAAACTTGCGATCGATCAGTTGTTTGATAGTAAGAATTATAAATTGGAAGATGTGATCGGTGGGAGTTTTTCGCGGGAACTCTACGGGATCCAATTGGATTGGATCCCGCTGCCGCATCCGTCTGGACTGAACGTGTGGAATCATACCGAAAAGGGTAAGGAATTAATACAAAAAGCCCTTGAAAAGATCCGAAAACATCCTGTTGTAAAAGATGAATTTGGTCTTTAAAACAATCAATGCGGGAACTCCCCAATTAAAATACATAAACCATAAGAAGAAACGCTGTGTTTTAAATTTGAATTCTATATTTATCTTGATTTTTTTCTATTTAGGTAAGAACTTCCGTTCTTTTTATCTCTATATTTGAAAAAACAACTGTAAAGACATAATGCGAGATCGATTAAAATTCAATTCTGCAAAAAACTAACCAATTCCTTCTAATGGAAATCGTTTTGTTAACAAAATTTGCCTTCGAGAAAAAGAAAAATTTAAATCCAAAAACCAAATCAAAGCAATATTTTGCTTTTTGTCAAAATTATATTTATAACTAGAAATCATAATATTCTCTGCGGATAGATATTCCCAATTCAACAAAATATAATATAGATAACAATTAGAAACTCCATGTGATCTCGACAGAACTGTAAGTTGTTCCCAATCGGATTCAGAAATTCTTACATTAAATTTAATTAAATCATTACCTTTCCTCTGATAAAGAGAAGTTGAAGTTCGATTGTGAATTCGCTTACTTTTTAAAATTCTCGCTCGATGCTTTTGAAGGAGAATTTTCAAATTTTTACCTATTTTTTTTTGAGAGTCCCGAGGCAACTTTTTATATACTCTTAGAGGAACTAAAAATGAACAGGTAATTTTTGAATTTTTAAGAGACGTAGAAAGAATTTCTTTATTAAGCTTATCGTTTCCCACACTGTACACAGTTCTATCGTTATTCAGGTTGAAGAAGGATTTTAAAAAAAATGGTATATATTTCTATTTTAGAAAAAAATTTATATAGCTACTTTTTAATGAGGAGATCCCGCAAAGCAGTCTCTAATTCTGGAAACAAAAATGAATACTGTGAATTTTGCAATCTTGTAGGAACTACATATTGTCCTTTAAGAATTACATCTGCTCCTTCTGCAAATAAACCCTTGAGTATGATTGCGGGAACTCTTAAAAAAGCAGGTCGATTTAAAATACGTGATAAGCTTTCGGTGAAAATTTCATTTCGAACTGGATTCGGAGATACTAAATTAAAAAAACCTGACAAATCGTTTCGTTCAATAATATGAATTATCGAATTTACAGCATCTTCGATATGAATCCAACTTAAAATCTGTTTTCCTGTCCCAATAGGTCCTCCAAGTCCTAGCCTAAAAGAGGGTAACATGCTGCTCAACGCCCCACCAAAAGGACTTAAAACGATTCCAGTTCTTAGCCTCACTAATCGTATTCCAAGTTCTGAAATTTTCTGAGAGGCTGTCTCCCAATCCTTACAGAGGAGCGCTAAAAAATCACTTCCGACGGAAGAATCTTCGGAAAAGATAGCGGAATCATCATTAAAAGAACCATAATACCCGATTGCAGACCCTTGTAAAAAAATTTTCGGTGGAGTTCCCGCAACTTTTAAAAGAGATTCAACCAAATTCTGAGTATAATTTACCCGAGAGGAACGAATTTCATTCTTTACTGCTAAATTCCATCGTAAACCGGCAATTGGAGATCCGGCAAGATTTACAATGCAATCTAAACCTTCTAAGTCTTTAGTTTTTGGAAAATCACATTGAGAAAGCTCTAAGTTCTTTTTCCCCCTAAAAATCGAAGGGATGTCGGAAGACCGAGTAAAAATTCTTACAAACCTTCCAGTTTCGCTCAAGCGTAAAGCGAGTGTTCTGCCAATTAAGCCAGTTCCACCCGTTATACCGATTTTCATTGGATATCCTACGTTTCCTTAAAGATTTTTATATATTAGAATCTTGATTGCCCAAATGAGGAGTTCCCGCAGTTTTGATTCTGTGTTTGAAAAAAGCATTCGTTCGCTAAGTTTGATCTTAATTTTTCCATTTACCATTATAGCAGGTAATTTTTACCTTTTAAACTCAACAAAAGTTAAAATAGATAAATTTTCCCAACAGCCCCCATTCTTAGCCTTTGATTTCACAAATTCATATCTTTCCAATAATAGTTCTAGAATTTCAAATCTATTGGACAAAGACCCTTCAACTACATGGGTAAAATTTCGAGATTCAACAAAAAAAGAAGATTTTCAATTAGAGTTACGACAGACGCATCATCTTGAACGCAATAAACCTAAAATTTCTCAATGGAAATATCTACATATTGAAGGATGTGCGAGAACTCTTGGAAATTTAAAAATGACTTTAGTTCTTAGAGAATCCATTGATATGGACAAAGAACTTAGGTTGCCTAAAGATAAAATATTGGGGGAACAAATTTTAAAATTTTCCGAAACGAAACATTTTAAAATTCCAGTAGTTTCTTATTACAAACCGGAACCAAGTGCGGAGTTCCCGCAAAATATGTTTATTTGGACAATTCAAGGAATCTGGACGGAGGACCCAGAAGACATAAGAAGGGAAAAATTCTTCTGCTTACAAGATATTTGGCTAAGTGAAAATTAAAACCGTCGAAAAAACGAAATTTGCTGGAGTTCCCGTAAAAAACTGGGGAGAACGACGGGGATCGAACCCGCGACAGCCAGTACCACAAACTGGAGCTCTACCAACTGAGCTACGTTCTCCATCTCTGTTTGTCCTTTGGTGACCCGAGAGGGATTCGAACCCCCGACCCACTGCTTAGAAGGCAGTTGCTCTATCCAACTGAGCTACCGAGTCTTATGGAGGAATTTGAAATCGGGATGATAGGATTTGAACCTACGACCCTCTGCTCCCAAGGCAGATGCGCTACCCCTGCGCTACATCCCGTTTCCGACTCCATGTTTTTAAAATCACTCGCAGTGTCAAGAAGACTCTTCTACTTTTTCTATATGTCTAAGAATCTCAGGGTGTGTCGGAGCTTTTAAGAGAGCCTTTCGAAACGCTAAAATGGCTTCTTCCTTTTTCCCCGCTTTCGAGAGAAGAATTCCAAATGAATCCAAATAAGCTGGATTTTCCGGTTCCTCTTTCAGAACCGATTTCAAACAGTCGGCGGCTAATTTCCATTCTTCTGGATTTGGTTCCTTATGATTTAAAAGCAAATATCCAAGCGAATTTAGGCTATTTTTATATTCGGGTCGCAGTCTCAAGATTCTTTTATGAGTTTCAATCGCCTCATCGATTTTTCCCAATTTTTCGAGAGCAAACGCTTTCATGGAAAGAATTCTAAGATCATCGACTTGCAGCTTTAACCGATCCTCACAACGTTCCAAAGCCTTTTTATGATCTTTATTCTGAATCAAAGAATAGATAATCATAAGAATAGAATTTTCGCGTTCGCCGAATCTCGGAAATTTTTCGAGTAGGTCTTCAAGAATCGAAACACATTTTTTAAAGTTATCAGTCCGCGCACAACAGATTGCAAAATTATAATATAACTCCGGATCTTCGTTTCCGGAAGAAATTTCACGATCAATCAATGTAAGAGCAAAAAGAAAATTCTCTTTTTTAATTTCCTGGAGAATTCTTTTTTTACCCGAGGCCGCTTTTTTCTTTTTATCCTTCTCAGACATTCTTACTTAACGTTTCAGAAAGTTTTTCCAAAGTTGAAAATTCGGTCTGGTCTAGAGACAAAGGAGTCAAAGAAATCTTACCCGAAAAAAATGCGGAAAAGTCGGTTCCTTCCTCTTCGAAATGTCCCAGATCGGAACCTCCCAAATAAAAATCCGCAATTCCACCGATAATATTCTTTTTGGAATATGTGTCTTCGTAAGTACGCGTTCCCAATCTGGTGACTCTAAGATTCTCCACCGAAGAACCAAAATCGACGGGAATATTGAGATTATAGATTGTTCCGATTTTAAGCAGCTTTGAGAAATTTTTGATAAAATCCAAAACGAATTCAGCTTCTCGAATATAATTATACTCTTTATCGATATTTCCGGAACTTACCGCTAAAGAAAGTTTGCGATGAATCGCACCGTGTCTTGCAGCTCCCACGGTTCCCGAGTAATGAACGTCGTGCCCCATATTCACTCCCCGGTTGATGCCAGATAAGACCATATCTATCTTTGGAAAAATTTCTCCATGTAATCCTATGTTCACACAATCCGCGGGATATCCGTCTACGATATAATGGTTGTCATTGATCTTCTCAACTCGCATCGAATCATAAATAGAAAGAGCCATCGAAGTGGCCGATCTTTCGCGTAATGGAGCGATCAGGAATGTATCGTGTTCTTTTTGAAGAATTTCCTCAAGAGCTTTGATTCCTGCCGAGGCGATTCCATCATCATTCGTAATCAAAATATTCATAAAATCAAATGAAGAATCGATCCGGAAGCATATAGATAAAACACAAAAGGAAAGATTCCGACGATTATAATCGAAGTGAGCGAAAAACGAATCGCATCCGAAGTTTTCAGATCGTAAACGTATTGAATTCCCCGAGAAATGATCGTGATATAATATCCGATCAAAAAAAGGAGAATCAAAAAATATCCGACTCCTCCCGTTAAACCGGTTTCTCGACAAAGAATCGATAATGGAGCGAAAAAGAGAAAAATTCCGATTCCAAATCTACAAAGATTATACGAATAATTCACGTTACCGGTTCTTTGTTTTTTCTGCGCTTGAAAATCGATCACAGCACCCAAAATCATAGGAAGAATGGAAATCATCGAAAGATTTGCGAAAAACGCCACGGCGATTAGAGCCATCGATCCGCTTGAATACGGAGGGGAAAGATATGTCGCCCCTACCGCAATGCTGAGAGAACTCGGAATCAATACGATCCATGAGAATAGATTTAGGCTTTTCTCGGAAAGATTTGCAAGAGCCGATTCCAAACGAATCGGTTCATAAAGAACGGCTTCCAACAATTCAAGGATAGAACTCAATAAATCTTTCAAGGAATCCTACCTAAGTGCCTGAGGAAGAATGATTAAAACGGGGGAATTTTTAAATTCTTTAAAGAAAATTCTTTCACTCGAAAAAGAATTCATCTTCGCACCCAACATCATAAATAGCCGATCAAAAGGAGATTCTTCTTCCTCATAAAGAGGAATTTCTCCATCATATTGACAAAGTCTGGATAATTCTTCCAAGGCCTCTTTTCTTCCGCCGATCTCATCCACGAGTTTATTTCTAAACGCGTCTTGCCCGGAGTAAATCCTACCTTCCGCAAGGGTTTGAACCGACTTTATAGTTTGATTTCTTCCTTTCGCAACGTCTTGAATGAACTCATTATAAGTATCCGAAAGCATTTTCTGAATCATCTCATCTTCTTCGGAGGTCGAATCGCGAAACAATGACAATGAATCCTTATATTTCCCTTCTTTATACGTTCTCATCTTAATTCCGTATCGATCCAAAAGACCTTTGATGTTCGGTGCCATTGCAATCACACCGATTGATCCTGTGATCGTTCCTGATAGTGCAAAAATTTTATCGGCGGAAGCTGCGATATAATAACCTCCGGAAGCCGCCATGTCTTTCATCGACACTACGATCTTTCTTGTCTTTCGAAGACGCATCAGTTCGTTATAGATTTCTTGCGAAGCTCCGACCGTCCCGCCCGGTGAATTGATTTCGATTAAGATTCCTTTAATATTCGGATTTTGTTCTATATCCCTTAATTTTTGAAGAATGCTGTCAGCTCCGGTCGACTCGAATGTAGAATGTCCGGAATGAATTTCACCTTCTACTTTAATCAACGCGGCACCGATAGGCGCCGTGCTAAAAAAAGTTCCTCCGGTAGTTCGAGAGTATTTCGAAGTACCTGTAGCAAGGGAGATATTTACAAGTCCGATCAGGACTGCCAAAATTGTTAGGACAAATGTAATTGCTAAAGCAAGACGGTTTCTTTCCACTCTGAAGATCAGATTCTCCCCTTTTAGCGGTGTCAAATGAAATAAGAAAGGGATTCCAGAGCTTTTAGAGAGATGTCTCTTTTGTGTTTTTGGGGAGTTCCCGCATTTTTTAAAAAAAGATCCTCGATTTCGCGAGCTGGCTCCGATTCGAATCTTCTAAGTTCAAGTGCTTCTTTTTCAGAACCCCTCGATCGCGAATTTACAGACTCCCTTTCTATATTTTAAACTGACATAATTCTGCAAGATTGATCTTTTTTTCACCAAGGACTTGGTTTTTCATCGTAAGCGTTGCAGAAGTTCTTTTTTCTGCGGTAGTTCCCGCAATTTCCCTTGACACACAGACCCCCTCTTTAGAAAACTGACCAGTCAGTCAGAATTTATGAAATCAATCATTGAATCGTTTATCAAAAACCGCCTTTTTATGTATCTTGGGATGATTTTCATCTTCTTGTCCGGAGTCGTTTCTCTTTTAGGTCTTCGTCGCGACGCTTTCCCCAACGTAGATATGAAACAAATGGTTATTTCCACAAAGTTTCCCGGCGCGTCTCCGGCCGATGTGGAATTGCGAGTCACTTATCCTATCGAAGAACGTCTCAAAGAAATCGACGGAATCGACGAAATCCGTTCTTTCTCTCGTAACTCCGTTTCCGATATCGACGTAAGGGTCAGCTTAGAAGAAAAGGATCCGGAGAAAGTTCTCAACGAAATCAGACGCGCAGTTGACAACTCGATGGCGGAATTCCCGCCTCAGGTGACGGAAAAACCAAAAATGACCGAACGGAAGTCTGGCTCCTTTCCGATTCTTGAATTCTCCATTTTTGGAGGCAAGGACGAAATCGAATTGCACACAACCGCGGAATTTATCGAGCGGGAACTTGAAAAAATTCCGGGTGTAGCGAGAGTGGATGTCTTCGGAAAAAGAGATAGAGAATGGCAAATCCTTGTAAACGCAAACAAGCTTAAACAATATGCATTAGATTTATCTGATATAGTTGGGACGATCCGAAATCGAAATATAAATCTTCCAGCCGGTTCCGTTGATTCCGAAAACGCGTTTGATCTTAGAATCGATGGAGAATTTAAAGATCCTTCCGAGATCGGAAGAATTCCCACTCGAACAAATGAGATTTTTTCGACGGTTAAGTTATCCGATATAGCTAGGGTCGAGGATACGTTCGAATATCCGCGTTTTCTTGCGATTGCAAACGGAAAACAGGGATTGATCCTTTCGGTGATCAAAAAAGAAAGAGCCGATGCAATCGACGTTGCGGATAACGTTCACGTTCGACTCAAAGAACTTGGCGACACGTTTCCAAAGGGAATGAAAACCTTTGTGTTAAATGACGAAGCCAAAAGAACTAAAAATCGACTGAGTGTGGTTTCTTCAAACGCGTTGATCGGATTTATTATCGTGTTTGGAATCTTATTTTTATTTTTAGATTTTAGAACCGCAACTTTGACATCGCTCTCACTTCCATTTTCGATGTTGATGACTTTTGCAGTCCTTCCTTTTTTCGACGTTTCTTTTAATATGATCTCGATGATGGGTTTGATCATATCCCTTGGGATGCTCGTGGATAATTCGATCGTTATCTCGGAGAATATTTATACTTATCTTGCGGAGAAAAACGATTCTTATACGGCTTCTTTAAAAGGAACAGTCGAGATGATCGTTCCTATTTTTGGATCGTATCTCACGACTGTAACCGCGTTTCTTCCTATGCTTTTTATGACCGGAATTATGGGTAAGTTTATCTGGGAAATTCCATTAGTGGTAATCGTGGCGCTCACAGCGAGTCTCATCGAATCCTTTTTATTCTTACCCGCACGAATCGCGGCCTTTGCAAAAACTCCGGAAGAATTAAAGATCAAAGGTCGATTCCGGCAAAAGATGGACTCCATCTTTTCTTCGATTGACAATGGCTTTTTAAGATTTGTATCTTTCAACATAAAACATAAAAAAGCGTCCTTTGGAATCATAATTCTTTTGGTGTTCGGATCCTGCGGAGCCATGTCTCAAATGGACTTCATTCTTTTTCCTAAAGAAGACATTGAAATCATCATGATCAAGGCGGAGTTTTCTCCCACTTCTCGGATCTTTCAAACTCGCGAAAAGATGAAATATATGGAAGCGGTTGTTCAAAAAATTCCCAAAGAAGAGTTGGTCAGTTATTCCACAAAAATCGGAGTTCAACAAACAGATCCGGACGATCCTTTATCGCGTTTCGGAGAAAATCTCGCGGTCATTCTAATCTATCTCACACCCGAGGTAACAAGGGATAGAAAGGCCTCCGAAATTCTACGCTCGATCGAAGCGGATCTACGCAAGACTCCGGGAATCAACGAGCTCTTTTTGGAAGAATTCGGAAACGCTCCCCCAATCGGAGCTCCGATCACGATTTCCATTCAGGGAAGAGATTACGAAACTCTAAAGAAGATTTCTTCCGAACTCCAGGCATTTCTAAAATCCATACCGGGTGTGTTCTCGGTTCGAGACGATTACCGATTCGGACGTAAACAAATGTATATTCAACTGGACGAAGGACTTGAAAGTTTTACCGGAGTATCTACCCTCTCCGCCGCGAATGGACTTCGCGCGGCTTATGACGGAGAAAGAGCGGGTACGGTAAGAAAAGGAAGAACTAAAATTTATCTAAGGGTTCTTTACGATAGGGACTTCCGCAAAAATCCAAACGAGATCAAAACAATCCCTCTCCGAAACAAGGCAGGGAATATCACAAACCTTGCGAAAATTTCCCGTATGGATCTGATCGAATCCCCGGAACTTCTTGCGCATAAGGATTTTGAAAGAGCGATCACCGTGAACGGCGACGTAAAGTTAGACGAAATTACTGCCCATGACGCAAACCAAAGAGTGGCAAACGAATTCAAACCTTTGATCGAAAGACAATATCCAGGAATTTCTCTTACATTCGGCGGAGAAGAAAAGGATACTCAACGATCCATGGCATCCTTGGGAAAAGCGGGAATCATCGCCATCTTTGGAATCTTTGGAATCCTAGCGCTGACGATCCGGAGTTTTTGGAAACCGGTTTTGATTCTCAGCACAATTCCTTTGGGAATCATCGGAATCGTTATCGGATTTCCGCTTTCCGGAAAATCCATCAGCTTTTTAGCAATGATCGGAATCATAGGTTTGGCCGGAGTTCTTGTAAACGCGTCGATCGTATTGGTGGATTGTATCGATTCGATTCAAAAAGGCTCCAAAGCGAGCATGGATGAAATATTGATCGAAGCAAGCCAGAGAAGATTCAGGCCGATTCTTCTCACCACGTTAACCACCGTTGCAGGTTTATTACCCACCGCATACAGCCTCGGCGGATCGGATCCGGTATTAATTCCGATGACACTGGCGCTGGGATGGGGGCTCGGTTTCGGAACGTTAGGAAGCCTTCTTTATGTTCCCGTGACTCTATCCGTCTTTAATGATCTCGGAGCAAAATTTTCGAAAAAATCGAAGAAGAAATAATTACATTGAGTATCATAGCGCTTGTAAAATACGAAACAAATCCGGGAAAGAAGGAATCCAAAAAATCCGTCGAAACCCGTGACAAACTCTTAGAGGCGACTCTAACCGTATTTGGAAGCAAAGGATTTCATGAAGCAAGGGTAGAAGACATCACTGCTCAAGCCGGATTCGCCAAGGGAACATTTTACGAACATTTTAAAAGTAAGGACGATTTGATTTACATTTTAATCGACTATGCTGCGAGAAAGGATTTAGAGATAACCCAATCTCTTTTTCAAAAGTGTTCGAGTTCGATCAATATCCGTGAAGAATATTTGAAACCCATTCTTCTTGATATTCATTCCAAAAAAGAACTCAACCGGGTTTGTTATCAATTTCTCACAAACGAAATCTTAACCAAAGAAAAAGCACAGAAAAAGGTCGATTACTACAACCGTTTGTATCATAGATATCATCTCAAAAATATAGAACGCGCGCAAAATCTGAACTATATAAAAAAGGATTTTAATAAGGAAGAAATTTTTTTAACATTTAGATATCTGATCGAGGGCTTTACCATCAATCAGGCGTATTCTTTGTTTTGTTCAAAAAACGGAACCGCAGAGATCGATTCGATTCTTAAACTCTTTGATCGATCTCTCCTTGTAAAAGAAACGCATCAGTAATCCTGTCTGTAGATCGCTCCCCCGGATACATTTTCAGGAGAAGAAGTTCCCGTCCAAAAATTTGCCTGAAACTGAAGATAGATCGTTTTCGAATCACGATTGTCCGGTGTGTTAAAGAAATAATTCTTGGCGGAATTCGTATGCATATACTGATAAAAGAGCTGAACCTTATAAAGGTGATAATCGCCTAACAAATTGATCCCCGCCCAATAGATATAATATGCCTCACCCGGTTCAAACGTAGAATTATGATTCCAATCCCCTTTGATAAACTCGAACTTGAAAACCGGCATGATATATTTAGAATCCACTAAATGAAAATTATAGCCGATCATCCCGTGATATCCCATAACCTGATTGGCCGCAGAGCCCGAAAATTTGCTCCAAGCTCCGTTGAGATAAAAACCCTTCCATGTAAACGTCATGTCGTATGTATGACCGACAATACCAAAGTTCGGCCTTCCGGGTGTAGTCAACGTTTTATCGGCTAAGTAATTCGAATGAAGTCCTGTCGGATCCGTTCCACCTGTGGGAGTCGTTTGCTGAATTGCGAGTCTCGGAGCTGCTTGATCTTTGTATAAAAATTCGATCGGAACGGGTTGAGAAGTTTTCAGTTGAGTTGTCTGAGCAAAACCGGCACCAAAGGAAAGTTTGGCATCGTCTTGAAAAATCTCATCACCTTCCACCCAACCAATGTCCTTGTCTTTTTTGTTCAAACCGCCGAAAACGTTGTATTGAACTCTTCCGTAATAAACAGGCGCCAATAGCTGTGGAAGATTTTGACGAGCCGCGGTATTGTCCTGTCTTCTGCCGTAACCGTAGTCTCCGCCGCCGCCGTGACCATTTCCGATAAACGCATGAATGGAGAGATAACGCACATATTTTTTATCGATCATTTCCAAAGGGTGAATCGCAAGCATCGCCCCCGTATCAAACTGAGGAAGCATGTTCGTAACGATCGATCTTTCTAAAGAGATAAAGTTTGCGGAACTTTGAATGTATTCCCGATTGAAGGGAACGTTGATCTGACCGATGGTAAAACGAGAATGTAAAAAAGGAATGTTCAACCAAACTACCGCTTCGTGAATCAATCCCCTTGCATCGTTTAGGGTAACGTCCCGAACATCGCCGCTGGTTTTATCTTTAGTCACTTTCAAAAATTGACTATTGAGCGCGTTTTCCAAACGGAGTTGAGTTGCAAATCCCCACCATTTCGCACCTTGATAAAAGAATCCGAGACGTAATCTCCTAAAGTTGGCATCGACGGTGTTAAAGTCTTCATTACCCGAGAAAGGAGATTCCCTGTTGCCGCTCACTCCTCTAAACTGGGTTCTGGCGGCGATGACCAATTTCTCTTCGTTGAGTTGACTCGGTCTATGTTTAAAATGATTTGGAAGCTGCATCTCTTTAGGTTCGGGAAAGCTCTCCTTTCCCAAAGATTCTATCTTTGTTCGATTGGGTCCAGGTTTGGTATAGATCAGACCGGTATCGTTATCTTCGTAAAACTCCTTTTTCGGTTTTTCCTGAGATTTAGAATCCCCGGTTCCGGACTTGTCTTGTGCGAATAAAGACGTTTGGGTCATCAAAAGAAGCCCTAAAATCTGTAATCCAATTTGTAATTTTCTAACTCTAATTTTTAGAATTTTCTGTTTCATTTCCATCTCAAGATACCGGAATGTAATATTCCGCTCCCCGTTTGTTCTGTTTGTAACCCTATTGAAATCTATATTTCATTTACATTACAATTAGATGAGAGAAATGTTTCATTTTGATTACAATATACAGGGGGAATGAGATTTCCCTCGGCAGACCGAAACTTGCACGCGACTGGATGTTTCCTTTTTAGGGCTGGTTGGAAATCAAATCACAATCAGACCTTTTTATATATTGATTTAAATCAGACTTTTTAAAAACGAAGAGCGAAATTTAAATTTCTAAATGAAAACTCATCACGAAATTTGGGCCTGATTGAATGCAGAATTTTTTATTAGAAGTCAAAGAAATCGTTTTGGGAGTTCCAAAAACGATCGGTCTTCGATCAAAATAAATCTTCAAACAAAGTCCGATCTCAAAAAAGTCTAATCAACATGGCGAATATTTTAAAAAAGAGAAACGAAAATTTGGAAGGCGAATTCTACGTGGATACGACCTGTATTGATTGCGAAACTTGTAGAGTTCTTGCACCGGCCACATTTTCGGAAAAGAACGGGGCTTCCTATGTATGGAAACAACCTACCTCGGAAACGGAAACTCTGGAAGCACTCAGGGCTCTGATCGCCTGCCCTACCGCTTCCATAGGAACCAAAGATAGAATCGATCTTCAATCGGCCAAGGATACGTTTCCTTCTCGGATCCAGGACGAGGTCTATTACTGCGGTTATCATTCCAAAGAATCTTACGGAGCCTTTTCCTATCTGATCGTTCGACCCGACGGAAATATATTGATCGATTCTCCGCGGTTTGTTTCCTCGCTTGCGGAGAAAATCGAAAAACTGGGAGGAATTCGTTATCATTTTTTAACACATAGAGACGATATCGCCGATCATGAAAAGTTTAGAAAAACCTTCGGTTGTGAAAGAATCATCCATGAGGGAGATCAAAGTGCCGTACCTTCCGCCGAAATGATTCTAAAAGGAAATTCTCCCTGGGATTTGGCTCAGGACATAAAACTCATTCCCACTCCCGGACATACACGAGGGCATGCGGTCTTACTTTATCAAAATCGATTTCTTTTTACGGGGGATCATCTCGCTTACGATCCCGTCCAAAATCAATTGATCGCCTTTCGAAATGTATGTTGGTATTCTTGGAACGAACAAACAAATTCAATGAAACGATTGAAAGAATATTCCTTTGAATGGATCTTACCCGGACATGGCTATCCGATTCACTCGGATCGGAATCGAATTCGTACGCTGCTTGCAAACTGTGTCTCTTGGATGGAAAAAGGATGACCTCGAACGTTTTCGATTTAAAGGAGAATGTAAAATTCGTTTTCTTCTTTGAGAATGTGTTGCCTCAATTTCTGAATCAAATTTCTTGTATCCTCTCTAAACCCTTCGTGGTCTTTTAGAATGGAAGAAGGAAGAGCCCATCTGAAATGATATACTTTAAAAAAGATTCTCCAACTTAACAATTTCTGACGATAGTCGTCCGCAATCGAATGATTTCTGTTCTTTTCGGAATTTTTAATTTTGGGATAAATGATCTTTTCTTCCGTATTAAAATAAAGAAACAGCCTTGCCGAAAAAATCGCAAGATGATGGATCAAATCCTCGATTCCTTCCGAAAAATCCAGATTCATTCTACTTTCAATTTCATCCAGCACTTCGAGAATCGCTTCACGCTGAATTTTATAAAGCTCACTATCCAAAATTGAATCCTTCCATAAAAACTTTACTATTTTATTCGATCATCCATCCGATCAGGACATGGGGTTTTCATTTTAATTCAATTCGGTTTAATTTTTACGGTAAGAATCTGTAGCGGACTTCCAAAATTTTGGAGCGCCATTTTTGGTTTGAGAAAAATTCGATTCAAAATTTAGGCTGCAAAAATTAAAAAATATTTTCCGATTTTGTCTACGATTTTTACTTTCTATGGATTGATAGAACGAACAAATCGAGCTTATTTCATCGTTCTAAAATGACAAAACCCTCCTTTGGATCAAACAAAGGATACGTTCTAGAACACTTCGATAGAGAACTTTTTTAGTGAAGACGGGGTTTTTCACACTCGGAATCCAAATATGCATAACGTGCTTTTCTTTATTCTTATAGAATCGAACGAGAGCAAACCATTATCATCGGATCGATATCTGCTTCTTTTATAAAACTCGGTCTATTCTCCCTTCAAAAAAAGGAATTTAGGAAATAACCGATCTTTGAAAAATGAACGGACCGAGATCTATATTCTGAATTCAAACTCAACAAATGTTTATCAAAATTTGCTCCATTTTTAATGCGAAGTTATAATTCTAAATATTTTAAATTATAGTACAAAATTTCATTATTGCGTTTTTGCGATACAATAGGCCCTTCATGAAAGCGCAAAATAATATCACTTCTTCCTTGCAAAAATCCTTGTCCTATTTTTCGGATCAGTCTATCGAGGGAATTGTGGTATTGGATCGAGCTTGGGAAGTGATCTATTCCAATAACAAATTTCAACACTATTGGACACTTACGAACTTTCGCATTCTTTATGAAAGAATGATTCCGATATTGAAGGTGAAAGAAAAATTACCGTTAGACCAAGATACAACCATTACGAGTCTTTTGCGGGAAGATGGGGAATTGGATCCGGCCTTTTTGCTTGGGAGGACGCTCGATCTCCAAATCACGATCCATGATTTGGAAGATTCTTATTTGATTCGATTCAAGCCGGAAGAATCTCTCCTTGATGAAAACCCAAAAAAATCAGAACATTTTGACCGAATCACCAATTTGCCAAATAAAAATTATTTTCTGAATCATTTTAGAGATTATATCTCATCCGGCAACATCTCAGGAAAAGAGCATTACTTTTTCCTAATATCGATTTCCAATCCGGACGCAATCGTATCCAACGAAGACAATGCGTATTTTCACGCCGTTTCCGTAAAAGTTTCGGATCGACTCAAAAAGTATTTAAATCAGGAGGAATTTCTGTTTAAAATCGAGACAGACAAATTTCTGATTTCGGCGGCGCACTTGGACACGGAAGCAAAGGCAGAATGGTTTGCGGAATGTCTTGTTTTGCTTTTTAATTTTCCGTTTATATTCAACGAAAGGGAATTTCATCTCAACATAAACATCGGTTATTCTCATTTTACAAAAAATTCGGGAGCGGATTTGAATTCTCTTCGAATCCTAAAGGAAGCGTTGCATCGGGCCAATGTGATCGGGCCGAATTCTTATTTTTATTATGATAAAAATGCGATTTCGGAAACCACCGAAAAAGCAAAAATCGAAATCGATTTAAGAAAGGTAATCAGCCGGAACGAACTCGAAATTCACTTTCAACCGATCATTAACCTAAAGGAAAATCGTATTTTTTCCATGGAAGCACTTGTACGTTGGAATCATCCTCAAAAAGGAAAATTGCTTCCGGGAAGTTTTATCGGCATTGCTGAAAATTCCAGTTTTATCAAAACAATCGGCGAATGGATGATCTGGGAAACGTTTCGATACTATGAAAATTCGGTTTTGGAATCGCAAAATATTCTTTTATCCTTGAATCTATCCCCGAAACAACTTGGGGACAAAAATATAATTCCTCTTCTGAAAGAAGCTGGGAATTATTATAACATTCAACCGGATCGAATCATTTTAGAAATCATCGAGGATTCGTTTGATACCTACGAAGCTTACATCGGAAAGGTAGTAAACACATTGCGGGACTACGGTTTTAAATTTGCTATCGATGATTTTGGAAAGGGATATTCCTCTTTGGGAAGACTGATCAATCTTCCGATCGATTATATCAAACTCGACAAGATCTTTCTTTTTAATTACTTTAAAACATCCACAAGAACCATTATTACTTCCTTAGTGAATTTGATTCAAGCGATGGATAAAGCGATCATCGTAGAGGGAGTTGAAAATGAAATGCAGCACGGCCTGCTTCAGGAACTCAATTGCGATTTTGGACAAGGTTATCACTATTCCCGACCGATGGAAATTGCTACCGCAGAAACTTTCGTTCAAAACAAAGCGGCTTTTTATTCTTAAAAAATTAAGATTTTACTTTAAGTTCGATTTCGGCAAGACCCGATCATTTTTACGACCGGAAAGGCAAGATTTTTTTCTTTTCTTATTTGATCCGACAAAATATTTCTCGTAAAAAATATTGACGGGGACTTGAAGTCCGATATAAGATAAAATCGGAGTGGTATATTTTCTCACTGTGATTGCAACGGTTCGATTTTCGACGCTTCTTTCATTTAAAAAAAATCAGAAAGTTACTTTAAAAAAATCTAAATCGCTCTTTCTTTATTTTATCAGTAAAAGCCTCGGGTTCTACCGATTTATTTTTTCGGAATCAATCGGTAGAAGTGATGAAAATCTTTTAGAAATGAATCACAGATTTCAGGCGCTCCATATCGCCCGAAAAACTATCCTTTTTTGCAAATCCCATTGAGGAATTTACAAGATCCAAATATCCGTCTCTAAAAATGGAAAGATCGTTTTTAACGTTTGGAGCTTTTGTCCCGGAAACATCGGACAAGGCGGCAAGTGCAAAGGTTTCAAACGCCAGATCGGAAATATAAATCCGATTCAGATCCAATTCTTCTGAATTCGAATTATCCAAAATTCCCTGGAGCAATTTCGATTTAGCGACGATCGTTTCGGTTACAGGAGATTTTGTATCCGTCAATTCCTCCACGTATTTAAAAAACGCCTTTGCGACCTTTTCTCTTTTGAACCCGCGTAAAACGTGTTCGCTTAACAATAAATGGGTTCCTTCCCATGTTTCATTGATGATAGAATCGTTATGTAACCTTGGAAGAGCGGAAAAATCCCCGACGATCCCGTTCCCTCCCAAAACAAGAATGGAATTATACGTAATTTCGGTCGAAATCGCGGAGCACTTGTATTTTAAAAGCGGGGCCAATACTTCTCCGGCAAGTTTTAAACTTTCAGGAGTATGAACGTGTCTGAAAACGGAAGCCAGCATTGCGGTGTGTTTGATTCTTTGATCGCTCAGCTGTTTGAGTAAAGAAGGAAATTCTAATATTTTACTTCCGTAGGCGGTTCTAAATTTCGCATATTCGTAACCTTCCATCCAACCTCTTCTGGAAATTCCTGACGCGGCGAGGGACACGTGTAATCTAGAAATTCCGATTACATATTTGATCAGATTGACGATTCCATGAGTCGGTCTTCCCAGCGCTTCGGCTTCCACGCCATCATAGATGATTTCAACGGTGAGTTTTCCTCTCGACCCGATGATATCTTTTTTACGGAGAATATGATGTCCATTTAACTTGCCGTCATCCTTGATCCTCGGAACCAAGAAAAGTCCGATCGTATTCGTATCTTCCACTCTCGCGGTCGTTACCCAAAGATCGCCTGGATTGGAGCAAAACCATTTTTCTCCGGTAAGAATCCATTTGCCATTCTCCTGTTTTCTCGCGACTGTTCTGTTCGCGCTGACATTGGAACCGCCGACTTTTTCAGTCACATACTGACCGGCCATAAAATGTGAGGAGCTTCCTTCGCCCGCAACCAAAGGCAGAAATTTTTCCTTCTGCTCCGGCGTTCCGATCGCTTCCAAAACTTTGATCATTCCTTCGGTCATAGCCAGAGGACAAGTCACTCCGCCTTCTCCGTTTTGATTTGCAAGATACGCCAGCGCATATCGATGCAGATCCGTAAAAGGATGTTTCCAAGACGAATGATAGTTGAGATTTACGATTCCATAATCATAGGAAATTTTTCTGGAAAGTTTTTGTTCGTTGGAATATACAATTTGATCGATACGATTTCCGGTTCTGTCATATTTTACGAGTTCTCCGTATTTCCCTTCCTTGTGGGAAGCATCAGTGAGTTCGTCTAAAACACCGCCAACAAGAGCGCCATAACCTGTGAGATGATTCAACATCGCTTTTTTGTGAGTGGAATCATAACCCTGTGAATATTTTTCCACGAGCGTTTGTAAAACTCGATCCTCCTCGTAAAAATTCTTACCCCGGTTTCCCTTGTAATCGGAAATATCAAAAGGGGCAAGACCCGGATTTGCGGATTGATTTAAAGGATGCTGCATCATTCTCTCCTAATTCACTGAATTTTTTTAAGTTAGATCATTTGGTTGTAAAATTTTTACGGGAATTCGATTCTCAGGAGAGTATAACTCTGCCCGGGTTTACACGCGAGCGAAAAAGCAATTCTTTCCGAACAAACTAACGCAAGATCGTTTCTCCAAAAACGACTTTGAAAATCGCAAAACGGAACCGATTTTAAATTGAAATTTCTTCGAGCATTTGTTCCGAAAGTTGTAAGTTGAGAATTTTATCTCTCAGTTTGAGTAAAAGATCCTGATCTTCCAACTTAGTTCCGTTAGCCGTTTGAAGATAAAAAGAATCATACGCGTAATCCGCACTCGTTGAAACTCGTAGGTATCGAACCTTGAGGTCCAAATGAAGAATGATCTGTAACATTCGATAGACCAAACCTACGACATCGGGCATTCGCACTTCCATGATCGTAACGTCGGGAAGATCGCCGTTGTAAAACATAACGGATCGATTGATGATACTTTCCGGAGTTTGTTTTCTCGGATTCCAGTCGGTTCGAGCGAACGCGATACTTTCGCGTTTTAAATTTCCGGAAGCGATGGATCTCAATTTGGATTCCACACGGTCCAATTTTTCAGGAGAAAGATTTCCTCCGCCTGCGGAATCGATAACTTGCACCGAAGTGATCCAAAACTCTCCGAGTGTGTAACTTTTCATTCCTAAAAGACTCAAACCTTCGGAAGATACGGCACAGGATAAATCCAGAAGAATTTCAGATTGATTTGCGGTGACAACGTCGATCGTTACAAAAGCGGGATCTTGTTCCGTTTCAAAAATCATCCCCTTAGAAGAATCCTGAGAAAGAATTCCGATCGATTTAAAGTTCTTTAATATTCTTCGATTCGAAATTGTATTGAGATACGACGCGGGAATCACCTCATCCGCAAACTGCACTACGGATTTTGAAATGTCCTCTCTCAGCCCTTCCTTTGTCATGAGATAGGTTTTTAGATTATCCAACTGTACGTCTCTACCCGGCGCTTCCCCGAGGGCACTCTCGGAATCGCTCACTAAATACGGAATCGTATTCTGATACAGAGTGTTGAGAATCGCGCTTTTCCAATTGGTCAAAACTCCGGAACCCACCGATTTTGTATCGATGACCGTAAGAATATAAAGTTTTCTCAATCGTTCTCTGCTTCCGACGATTCTCGAAAAGTCAAAGATCAACTTCGGATCGCCGATGTCTCTCTTGGAACTCAACTCGGACATCAAAGTATGTTTTTCCACAAGAAAGCGACAGAGCTCCGTATCTTCCTCGCTCAAACCGAGCCTATCTCCGACGGAACTGGCGAGTTCGGCTCCGTATTCGGAATGATCTCCTTCTTTTACTTTTCCGGCGTCGTGTAACAAAATTGCTAATGCGAGCAGCTCTATCTTGGAACATTCCTGATAAGCCTTCTGAACTTCCGCGTCTTGGAATTCTCCCTTATCAAGCAGATCCAATTCGTGAAGAATCAACAGAGTATGTTCGTCTACGGTAAACTCGTGATGATAACTGAACAAAGGAAAATTCGTACAAGCTCCGAACTCGGGAAGAATGGCTCCGAGAACTCCAGACTCGTGCATCAATTTCAAAACTCTTCCTCTTTCGGAAGGTGTTCTTAGGATCTTTAAAAACTCCTCGTTCACTTCGGAGGAATACTTAAAGTCGTCGTCAAGAAAGTTGGAAGCAAATCGGAACTCGTTCAATAGAGTTCCGGATACCTGAAGATTCTTTTCCTGAATCATACGAAAGGACAACATGATGTCTCGGTAAATCGTATGCGGATTCGTAAATAACGTGCCGATGACGGGAGGAAAAACTGTATCTCCGATTTTAAAAAAATGAAGATCCTCATAAGGAAAACTCTCCCCTTCGGAACTTTTCCTCTTTTCTATGATGGAATCCAAATAGGTTCTGATGATAAAATAAATATTCTTTTGATGACGATACAGAGCATGCATGAACTTTTCCACGGAAGAAAGTTCGGATTTGTTTCCAAAACCCAAATACTCCGCAACTTCCTGTTGCAGATTCAGATCCAAACGATCGGTTTTTCGAGAAGTAATGACGTGCATTGCAATCCTGGTTCTCAAAAGAAAATCATACGCTTCTTGAAGAAGCTGGATCTCTCCTCTTTGAAAAACCGGAAGAATCGAAAGCCCTCCCAAAGAAGGCAGATTTCGAACGGACTTTTCCATCCAGAACATATACTGGATATCTCGAAGACCGCAAAGATCCGTTTTCAAGTTCGGTTCGCTTAATAAAATCGGGCGATCTTCCTTTAAAAACCGTGCGGAAAGAATTTCTTCTTTTGCCTCGTTGTAATTCTTGGTTCTTTTTTCGGGAAGTTTTTCCAAAAAATCCGTTTTAAACTTTTCGAATAAAGCCCGGGAGCCGGTCAGAAATCGCGCATCTAAAAACGCATGATACGAAGACATGTCGTCCAAATACTGGAAACATTCTTTGATCGTTCTACAGGAATGCCCTACTTCCTTTCCGGAATCGTAGAGATAGGTATTGATTTTTGAAATGACGGCAGAAAGTCTTTCTTCTTTGATTCCGTTGTGGAGATATAAAAGATCGATATCGGAATGTGGAGACATTTCCATCCTACCATAACCGCCCATTGCGATCAGACAGATTTCGTCGCCCGATTTAAACCCGACTCCGGAAGTTTCAAACTTGGAAAGAATAAAGGAGTCTACGATATGAGTGAGCTGACGCGAAATCAGACGGCCACCCACATTCTTACTCTTATCCAAAAGTCTCTGAAAACTGTATGTGATATCTAATTGTAGAGGCATTTCAATTTCCGAAATGAATTCCGATCTTTCCGCATATAAGACTTTTGGAAAAGTCCGGTTTTCGAAATTATTTTTGAGCTCTTCGGCGCTTTCGCATCTTCAAAGCTGTTCGGGATCAATCCTTTTTTATCCAAAATCTATTTGGTCTGACAAAGCATCTCCTCTAAAATTCGCTTGTATCGGACTTCAAGTCCCTTTCAAAATAAAATCGGAGAAACGCGTAACTTTCCATACAGTGCAAACTTGAACAAAAAACAAAACCTTGATCGTCTAAGAAAATGGATCGAATTTCCATGATTCTTAGGAGTTCCCGCAAAATCGTTTTGCAAAAGTCATCGAAACGACCGGATTCGCCTTTATTTTAGCTTATCACCCGGTTTTGCATCCCGATGCGGAATAAACAAACTCAACGATTCCCCTTCGCCGGAAGCCATGAGCATCGCTTCCGAAATTCCAAACTTCATTTTTCTCGGTTTCAGATTGGCGACCACGACGACCTTCATTCCCTTTAGATCTTCGGGTTGATAAGCGACTTTGATTCCCGCAAACACGTTCTTGATCCCGAGTTCTCCGAGATCGACCTTTACGTTCACGAGTTTATCCGCGCCTTCCACGGGACCGGCTTCCACGATTTGACCGACCCTCAATTCCACTTTTGCCAAATCGTCGATCGAAATTTCCAGACGTTCTTCTTTGGCCGGGCTTTCGTTTGTTTTTGCAGGTTCGTCTTTTTTAGACGCGTCGACTGATTGTTTGTTTTCTTCCAACATAGCGCTGATTGCCTTCTCATCCACCCGTTTTGTGATCATCTCATACGGATTGACTTTCGTTTTTTCTAATATATTTGCGAGATTCAAATCCTGGAATTGCGGGGTTCCTTCCAAATTTAGGAGTTTGTAAATCTGTTCCGAAATTTTAGGAACGACAGGATACAGATAAACTGCCAGAAACCGGCTCGCATTCAGAGTCGTAGTCACGACTTCGCGGGCCTTTTCCGGATTTTCCTTGATCAATTTCCAAGGAGCGTTGTCGTTCACGTAACGATTTACCGTGTCGCCGAGACGGGTGATCTCCCTCATCACTCTTGCGTAGTTTTTCTGTTCGTATGCGTTTTTTATAATATCTCGAACTGCGTATTCTCCCGTTCCCGATTTGATCGGTTGATTGAGAAGTTCGTTTAACAATTCCTTGTCTTCCGTCGAAAGAACTCCAAGCGTTCGGTCCAACTGATCCAAAATACTCGTGGAAATTCTGGAGACTAAGTTCACGAGATTTCCGACCAAATCGGAATTGACTCGAGCCGTATAATCGTCAAAAGAAAGATCCAAGTCGTCCATTCCAGAACTCAACTTGCCTGCGAGATAAAACCGAAGGTGTTCCGGATCCAAATATTTTACATAGGTGTTTGCGTTGATAAATGTTCCGCGGGATTTGGACATTTTTTCGCCGTTGACCGTGATAAAACCGTGAACGTGAACGTTCTTCGGAGTTTGATAACCGCTTCCGTGTAACATCGCGGGCCAAAACAAAGTATGAAAGTATAATATATCTTTTCCTATAAAGTGAACGATCTCCGCGTTCCCATCTTTCCAAAAAGAATCGAACTTACCCGGTTCGTTCGGAAATTCCCTCTTGAAAAAATTCTTCGAAGACGCCATGTAACCGATGGGAGCGTCCAACCAAACGTAAAAATATTTATTCTTCTCACCCGGAATTTCAAAGCCGAAGTAAGGTCCATCACGGGAAATATCCCAATCTTGTAAACCGTCTTCGCTATCGAGCCATTCTCGTAATTTTTTTTGAACGCCTTCGACGACGTGGTTCCCGTTTTCGATCCAGTGTTTTAAGAAGTTCTGAAATTCACCGAGTTTAAAAAAGATATGCTCGGAATCCTTCCGAACCGGAGAAGTTCCGCACAAAGCACAATGAGAATCGATCAGATCTTTCGGACTGTATGTCGCGCCGCATACTTCGCAATTGTCCCCGTATTGATCCTTTGATTTACAATTCGGACAAGTGCCTTTGATAAATCGATCGGGAAGAAACATTTGATCGTGTTCGCAATACGCCTGCTCGATACTTCTGCGAGCGATATGTCCCTTCTCTTTAAGTTTTAAATAGATCTCTTCGGAAATGAGTCGATTCTCATCCGAATTGGTGGAATCATAATTGTCATACCAAACACCAAAAGAACTCAAATCCTTGTGATGTTCCTTTTGAACTCGTTCTATGAGTTGTTCCGGAGCGATTCCTTCCTTACGAGCCGCGAGCATTACCGGAGTACCGTGCGTATCATCGGCACAGAAAAAATAACATTCGTTTCCGTTTGCCTTTTGAAAACGAACCCAAATATCCGTTTGAATCCCTTCCAAAACGTGGCCCAAATGGATCGGGCCGTTTGCATAAGGAAGAGCGGATGTTACAAGGATCCTTCTTGGATTTCTTTGAGAAGAAGAGTTCACAAAAGTCAGGTTCTTAAAATTTAGGTCAAAATCAACGTCTTTCTTTTCAGATTTTCATTGCAAATCCAATGGTTAGGATAGAATTTTCTGAAAACCTGGAGGAACTCCCAATGCCAATGGAGAATCTTTCATCCCTTGCAAGCAAAGTCCTGCCGGGGCATGAATTCTATGAAAAATTCAGAGAAGAAATGGACCCGCAACAGGAAATTTTCCAACTGAAGATGAACTATGCCAAGGTTCTCGTCAGCATTTGGTCTTATTCCTGTATGGCCGACGGAATCTTTCATCAAAAGGAAGGAAGTTTGGTCGGACAGATGGTCAAAGCGTTGTTTGAAGAAGGTTGTATCTTCTTTGATCATCAAGTCGATAAAACTGCGATCATAAGCGAGTTATCGGACGTATTCGAAAATCCCCTTCCTGTAAAAACAGTACGAAACTTTTCGGAAGGAAATCCGATCATGGCTGCGGGGTTTTATGAAGACGCTTGCGTGATCGTATCGATGGACGGGGGTCTGACAAAAAAAGAAAGAGAATTTTTAGACGATCTCTCCAAAGAACTCGAAATTTCTTCCATGGATAAAAAGAATATTGAAAATAGAATTTTTGAAAAAAAGAAGTAACGCTTCCTTTTGAATGAATCCTGTTTTTTTCTAAATAGACAAGCTTTCTCAGGTCACAGATTTCGATGAACTGGATCTGGGAAACGTTATTCTATCTTCTTATCATATACGCCGGACTTCAATTTTTAGTTTCCGGTCCGGTCCTGCAATTGCTCGTTAACTTTTTTTCCTTTCGACATTTTAAATTCCGTTGGACGTCTTCTGGAATTCTACTTCCGATCTTTTACGTAATTTCCAAAAATTGCACGATCGAGTTTCCCGGAATCTTAAAAACGGATCAAGTCTACACGAGAATCTCTTTTTTAAGTTTTAAAATCGACTTCTTATCTCTTTTTAAGGGTAGAATCAAAATCCCGTCCGCATTGCTCCGAAATTTCCACATGGATTATACGAATATCATCAGCCCTCACAAAAAAATAGGACTGATGCCTAAACGCGGAAGAATCATATTCCAAAATATGAAACTAGAAAACGGTTCGATTTCCATCGTGGATAAAACTCTGACTCCGACTTATTCGATTCAACTCAGAGATATCACGATCGACGGCGGCTATATGGATTCGGGATCTCCGCTTGAAATTCTATTTAGAAGCAAGAGCGGATCCTGCAGACTTGGAAAAAGAGGAAGTTTGCGAATCGGCGTTTTAGCCGGACAAACCAGAGGATTTTTATCGTTAAGCGACATCACCTGGTCCGAACTTGCAGGTCTTCAGGTAATTCCGCTTCCGTTTTTAAAAAATCGAGTTCAAATTTACGTGGAGTTCAAACACCTGAATCAAAACGAAACTTCAGTCGAAGGGACTCTGATCCATTTTGCTCCGTATTCCAACGATAAGCCGGAACAGAGTTATCCGTTTCATTTTACGATCGATTGGCGGAATTACAACCTTCCCTTCGACCTCGCACTCAGAGAATTGATCTTAGAATTGTTTCTCACTATCAAACTCAAAGGTGTCATGACAAGAACCATCCAGAGCGTTGCCAAAGGACTCTACGCGATCATCGGAAGAAATCGGAAACGCCGGTAAGTTTGTTTTTTATTGGACTTTCACAAATTCTTTTGTCGCTGGGAATAGCTCGATTCTTTCCGCTACGAAAACAAAATGTGACGTCCGGTAAAAACACTCCACTCCGTGAGGAGCGAGTGATCGCTCCATGCCTATTATCCAACACACAACGGAGACATCGGACAGCAGAAATCCGGCCGCGCTTAGGTGCGTTGTGTGCGTTGTCTTACAAAATTCTTATCCGCAGAATTAAAAACCAGCCACAAATTTTATTCTTTAATAAAACATACTTTTTGATCACTCAAAAACAAAACATGCGTTCAGCATAAATTCAATATTCTCCTTAGATATCAAATTCAGACGCTCGTTCCATTTTGCGACAGGAAGAATTTTATCCTCTTTTTCAAGATGACTGATCTGTGGAGTCAGGGTATAAGACCTATTTGCCTCATGAAGATCGGACTCGGAAAACGAAATCAAGTTATGAATCACCGGAATACAATTTGCTCGAGAGGAATCGCAATATTCCACTTTTTGTTGAACGTGTCTAACATGAATTTCAGCGTTTTTTCCGATTAACATTTTCTTGTTCGGAAACACTTTTTTAAGAGAAAGAACCAATTCAAGAGATTTAGTTAGATTCTTTTCTTTTAGAATGGGTGAATAGACTTTTTTCCAAAGTTCCTGTTGCTTTCGCTGAACACAAGGTTCTTCGTCCGGATTAAAGGATTCCGGATCAGGGACGGTTGCACAAACTTCCCGAATCAATTCGGGAGCATAGGACTCCACAACTACGGTTTTCGCCGTTTGGATCTTTTCAATTTTATTATGATTCTCAACAGACTCTTGAGATTGCGAGGAGGCACAGGAAAGCAACACAAGAGAAGAAATCAAAAAAAGGACTCTCAATATCATATATCCCAAACAATATACCCCGCCTTTTTTTGATTCCTTTTTATCCGACATCACCCGAAACTGCGGGCAAATCGACAAAAAGGAATGTAATTCTATTTTTTCGGAATATAATACTTCGAAATTGTGGGAACTTCAAAGGAAATCACGAAAATCAAAAATCTCCGTATGAAGGATTTGTCATATAGTCAAATTCTTGCGTTGAGAATCGACTGCTCTTTTATAAAATCAAATTCCAAATTCGAGTCCGTCTACGGATTGAAAATAGAAAAAGGAAATGAAAAATTAGAAATCTTTTCAAGAAAATGGCTTTTGCTATTTTTAAAATTGCAGAACTCGAATTTTTGTTCTAAGATTTTCGAACATCGGCAAAAAAAGAAATCAAAATCGCGCACACACAAAAATAAATTAGAAAAATAGAATGTTTCACAAACCATGTAGCGGATTGTATGAGAGTTGTCCCATCGCCAACAAAAACATTCATAAACCTTTCAATCCGGTCAGCGGAAGCGCAGGTGCCAAAAATTTAAGATTCACCAAAGGGCAATTTCGGCCCACCAGAAGCTTTCTATTCAAAAGGTATCAATTCCGCATCTTCGGGACTTCGAAGAAATATGCATCGCGAGATTCAAGGTAAACCAATCCAGAAAAAGATCCGACAGGAACGACAGCGAGAATTCAACAGCGTTGTACCTTGATGGAATTTTCAAGTATTGATTTAAAAGCAATTTTTGATCCTAGGTTGAGTTTAAAAACGGCTTCGATTTTTGTTATCATTTTTGAAAGGTAATCCTTATAAAACCTAGAAACTTTATAAAGGATATACATTTCATTTTGAACTGAAATCACAATGGACTAAGATGCTTTTTTTTGAATTCAAAAAAAAGGCTAAAGAAATCGTTTTTTCAAAAAACAAATACTGGACTTTAGTTTTGCCTTACTTTAAACCCATTTAGACACGCATCATCTGCACTTATAAATAAAAATTACTAAATAACGAAAATAAAATTCGGGAATATCTCTATATATTTGACTAATATTGATTTATAAAACACGAAGATAATTAAGGAATAATTGAGTATACTCACTTTTAGTTATGAAACGATCACTCCGACTTCAGATTATATCAATCTATTCCTTACTTACAGTGATCAATCTCACCTTTGTAGCGGTTATGATTTTCGAAAATCAAACCGATTTATTGATCGATAATTTTACCTTAGAATCCGATCAGATCGCAAGAAAGATTCTCAAAAAAATAGAAGGCCTGGAGGGCCAAAACTATGAGGACCCGGAAAAATTAGCCGAGGTCGAAAGCAAACTCCTCAGCATCGGAATCGAGAATTTTTCAATCATCTCCGTGGAAGATAAATCCGTGGAAAAATTCAAAATCAATCTCGAACACGGAAACAGCGCTTCCATCACCTATCTCAAAGGCAAACTAGCAACTCTCATCAACGCGAAAGAAGCAATCAATAGTTCCTATGACATCGAATTGGATTCGGAAAACTTTATCGTAAACCTTATCTTTTATCTTACGGAAAAAACTTTTTTAGTATCTCAAGTCCGAGTCAAGGAAATCTTAGATCGCCTCAATTCGCTATATATCCAGTTAGGAATTTTGCTTCTCTGGGGAGTCGTATTTCATATTCTTTTTGGAATCTTTCTTTATAGAAAAATATTCGTACGACTCTTCATTCTCAAAGAAGTTAGCGAAACGATGTCAACCGGCGACTTAAGCGCAAGAGCAAATTGGAATTTCTCCTCAAGAGACGAATTGGATCTTTTAGGAACCACCTTCAACGGAATGGTGGAGAGAATCTCCTCTCAGGTTGAAAGCTTAGAACATAAAAACAATCAAATTCAAACCGAATTGGAAATCGGAAAGAACGTACAGGAATGTCTTCTTCCCGGTAATAAAAGAAAATTCAATCTGATCACTGCGGATCTTTTTTACAAGCCAATGAGAGAAGTCAGCGGCGATATCTACGATATCATCGAAATCAACGATCATCGAACCGGATTTTTTCTCGCCGATGCGACTGGCCATGGTGTTTCCGCCGCACTCATAACTTCGATCATTCATTTTAATATCGAGAACATCATGAAGGATACGGTAAATCCTTCCTTTATCTTTACTCAACTGAGTGAAAAACTTTTTGACACTCTCCAAGGTTCGTTTTTTGCAACCGGAATTTTTATGTTATTTGATAAGGAAGGTTATGCTTATTTCTGTAGCGCCGGGCATAATCCGATCTATTATTATAGAAAAAATAAAAGCAAAATCGTCACTTTAAACTCAACGGGTCATATCTTAGGAATCGGAATTCCAGAAGAATACGAAGTACTCAAAATTAAAACGGAACCGGGAGATAAGGTGCTTATTTATACGGACGGGATTTTGGACGCAACCGCGGAGAACGGAGAACAGTTCGGAGACGATCGTCTTCTGGACTTCTTTCAATCAAACGTCCATTTAGACGCAAAAGAAATCACCCTCGCACTGAAAAACGAAGTACACACCTTTGCAAAAACTTTCCCCGATGACGTGACTTTTGGAATTATTGAAATTCAGTAAATATGAAAAAGAGTATTTTCATCGCCATATTTGGATTTCTATTGATTCTACCTTTGGGGTTTATCGTTTTAGAAACAAAACTTTTCGAATTGAGAATCATATTGGAAAGAAGGAAAATTCTAAACTTCTCTTTTTCCAGCGAGATTCTGAGATCTAAATTTGAAGGAATCATCTCCAACAAGGAAAATATCAAAGCGGAGATGAAGTTAAATCATCTTCAGAGTTCGATTATCAATACGAAAGAAGGTGTTGCCTTGGAACCTTCCTTTCTTCACGAGACCGGCGCGCTTTTAATCAACTCGGTTCGATCCCTTTCTTTAAAGGCAGGCATCAATCTTCATTTGAATTCCTCTAAAATCCGTCTTTTGGAGCATGCGTTCGCGCTGGAAAGAAATCAATTTTATAAGGAGGCGTATAGAACATACGAAGAATCCTTTGATCAATTCGGTAAAACATCCGAAGAAGGCGGCTTTATTCAGCTCCACCAGGGTTTTTGTCTTGCGGTTCAAGGTGAGTTTGATTCCGCATTAAAACCGCTTTTAGAAGTAAAAGCAAATCATCCGGGTACTTTGCTTTCAAGCGACGCTGAAATTCTAATCTCTCTGATTCTCAAAGCGAAAGAAAGCGAAAAAGAAATCGAAACAAACTTGGACGATCCCGAAAAAAGAGCAAAAGCCTTTTTTGCAAAAGGCAATTACGCAAAGGCCCTCGAAGAAATCGAAGTCGCAAAACTCAACACTCCTGAACTCAATTATATCAAAGGTTATTCGTTGGAAAAAACGGGACATCAACCCGAGGCCATAAAAGAATATGCAGGTTTGGCTTTTTCTGATAAAAACAAGGATATCGCAATCAAAGCGAACAGACGTCTGCTTATGTTGGGTTATTATTACAATGCGGGAACGGAAATAGCGACTTTATCCGATAAAAACGCGGAACGATTGGGGGACGCGTCCGAAGCAAAAGAGATCAAGGTTTCCTCTGAAAAATTGAAACAACCGAGTAAAAACCTAGATGATGCGGATGACAAAAAGGAAAATCTGATTCAAGCCGAGCTTTCAAAACAAAATCAAGCCGTCTTAGAAGAGGTTATACAAAAATCGAATCAGTTTTTAAAAAGGGCCGAAATCGCCGCTCCTAAAGTTCTCATCAAAATCATCGTATCCGATTCCAATCCCGTCTATGCAACTCATATCATCATCAACGGAGATGAGGCCAAACTGTATTCCTCTCATTTTCCGATCACTCTCCCTACATATTCCATCGAATCCATTTCTATGGATAAAAATGCCACAAAAGACTCAAAATTAGTAATGGTCAAAGATTCAACCAAACAACCTTTTTTAAAAGCCTCAGTAGATGACGATTCAATCACCATTTTTGATAAAACTTTGAAAAAGAAAATCTCAATCAATTCGTCCATTAAAATTGAGGTGTCACAGTGAAGCGGGTCATTCTTATTTTCGCTATTTTAGTCTTTTCAATCGAAGTTTCCGGACATAGGATCATATTGAAAAACGGAGAGGAAATTTCCGGGACCGTGACCGAAAACGAACCGACGTCAGAAGAAATTGTGATTCAAACCAATGAAGGGGAAAAACGCATTCCCAAAAGCGAAATTGTGGAAATGCGTTTCGAAGAAGTGGGGAATGTTCTTTGTCTCGAATTGGACGAGGATCCAAAACGTATTTGTACTTATAAACTTACGCGAATCAACTCTCAAACATTGTTTTACGTTACCGAAACCGGAGAATATCTAAGGGTCGCGATCGAAAGAATCAAGTTCGCAAAAATTACCGAACCAAGCGCAAGAATTTTACAGCAGCTTTCCAAAACCAATATAAAATTTACCGTCTCTTCCGAAAACGACGACGACGTAGTTTCCAAAATATCGATTTTGAACGACGAATCCATTATGGTAACCCAAGGAGAAATCGAGTCTCCTATTATATTAGAAAATAAGAATATAACTAAAATCGTCTATCAACCCGAAGTGATTCCGGTGGTAAAAAATCCGGAAAAAGATCTGGTTTTATGGGATTATATCATTCCTGGATACTATCTACAAAGAAAAGAACATGTCAAGTCCGGCTATGCACTTATGGGTTTTACCGGATTTTTGATGTTAGGTGCGATTTACGAATATAATGTGGGTATGAACGTAAAGAAAAAAGAACCTATTATAATTCAACAGGAAGACGGAAACTTTCTTTTATTCAATCAGGACGATTCCTCATATTCACAACACAAAGAATTAAATCACTTTTTTCTAATATCCTTGTCTATCAATTATCTATTAAATACCGCCTTAATTTCGTTTCCTGCTTTTTTTTCCATAGCCGCGACGGAAAGAAATATTCCTTACCTGATGACCAAGGAACGTAACATAGAATTTAAAATGACTTATAATTTTTAGGAGAAAAAATATGCAAAACCCAAACTCAGGCGGAATCGCTTCCAAGGAAGAGCTTTTAGTTCAGGAAATCACGGACTCGCACGTCCAAGGCGTTCTTACAAAGAACATGGCGATCTTGAAAACAACCGGAGAAATCAGCTTATTCTCCTCAAAAAAATTCAAAGAAGCGATGCTTGATCGAATCGAAAATGGAATAAACACGTTTTTAGTGGATCTTTCATCGACCACACATATCGATTCTTCCGGACTCGCGGCGTTTATCAGTACACAAGCAAGGTTATTTAAAGAATCCCAAGGCAAAATTATTATCTATTCGGTTCCAAATCATCTTCAAAAGATTTTCGAACTTACAAGGTTGGATAAATTGATCGGAATTACGATCGATTTAGACGCTGCAATCGATAAAGCAATTTCTTAATCCTATTTCAATTTTCCAATTCAAGACTTTGAATCGGAGACTTAGTTTTCAAAATGAGTTGCAATGGGTTTAGCGCTTCGTAAGCTTTCCACAGATGAGTGGAAAGCTGTTTTTGATCGGTTCCAACGTTCTACTGACGGGGATTCCAATCTTCAACAAATTACACGAACACTACAGTGTTTCCCTGATTCTCAGCAAGGATCGCGCGTTTCGTTTTAGAACCGGATCCACCGATTGGATAGAATCCAAATCGATTCTTGTGCGCCCGAACGTCGAACAACAATTAGAGGCTTCCGGCGAAGACGTTTTTATTCTGCTCTTTGATCCTGATAGTATTCGTATTCGAGGAACCCTTTTTGAATTTCCCGCAGAATATCTGGAATTGGATCCAGATTCTTATCAAAGAATTTTAAAATTCCTCTCTCCTCCCCAATGCGAACCAGAAGCCGTTTTTCTTTGGAAACAAATATTAAACGAACTCAAAAAAGAGAACGCAATTCGAAAAGAGAGAGATCCTCGAATCGAACAAGTTTTAAAAAAACTTTCTCAATCCATTCCTGAAAATCCATCCATTGAAGAATTGACGGAATCCACCGGCTTATCCGAAAGCAGATTGATACATTTGTTTAAGGAAGAAGTCGGAATTCCAATGAGAAAATATATCCAATGGCTGAGGATCAAAGCTTGTGTGCTCCATCTATCCGCCGGAAGCACTCTGACGGCCGCCGCACACGAAGCAGGATTTGCGGATCAAGCTCATATGAGCCGGACATTTCGGGAAATGTTCGGACTCAAGCCCTCCCTTTTTTTAAAAAATAGCAGTTCCGTTCAAGTAATCTTCTGCAAAATCGAAGATGATATTCAACTCTAAAAGAAAGCCGGCGATCCATTTTGTTCAGAAGTTTGTTTCCTTAAAAAAACAAACGATTCTGACATCCAGTGCCGATTTCAAATCAACAATAAAGGAGTTTAGATAAATGAAAACAACGGAACAATGGCTGACCGAATATGCCGAAAGTCATCAAAACACGACCAACAAAAAAATCCATTGGATCGCCGTACCTACGATTGTGTTTACCTTGCTTGGAATGTTATGGTCCATCCCATCCGAATCGCTTCAAAGTCTTTTGCCAGAGTCCTTGGGACAGATTCGTCTTTTCTTAAATTGGGCGACGATTTTTGTACTGCTTGCCGGAATTTTTTATCTTAGACTTTCCGTTTCCATGTTTATCGGGATGATGCTCATGATCTCTGTGATGCTCGTGGGTGTGTATTACATTTCGCTTTCCGGGGTTTCCACACTGATCGGAATTTCCGCAGGAACTTTTGTGGTGGCTTGGATCTTTCAGTTTATCGGTCATAAGATAGAAGGAAAAAAGCCGTCCTTTTTTAAGGATCTGCAATTTCTTCTCATCGGCCCAGCCTGGTGTCTGAGTTATTTTTACAAAAAAGTGGGAATTTCCTACTAAGGATTTTTCCAAGAGAATTTTGTATCCGGTTACAAAACGCTTTAAATACAATCCTGCAATGTCTCTACGGGACCTCCCCGTCCCGTTCCGGTCGATTCTGAGTGAAATGAATTTGTAGGAACTACTACAAAATGTGTCTTTCGAAGTCGATCGTTTACAAAACGATTGACTCTTTTTTAAAATAAAACTACGATTCTCGTTTTTCGAGGAGTATAAAATTGAAAACGATACAAACCCAAATCAAACCACAGACCCTTTCTAGAATGAAATTTTTAGATTCCTCCGTAAAGGCGCTGATACTTTTGGGGACGAGCAGCGTCACACTTTCCACAATCAACGGCTGTTCCTCCGGACCAGAAGGTATACCCAACAAAGGACTGATCTACATTTCTTTAAATCAAACTATGGAAGAATTAAAAACATTAGAAAAATCGAATTTGATTCTTGGCTACGGAACCTGGGATGCCGGAAAGGTTTTTTTACACTGTGCTCAATCCATCGAGTATTCGATTCAGGGATATCCCGAAAATAAAAGCGCAATCTTTCAAAACACAATCGGGAAACTCATTTTTCTAAAATTCGCATCTTCTCAAAAAATGTCCCATGATTTGGAAGCGCCGATCCCAGGTGCAAACACAATTCATACAAACACGAATTGGAAAAAAAGTCTTTTGATCTTACAAGAAACCATTCTTAAATTTCAAGCGTATGAAGGTAAATTAAAACCGCATTTTGCATATGGAAATTTATCCAAAGAAGAATACGATCTTGCTCATGCGATGCATATCGCAAACCATTTCAGTTTTCTCACCGTGAGTTAAAAAAAAGACTTCGGAATTCCGAAGAATTCCGAAGTCGAAGAGCAAGTGTTTCGGATGGTTTCGTAAGTGAAAAAAATACGATATTACAGCGTGGCCAATCTCTTTTCCGCTAAATCATATCCGCCGATCTGATCCGGATGAAAGTTCGGTTTGAAGTATTTTAGCGTTCCCCAAAACAACGGAGAAAGGGTGATTTTCATATAATTGCGTGCATACGGACGATCTTTTAAAAATCTCTCCCAAGTTACTTCGGGATCTGCGATTAAAAACCAATATTGAAGTAAAATTGCATAAGACCAAAGCATCACGGTTGCGATCGCGAATCCGATCATCCTCAACAAATAACTCGGTGCTACTTCCTGCATTACATCGTAAACGACCGACTTGTGTTCAATCTCTTCGCAGGCGTGCCATACAAGAAGCTTTCTCATATCGTCGTAAGCATCCTTGGCTAAATCATACTTGAGAGAAATTTCACCTAGAGTCGCCGTGTAGTGTTCAAGGGCAGCGGTAATTGAAAGATTGATCTTAGGACCGAAAAGAAAACCGAGAAGTTTAAAAATTATCTTGAAAGCCGTAAAATGATAAAAGTTTGCGATACGATCCAAAGGAAGCCCAAATTTACGAATAGAACCCCAAACCCTTTCATGTTCTTTTCCGTGTTGAACTTCCTGACCGATAAATGATTTCACTCTATTTTTCAATCCCTCGTCTTTAATTTTATCCTGAAACGGTTTTACACTCCGGATAAAAAATCTTTCTCCTTCGGGAAAGATCACGTGAAAACTATTCGTTGCGTGAGTTATGATTGCGTTATCATTAAAATAGTATCTTGGCAGATCGTCGAGACCCGCAAAATCCATTTTTCGTACCGAGGGGGCTTGTGCATCAATGGTTTTTACAAATGGTTTTTTCATCGTTTTTCGTTCTCCTGACATAGAAACTTTTTTTAGTTCGGAGATAAGATACACGATTCTTTGCTTTCGCTCTTTCCAAATTCTAAAACAATATGCGGATTTTAAAATCGGCTAGCATTTTCGATGAAAAATCGAATTCTCACTTTTTTTTAGTCTGCGAAAAATTCTTTTGTAAAAAGCCGTGCTCAAAAGGGTCGTGGAATCAGGAATCTTCTTTACGAATTCGTAGGCGCACGAAATCTGGAACGCAAGGAAAGGGGGATTAGCTCAGCTGGTTAGAGCGCTACCTTGACATGGTAGAGGTCACTGGTTCGATCCCAGTATCTCCCACCACTTTCCGCTTCCATATTCAACGTATAGATACAAAAGTTGTGCTTCCGCAATCGGTATACTCGGCGCCGATATTTTTATCTTTCTCTCGGAAGAATCTAAAAAACAAAAAAGCCCCTAAAATCAGGGGCTTTCCAATCAACCGGTTGGGTCTTTTTAGGAGATGAGAATCGCGTTTTTTACTCCGCAAAAATAACGGAAATCGTTGGAAGTTTAAAACCCAAAACGATCGCAAGATCTTTGCGAATCTGATCGCGAACGTATCGTTTGTCCTCGACTAACAAAGCTTGACGTAGATAAAATTCCGCCGCTTTCAGATCGACTTCTCCCAGAGCCATAGAAACCCGATAACGAACGGAAGCATTTTCGCTCTTTAACATATCGCAAAGGTTGTAAAAACTTTTATCAGCGACTTTTAAAATATGAACGATGGAATTTAGAATTGCAGCTTTTGTAAAATCGTTCTTTTCTTTTTCAAGAGTCAGAGCCAAAAAATTTACCGTTTCTTTACGATTCATATTTTTTAATCCGTCCGCTGCGGAAGCACGGATATAGTAGTTTGGATGACTGAGCGCACTTACAAGAACGTCTTCGGATTCTTTTGCATAAGGATAACTTCCGATCGTTCTTAAAATTTCCCCAACTGCAATCACCATATTATAATCATCTCGAGAAGTAAAATAAGGGGAATCCGTTTCGAGAATCGTCGATTCTAACTTTTTATATTCTTCTATCGTAGGCTTGATCGCAACATCCTGATCCATCACAGCCAATGCTTGAGCAATCGTAAACTTGAGGTAAGGATGGTTCTCCATAGATTTTGGAATCTTATTTCCGCGAAGAGCATTGAGAAGAGGACGAACCGCAAGTTTGTTGCTCACAAATTTGAGATAATCCGCGGCATCTACTCTTTCTTCGTAAGAACCGGTTTCCAATTTTTGAATCTGTTCAAAGTAAACTCGATCCGCGTATTCGACCGCCTTATCAGCGGAGAACACGGGTAAAATACCGGCACAAAATAGAAAAATAGAGATTAAAACATTCTTAAACATGGAATTCCCTCTCTTGTAAATATCGGTTTTTAGAATCTCAGCTTAAAGTTTCAGGCTTCCTTTTCTTTTACACTTTCTGCAATTTTGCGGATTTTTTCGGATAAGTCTTCCAAAGGCAAATCGGATTCTGAGGATTCTTCCAGCTCTTTTCCGATCTTTTTGAGATCTTCTTGGATTCTAAGTTTGTTTTCAGAGGCTCGACTGGCCATATGAGTCAAAAGATCGTCTCTATATTCCGTCGCAACCTCGAGTTTGAGTTCGCCTAAGGAAATCATCGATTGAAGAATTTTCTCAAGTCTTTCACGAGTCAGATAACTGGCTCCAATTCCGCCTAAGACAAGTCTTCCAAAAAGAGAACTGATGTCCTTACCGGTTTCGCGGATGAGAGCGGATAGCATAAAGTTCGAAAATTCTTCATTTCTTTGTCCTAAAGAAACTTTGAGAAATGTTTGTCCCAAAATTTTGGGAGTGATATCCGATCCGGACATATTATCGATCACGCGAATTTCTTCACCATTGATGATCATTTCCGCCACGTCTTCAAGAGTAATCGTCTTACTCGTTTCAGGATCGTAGAGTCTTCGATTCGCATATCGTTTTAAGAGCTTCATTTTAATTGGTTGCGTCTTTTACGCGTCGCACAATTCTAGAATTCGCCGGAAAATCCGTCGGTCAAGCAAAATACCCTATGACAAGCCTATTGTTCGATTGTCTCTTTCTAAGCGGACTTACAAAAAAAGAAGAAAAGTTACTGTTTGCCCTGTTAGATTGGAAAGAAATTTCCATTGTGGAATGGTCCCATTCCGGCAGATTTCCCGAGACTCGCCCTGGTGAAATCATACTTCGTAAATCCGTGGAACCGGATTCCTTACAGACCGCATTGGACTGGTCAAAACAACCTTTCTTGTTCGGAAGAATCCAAAAGGAATTTCTAAAAAATCTATTTGAGAAAGGTTTAAATTACTTTCTCGATCTCGAAACATCGAACATAACGGATCTTCCTCTCGAAACGATTCCTTATAAAAAAGGTCTGACCTCGGTTGTGATCGGTCCAAATCCGCTTTTGTTTCAAAGAATCCGAGCGCATCTCAGAGCTCTCAGCTGGGAAACCTATCCTTGCAGTGATGTTTCCATTCTCAAAGATAGATTTAGAGAATACGAACCAGGATTGCTTTTTGTGGATTGGGAAAGATTAAACGTAAAAGAAACGGTCAACCAACTCCGAAATCTGCCACAACGTCCAATTTTTCCTCCCGTGCTCGGGATCAGGGATATCAAAAGAGAAAATCTGTTTCAAGATCTTTCAATGGGAATTCGCGACTATTGTCAAGACCTATATTCTGAAAAAGAAATATTCAATATTCTGAATCAATCCATAGAAGAGATTGAAAAAGAAAACATCGGATCCGAAAATCAAAAAAGGCTGATCTTCGAATTTCGCACCGGAATCCATCCAACTGGAATTAAAATCGAGAGAATCGCGCCGACAAACTCGTCTTCGATCCATCTTGAAAAGGTAAAATTAAAAAACGTTCTTGCTTGGACGCAGACGTTTCTTTAAAAATAGATCCGAACGCCATATCCCGCAAACACATGTCAACCGTTTTAAGATCGGTTTAGTTGTTCCGACAAACTAAATCTGCCGTGAAAAAATCTTGATGCGGACTTGAAGTCTCGGTTGAAGTAAAAAAGGGGTTTCTTATTTAAAACGGAAATCGACTGCCCTTTTTTATTTTTAAAACTTAAATTCAAACTCATCCTGGAATTATAAAATCCGTTCAAATAGAATCTAGAATGTTAGAAACACATTACATTTCTTCTCCGGAAATAGAATCCATCAGTTACGACTTCGAAATAAAGGAACTCTTGGTTTGCTTTAGAAACCGAAACGAAAAACGGTTTTCGAATATTAAACGGGAAATCTATACAAGCCTTATGCAATCGAGATCCAAGACGGACTTTATACGAAAATTAATTCGGTTTGATTGAAACTCTTCGCACTAAAAAGCGTATTTATTGTTGAAGTAATGATTTTCTATACAAAATTTCATTCCATCGAAGATGGATCGGTCTTAGATTTCAAAGTTCGCAACGGCATTTTTATAATCGAATCCACGGGAATTTTATCGTCGAAAAGATCCTTGACTTTCTTTTTAAAAAATCTACTTTCTGAGGCCATGAGACGTATCTTGATTCTTGTATTGTCGATTTTCGTGATTCTGCTGATCGTATTTCCCTTTGTTTCCGACGGTGAAAATCAGCCGATCGACCCTGCAGTTCGGTCCAAAAGTCAGGGCTCCTTTATCGAAACACCGGACGGATTTGTTCACTACAAATTCGAGGGGCCGCAAAACGGAGAGATCGTTGTCTTAGTTCACGGTTTTTCGATGCCTCTTTTTATTTATGAACCGTTATCGGTAATTCTACAGAAAGAAGGGTTTCGCGTTTTAAGATTCGATCTTTTTGGTAGAGGCTTATCCGATCGACCGAATACGAATTACGATCCAGATCTATTTGAAAAACAGATTTCTAGTTTATTCTATTTTTTGAATATTAAAAAACCAATCAACTTACTCGGAACGTCCATGGGGGGAATCATAGTAAGCGATTTCACACTCAAACATCCGGAAAAAGTAAAAAAATTGATCCTTATCTCTCCCGGCGGATTTCCGATGGAAATTCCATGGATCGGAAAATTGACGCGTCTCTCTGGAATCGGAGATTATCTGATAAAATCCCTCGGTGACAAAACTCTTTTAAAAGGAACCAAGGATAGCTTTTACGAACCCGAAAACTTTCCAAACTTCAATTCTTTATTTCAAGAACAAATGCAGTATAAAGGTTTTAAACAAGCGATTCTTTCCAGTCTTCGAAATATGCCTTTGGAATCTTTTTTAGAAAAATACAAACAGCTCGGTTTTATACAAATTCCAAAATTGTTGATCTGGGGAAAAGAAGACAAGATCATTCCTTTTAAAAATAGCTCCTTGGCTCTGGAGACCTTACCGGGAATCGAGTTTTTGGCTCTGGAAAAGGCGGGACATATTCCTCATTATGAATCTCCGGAGCGAGTAGCGCCGAAACTTTTGGAATTTTTAAAAAAGTAGGAACTCTTACTTATATCCGGATTTTGTATGAGATCCTACAATTTCAGAGAAATCAGGAACAAAAACGCGGGAACTCCCCAGATTTCAAAGAAAGATAATAAAAATGAAAAGTTCGATTCATATCCATTCAAAATAGGAGATCCTACTTTGTAAGAAAGAACCGTATCGAAAAACGTTCCCTGCGAATTCTTTTACCGACAAATCGTTGATTCCTCTAAAAGTAGGAACTCCTTACTTTCATTCGGATTTTGTATGAGGTCCTACAATTTTGAAAAATCACCGGGTTAAACGCGAGAGCTCCCTCTTTCAGTCTAGGGGAAGCAAGTACGTTGTCCTTTTTTCGATAAGAGGTTCGTAAATTTCCAAAGATGCTTTTCCTTTTAGATCACAACCCTTTTCCTCACAGGCTTCGAAAAGTTTTGGATAGACTTTGAAAATCCCCAAGAAGATGGAAAGAAAGTTTTTCAAAGGAAACTCGGCGATTAGATATTTTTTTGAAAGAATTGTCCGTGTTTTGAATTCGATCGAAAGACCCTCGGGAACTTTTGATAAGGGTTCAAAAAAAATCGCCCCCGCCTCACTACGCAGCTTTTCTTTCGGAACCTCGTTTGGATTGTCCAAATAAATCGCAAATAATTTATAATCCCGAATTCCTTTTTCCGGCAGTTCTTTTTGCAGGGTTTCAAATGTAATTCCCACGTTTCTATAATCTCCGATTCTTTCATGATATAAAACATAAAACGGACCTCTGATTTCTTCTTTTATCTGAACGTCATCAAAGGCTCCCATATAAAATAAGAATATGGTAAAACAAATTCCCAAGAATAAAACGGAAAATACAAAAACTTTCATAACAACCTCAAAAAATTATAAAAAAGAAACATCATATCTAAATTTAAGCAAAAGATAAAAGAATACTTTGAAAAAATTCCATATTTTTTGCCAACAAAATTCCAAACAAATAGAAGTCCCGTGATTCTTAAAAACAACGATAAAACAAATTCTTCCGATAAACTTCTTTTCAAATATTCTGCTCGCCAGAATTCGTAAATCGGCTCCGAAGTTCGGTAAATTTCCTGACGAGCGGGAAAAATCCATTCCAAAGAAATTTCACGAATCTTGCCGTGCGCGAGTCTATAAAACAGAACTCCCATCAAGACTAAAAAAGAAACTATAGTACGGAGAAATTCTTTTTTCCTTTTGAAGATTTCAAACTTCGAAACATATTGCCCATCCTCCCAGATACAAATAACATTCAGGATAAGATTTTCGTTTCTTTTCCATCCAGTGTTCTCCTGTTTCAAAGTTTAGGCAGAATGAAATCATTTTTTGATCGTTGGATTCTATCTGATCAACATCGGGTATATAAACCTTTCCTCGACTACCAGTCAAGGACCTTTAGATCTAGCAGAATGTATCGAAGTGCTAACGACAAAAGCGGGAATTGCTCTACTCATTTTGGGAGCGATGCATTTTTTCAATCTACTCCTGTTTGCGAAATTCAGAAAAAAAACTCGGGGACATTTGGAGCCACTGAAGTCGTAACATCCAAAAAAAATCAAATCCTAGGGAGAAACCGGTAAATCATAACCAACCCGGTCTCTCCTTTTTAAAACCGCAATCTCCGTATTTCAAAAAGAAGGCGATGAGAAAGCACGATGAGAGATATCGCAAAGAACATCTCCCTTTTTTATTCTGGCTTATTCAATTAGGAATTATTTAATCTGGTTGTATGATGAAACCGAACATAAAAGAAAAACGAAAGTCTTGCTCGAAAAAGACCTGGATCTTGTTTTCCAACTGATCAGACTTTCCTCTTTGCCTATCTTTTGTTCGATTCGAAAATTCATGTTATCCATGATTGATCTGTTTCAAAACAAAATTTATAAGGAATTTTGAATGAATCTAAAAGGCATCGACACATTACCTCCCGAGAACAAAGACAAAGAAGAGATTCTTCAAAAAACGGAAGAATACGTCAAAGACATTGCCAAGTTTCAGGAAAAGTTATACGCAGAAAAAAAACATTCCGTTTTGATTATTTTACAAGGCGTTGATACCGCGGGAAAAGACGGAACGATCAAACACGTTTTCGGACGCATCAATCCGCAAGGTTGTTCCGTAAAATCCTGGACTAAACCGAATTCGGAAGAGATACAATATGACTTTCTTTGGAGGATTCATAAATATGTCCCCGCAAAAGGAATGATTCAAGTTCATAACCGTTCTCATTATGAAGATATACTTATGCCTAAAATTCAAGGCACACTTTCGGAAAAAAGACTCAAAGAAAGATTGGAGTCAATTCGAGACTTTGAACGGATGCTTTCAAAGGAAAACGACACTCTCATTCTAAAATTCTTTTTGCATATTTCCAAAGACGAGCAGAAAGAAAGAATTCAGGAAAGAATCTCAGATCCCGAAAAAAAATGGAAATACGATCCGTCCGATCAAGTTACGCAAGATCACTGGAGAGATTATCAAGCCGCTTACGAATTTATCTTTGAAGATAAAAATCAAGAGAAAGAATGGTATATCATCCCCGCGGATAAGAAATGGTATCGAAATTATAAGGTTGCAAAGATTTTATACAACGAACTGGAAAAGATGCTTTAGTAGGCACGATGAACAAAAAAGGCCGAAATTTCTCTCGACCTTCTAATTTTTTCCCTAACTAAGGATTTATTTTTTAATTCTACTTTTTTTTAAAACGGCATTTAAAACGTTTTGCAAATCTTAAAAATCCCGATTCATCCCCCGTTTGGAGGCGAACACTCCCAAAATTTTCAACTGCGCCTCTTTGATTCGTTCGGCACTCTCATTTGAATCGTCCGATTTCATCAGCTCCTTCATCAACCAACGAGAGGATTCTCTATCAAGAAAATCTAATACTTGAATAACCAATTTTTCACGAACGCTTTTTAGCGCTTCAGCAAGATCCGGCAGACTTACCTGTCTTAAAAGGTCCTTTAATTCCGTATAAGAAAGGGAATGAAACGCGCGACTCAAAAGAATATCGGAATCGATCTGAGGTTTCGAATTACAAAACTCCGCATAAAAATCATTGAGAAGTATCGTATCGATTTCTTTTCTTTTGAGTTGGACATAATTCCAGAAAGTCTTTTGATAAGATTCTCCGAAGTAAGAAGCCACCGTTTCCAAGAAAACGGTAATATGAAGTTCTTTTTGAATCGCTTCCATTCCCTCTAAAATAATGATCCTATCCAAAAGTTCCTTTCCTTCGTAATTTCCGGAAAGAATATATCCTTTTAAAATATTTTGAACGTTATCAGGACCCATTCCAATTCCCATCAAATCAAATCCCTTTCTTAAAAGAAAGGGATGGTCATCAGAATCAAACGCATCGATCAGAAAATACTTTCCAAAAACGTAACATTTCTCGCTGAGCTCTAGCATCATTCCCAGAGTTTGTAAACTTTCTTCTTTTTCAGCGTCTTTGCAGTTGAGCTGATCGGGCTTTATATGTGCCAGCATGCCTTTGTTTCTCCGAATTTTTTGTAAATTCTTCCGCATGTTGCGTCCAATGGCGGAAGATCCGATTCTCATTTTGAATCAAAAAGATGTTTGAATAGACGGAGAAATATTTTTATTTCAAACTCTTTTACGAAAAAACCGGCGATCAAAGTGTGAAAAACAAACGTCCTATCGTATTATAATTAGTCCTTTTGAGACAGAGAAACTCTCCGAAGTGGCTAAACGTCAAAAAAGGATTCTTCTTAAAACCGATTTTCTGATGAGCCCAAAAAATTCCATAGCCGTCGGTTCGTTTTTTTCCGATGCAGATCAAAACTCCTTGGGCGATACGATGGCTCACAAAGCCGGACACTTTTTAGGTCTTTTTCATACCAATGAAAGTTCAGGCGCTTCTGTTACAACGCTTCCGAATATGACGAAGGACCCTCTGATCGAAATCCTCAGTGCGATCTTTCCAATGACAATGCTCCTAACGACGGACAAGTGAGCATTGCTGAATGCAGCGGAACCGGATTCTCCAATGCCGGAGCGTTGAATCTGCTTCAATTCTATCCTTCGGACGCGAACTCTCAATTTTTAGAATCGAAAATTTCCGCAAACGACGACATGACTCCGTACGTAAATTTGCAATCCGCAGCTATGCGGCTTCGCAGAAAGGTAAAATGACGAAGGTTCAGGCATTCCTGGGCAAATACCGTTCCGATTCCAACTTAGGTTTTTTTGTAGAAAAGACTCTCAAAGAAGTAACCGCAGATTCCAAAACGTCGGAAAAGAAAAATGAATCCCGGCGGGAAACAGACAGAAGTGATGTTTTAAAAACCAAAAAATAAGCTTGGATCTCTCCCTCTTTAGTAAGTTGAAAGGGCTCTTTTTGATCCTTCGAAAAGAGCCCTTTCGTTTTTTATGTGTATCATTCCTTGCTTTAGGAGTTCCTACATTCTTCAATTCCAGATGAGAATCGATGTCCTCTGTATTTTTTTGAAATGTGGGAACTCTTACAATCAAATTCCCCAAAAATCGAATCCCTTTCAAAGTAGGAACTCCTAAAAACCTCCCTTTTTCGATCGACTGCGAACCGTTTAAAGTCGAATTCCTCCGGAAAAACGCGGGAACTCCCTCAAAAATTGGTGTGGAACAAAAAGCAAACTTCAGAAATCTGTGCACATGAGCCAAATTGAATCCGTTCCAATCGGAACCCTACCCCCATTAGGGCAGGTTCCTAAAAAAATGTATGCACAGGTCGTTAGAGCCAATCGTTTCGGCGATCCAATCACAGCAATTCAGGAAGAACTCATCGATGTTCCGGAAATCGCTCCGGACGAAGTACTCGTTGCAGTTATGGCAGCCGGTGTAAATTATAACAACGTCTGGGCCGCTCTCGGTTTTCCAGTGGATGTGATCGGCGCCCGAAACAAAAAGGGCGAGCCCGAAGAATTTCACATTGGCGGTTCCGATGCGTCCGGTATCGTTTATAAAATCGGCGCCGACGTGAAGAATGTCAAAGTCGGAGATGAAGTCGTTCTTCACTGCGGAATCTGGGATAAAAACGATCCTTGGGTAAAAGCCGGAAAAGATCCGATGTTCGCACCTTCTCAGTTGATCTGGGGTTACGAAACCAACTGGGGATCCTTTGCACAATTCTGCAAAGTCCAAGATCATCAGTGTCTTCCAAAACCGAAACACCTAAGCTGGGAAGAAGCAGCGGCTTATATGTTGGTCGGAGCTACGGCGTATCGAATGCTTCACAATTGGGCCCCCAATACAGTTCAAAAAGACGATGTCGTTTTAATCTGGGGCGGAGCCGGCGGGCTCGGCGCTATGGCGATTCAAATCGTAAAAGCAGCGGGTGGAATTCCGATCGCAGTCGTTTCCGAAGATGACAAGATCGATTTTTGTATGAAGTTAGGCGCGGCTGGCGTGATCAACCGTAAGAAATTTTCGCACTGGGGAGCTCTTACCTCTGAAATCAACAAAATGGAAAAATTCGTAGAATGGACCAAGGCCGCACGCGAATTCGGAAAAGCAATCTGGGACATCGCCGGAAAAGGGAAGAACCCAAGAATCGTATTCGAACATCCTGGCGAAACCACCATTCCGACTTCCATGTTTGTCTGCGAAACCGGAGGAATGGTGGTCATCTGCGCGGGAACTACCGGCTTTAACGCAACCGTAGACTTACGTTATCTCTGGATGAGACAAAAACGTCTGCAAGGTTCTCACTTTGCAAACGACGAAAACTCAAAAGGTCTTAACGATTTGGTCATCGATAAAAAAGTGGATCCTTGTCTTTCCAAAACTTTTGTGTGGAACGAAACCGCAAGCGCACACCAATTGATGAAAGAAAACAAACACCCCGCGGGTAACATGTCAATTCTCGTAGGAGCCGATAAACCGGGCCTGGGAAAAAAATAATTTCCATTCCGTTTTTGATTCTTAAAAAACCCCGAAAATCTTTACGATCTTCGGGGTTTTTGATTTTTAATTCGGTTCTTAAAAAAGAAAACGCTTATACATCAATCTTTTTTTAAGAAGAATCTTTTCATCCTATATTTTTAATACGTCATATGAAGTAACCTTTTATGTTCGGTAAGTCCAAGTATGAAAATAAATTACCGTTTGATTTCTTATTTTAAGGATCGCTCAATCTCTTTCCAGATTTTTCAAATTTTTATTTGAAAAAGGAATTTCAATGACGAATTTTCTCCGGCTGAATCACTATTCGATAGGTTATATATCCGGGACGATGTTTTCCATATTCCTCCTGATATACCTTTTGAGTTTAAAGGAGAAATCAAAACATACCTGGCTTTTAGTCGGATATTTCTTTTTTACGTTGCTCTTTAATTTTGGATTCGTTTTAAGAGCGACCATTTTTACTCCTGAAATTGCAAAACCCGCGTGTTTTCTCATCGCACTCTATACTTGTTTCGCAAATTTAGTATTGATCTCTTTTATCTATTCTTTCCCTAGAAACCGTTACAAAAAAGAATCCTACATCGTATTTTTTATACTTATCCTAACGGGAAGTTTTGGATACGCATATTATATATTAGAAAATTTGAATTCTACAATCATATATAACTTTGACACGCAACTTTATGAATTCCAAACACCACTGTCAACAGCACCGATGGGCATATTACACTTTCTTACGCTTTTATGGATTTTAGTCGTCATCATTCGTAAAACAATCGGAGAAGAAAGGGAATTTAGAAACGAAAAAATAGACACGAACAATCGATTTTTTTGTCTTTTGAGTCCCAACGCAAGAATACTCCGCTCTTTTGGTTGGGCGGTATTGTTGCATACTTGTTTTTCGGGAATCTATGTTCTTTATGCAACGAAGAATATCCCATTTGCATATTTCCAATTTATACTAACCACGGCGACGAGCCTACAACTCTTTATTTATACGGTAATTTATCTAAACAATTCTCCGCAACCGTCTTCATTTATGATAAAGATCGTAGGTTTAACTTTGGTTTCCACTCTTACGATTCTAAGCATCGTTTCAAGAATAACGCTTCAAATCTACGAAACATATTTCGATGAGGTTCGAAATATGGAAGTAAAAACAATTTTAAAAAATATTCGAACATTGGATAAAATAGGTCCTCCGGAAAGTGTTCTTTATATCTCATCCCGGCCCAAAGACAGCGGATTATTTGCCACTTCGGGTTTTAAGATCGAATACAAAACGCTCGATACAATTCGAGAAAATGTTTTGTTTCAAAGCGAAATCCAGGAAATCGGTAAATATCTGAGTCAATCTCCAAAAAGAACCTCTTCAACAAAGGAAACGTGGAAAGATCATTATGAAATCGACGAAACTTCCGTTTTTCCAATATCAAAACGATTGTATCGTTCTCTAAAACTTGCAAACGGAAAAACGATCTTATCGATCCGTTATCTGATTCAGAACGACGATTCCGTCTATGAGATCGCATATCCGTTTTCCTATTACTCGGAAGCGCTACACTTTATCGTTTTCAAGATGATCGCGCTTATTTTTTTCACAGCGCTCTTGATTCTCCTGCTCTTCCCTTATCTTTTTCACGGCGGACTGATTCGCCCTCTTATGGCGCTTTTAAGCGGAGTAAAGGAAGTCAACGAAGGAAAATACAAGGTAGCGGTTCCAGTCCAGGCAGAAGATGAAATCGGATTCTTATCGAGATCGTTTAATCATATGGTCGAATCCATTCATTCCACTCAGGAAAAACTCAGGGAGTTTACCGAATCTTTGGAGGAAAAGGTTGTCGAAAGAACAAACGAATTACGACAAAGTTTAGATGTTGTGCAGGAATTAAAAACAAAACAAGACGCCGACTATTATCTAACCTCGCTTTTAATCCAACCGCTTGCACAAAACAAATCCGATTCTGATAACGTTTTTGTAGAATTTTTAACCGAGCAAAAAAAGAAATTTCAGTTCAAACGCTGGTCTTCGGAAATCGGGGGGGACCTTTGTGTTTCCAGTAAAATAACGTTGAGGGGAAAAAGTTATACGGCGATTCTAAACGGCGACGCGATGGGAAAATCAATGCAAGGTGCGGGAGGAGCATTGGTATTAGGTTCGGTTTTTAAAGCAATCCTGGAACGTTCGCGATATTTGGATGTGATGAATTTATTTCCCGAACATTGGCTTAAAAATACGTTTATCGAACTTCACAATATTTTTACGAGCTTTGACGGCACCATGTTAGCTTCCGGATTTATATCTCTTCTCGACGATGAATCCGGATTCTTATATTATATCAATGCGGCACATCCTTTGCCGGTTTACTACCGTAGCAAAGTTGCAAACTTTCTTCCTCATCGTTTTTTTTACAGAAAACTCGGAATGCCGATCAATATGCAAACAAGCCTTCACATCAATACGTTTCAGTTTCGACCGGAAGATGTTTTGATTATCGGTTCGGACGGACGCGACGATATCCTTATTCAGGAAAACGATGAAGCAACCATGAATGAAGATGAAGAATTCTTTTTACATTGTGTGGAAAGAGGAAACGGAATCCTTCAAAATATCATAGAGGAAATCAAACTCGCAGGAGAAATAACGGACGATATTTCTCTCATCCGAGTGGAATACAAATTAGCGACCGATCTCGAAGCGATAGATCTCGAAAATTCAAACAAAATCTATTCCCAAGCACTGCAAGAATTCAAGCGAAGAAATTACGAAAATGCGATTTCACTTCTCGAACCAATTTCAGAAGATCCGATCTATCAGCAAAATAAAAAAGTCCTCAAACTTCTCGCAAACACATACGTTCAAAAAAACGAATATCGTAAAGCCGTGGATGCAGCTTTACGTTACAGCAATATCTCGCCGGACGATTTGGATTGTCTTTTTCTCATATCAAAGTGTTATAAGAATTTAGATAATTTAAAGCGAGCCGCCGATTTTGGAGAACGAATTAGACTCAGAAATCCAGAGCATAAACAAAACTTAATACATCTTTCCGAAATTTATCAAAATTCGGGAGATTCTGACAGAGCAAAAGCGTTGATCCATGAGGCAAAACGCTACCAAAGCGATGAAAGTCATAACGAAGGATAGATCATCCAATACTCCTGTTTTCTATATCTTAGACTTTTTCAAATTACATATTCGAAAACCAATTGCTTTTTTCGGGCTTTGATTTAGGTTTCTATCGCAAGCAATTCATATCCGAAATTCGAATCGATTTTAAAAAATAAAAAATCGGATTCGAAAACTTTCAAAAATTTTCTTTTGTAAAACCATGCCAATCCCGAAAGCAATCCTATTCACCCAATGTCTTCAAAACGATTTTACCGCCCTTTTGGAAAAATACGATTCTCCTCCAAACGCACTTCACGTCGGCTATCAGGAGGCGAAACGTTTATTGGGCGAAATGATAGAATACGGACCCGTATATTCTCTCATCGAATGGGCTTATTCTACAAATACGGATGATCTGTGGATTATCCATATTAGGGACTGGCACGATCCCGTGCAAGATTCACAAAAAGAACATCTGCAGCAATTCGGGCCGCATTGTATCAAAGATACGAAAGGAGCGGAGTTCGTTTTCGAATCTTGGATCCAAGGTAAACAGGATCGACATCAAATCATAAACGCTTCCGGTTTGAACGACTTCGTAGACACGTCGCTCGAAAAAATTCTAAACCAGTTCAAGGAACACCCTCTAAAAATCGGAATCGCAGGAGTTTGGACGGAGGCAAAGGTTCAATTTCTCGCGTATGATATCAGAACACGTTATCCGAAATGGGAAATTGCCGTTTGCCCCGCTCTAACCGCCTCCTCTTCGCTTGGAATGCATTTTATCGCTTTGGATCAAATGAAGGAAATTCTCGGCGTTCAGGTTTTTCCTTCCATCGGAGCCTTTACTTCCTTTTTAAACGGAACCGTTCCAAATCTGGAAAAGCGTATCACTCATTCCAGAATTTCGGCAGATCATTTTCGTTATGAAGGGAATTATAAAATAAACGAAACGGATGAGAGACTTCTTCTGTATCTGTTTAGAGATTGCAAAGAGGTGGAATACAAATGTTTGGACGGCGGTTTTTCGGGAAACGTGGTTTTAAAATCAAAATCCACGGATCATATCGGACACAATCAAGTTCCTTCCGTGATCAAAATCGGACCTAGGGACTCGATCGCGAGGGAAAGGATTGCATTTGAAAGAATCGAAGAGGTGTTAGGAAACAACGCCCCTTCGATCGTAGATTTCGCCGAACTCGAAGGACGGGGTGCGATTAAATACCGTTATGCGGCCATGTTGGAAGGAAACGTCCGCACTTTTCAAAAAAATTACGAAAGTTCCGAAAACATACCCGAGCTCAAAGCCATATTGGATACCGTATTTTTAAAACAACTGGGAAAATTATACGAAGCCGCCTCTCATGAAAAACTAAATTTATTAGAATATTATGATTTTCAATCAAAGTATGCAACCGGGGTCAGAAAAAGGGTGGAATCGATCTTGGGAAAACCCGCGATCGGAGATAGGATGGAAATCGAACGGGGTATCATTGTGCCGAATGTTTGCAAATTTTACGAGGAAGATCTTTTATCCATGAGGGAATATTCCGCAGTTCCGCATTACACGTCCTATGTTCACGGGGATCTCAACGGCGCCAATATCATTCTCGACGCCCAAAACAATGTTTGGCTGATCGATTTCTTTCACACTCACAAGGGTCATATTTTAAAAGATCTGATCAAATTGGAAAACGACATCCTGTTTATTTTCACAAAGATACAAAATTTGGAAGAATGGAAAGAAGCGATCAAGCTGAGCGACGAACTTCTCAAGATCTCCGACCTTGGAGTTCCAATTCCCGAGCGCCCGAAAAAGACTTGGAAATATCCTCAGATCAACAAAGCATATTCCGTCATCGCACATCTACGTTCTTATTATCCTTCTTTGATTCGTATGGATAGAGATCCATATCAACTACACGCGGCCGCTCTTCGATACGCGATGCATACTCTTTCTTTTGACGAGTCAAATGATTGGCAAAAAAAATGGGCTTTGTATGCGGGAGCGATTTGTGTCACCGGAATTCGAGACTACATCCAAAGATCCAAAATTTTAAGAATCGATTATCTGAAATCGGATGAAAAAGATTCCAACCTATCGCAAATCGGGCTTACCATTCTTCCGGGAAGAAAGGACAGAGATCGAAATTTAGAGGAGGATATCGCTACAATTTCCAACGATGGAATCACTCATGTCCTCTGTCTTCTTACCGAAAATGAGTTCTTAGAATACGGGGTCAAAGATCTCCGAAAAAAATATCAATCCAAGGGATTGAACGTATATCACTTTCCGATCTTGGATCAAATGGCTCCGCTTACCAAACAAATTCTTCCCGTTTTGAAATGGATGGATCAGGCTCTTTTTCAAAATGGAAAATTACTCATTCATTGTGTGGGCGGTTTAGGAAGATCCGGAACTCTTGCAGCGGCTTATACAATTTGGAAAAAAAGAATCAGCGCGCAAGAAGCCATTTCTTTTGTGAGAGAATCCAGAAGTGAAAGAGCGATCGAATCCAGAGTTCAGGAAGAATTTCTTTCCAACTTTGAAATCGAAATTCTCAACTCATAAAATCGAAAATCGACCCGAGTTCAGTCCTCCAATACGGTCACACCCTGCCAATTTTCCGGTACTCCGAATCTACAGTTATGAACCGATTTTTCCAAGTAAACTCTCGCGGCCTGATCGGCTCGATTTTTTTCCAGGATCCGATTGAAAACGACACAGGCTTCCTCGAAATGTTTTTCACGATACATCAAAATTCCGCGTTCAAATTCCTCCCGAGTATTCATATAAGAATCGATTAGATGATCAGAAAGTCCGTTAAACACTTCTAATACGGTATAAACACTTCTATGATCCCGAATTTGAATCCGATCTATCACTCTGTAATAGTATTTGGAGGAATTTGTTAAGCGAAATAGAGTGGAATCGGTGATCAATAAAGAAGATTCATACGTTCTGCTGAGTTGTCCGATTTTAGATGCAACGCTGACGGAAGAAGAAATGACGGTACTTTCCATTCTTTCCGCTTCTCCGATCGTTCCTAAAAGAATCGGACCGGTATGGATTCCGCTCCCCGATCGAATCGGATCTTTTCCATTTGCAATCCTCTCTCGATTGAATTCCCTCAGTATCCTTTGGATTTCTATCGCGCTTTCAAGAGCGTTTTCGGGCTCGGGTGGAAAAAGAGCCAAGAAAGCTTCTCCAAAATACTTATCGATAAATCCTTCTCTTTCTCGAATGATCGGTCCGACCTTTCCCAAAAACGAATTGATAAATTCCAAATTCTCTTTGCCCTTCATCTTTTCCGATAAATCGGAAAACGCCCGGATCTCGTTGTAGAGAAGACTCATTTCTTCTTCCACCGTATCTCCGAGTTTTATATCCAGAATATCATGTTTATTTAATATTTTTAACAGCTCTCTTGGGACAAATAATCCGTATGATGAATTCACTTTTTTAAGACTTTCGGACATATCCTCGACGGCACCGAAAGCGAGAGAATATCGTTTTGCCAAAATATACGCCTCCGAAAAAATCAAAGCGAGCAATCCGAACGGCGCCAGGATAAAAGTGGGAATGATTCTTTTATTGTAAAAGATATCCTGACTGTATGCGAGAAAAAACAAAAACAATCCTATCAGTATGGAAATGGAACCGGATTTTTTTCTCAACAATGCGAGGGTAAGAACGTAAAATCCGAAGGCAAAACAAAGAAACGTAAATACATAGTAGTATTCGATGGTTCCCGTAAATAAAACAGGATCCTGGGAAATTACGATCAAAGAAAAAATGGAAGCGATAAACACAATTACGTACTGAATTTCCTTTTTCAGTTCGTCCGGAAAAAGTGCCCTTAAAAATGCGGTGGCGATCGGAGGGATCAGATAAAAACTGAGATAGACGATTCTCATATGAAGAAGATAGGAAATTCCCGGAAAAATAACCTGGATCAAATTCTGTCCCGTGCTAAGCTCTCTAAAACAAAAAACAAAACAAAGAATTCCAAAATACAAAAGGGCGACGTCTTTCTTCCTTAAAAAATAAAGAGTAAAATGATATAAGGCCATCGCTGCGAGAAAACCGAAAAGAAAAACGTCCACCACCATTCTTCTTTCTCTCAACCGAATGATTTGATCTTCGTTTCCAAGAAGCAAACGTGCGGTCAGTCCGCCTCGCGCGTGGTAAAAATTAGAGAAAGGAATTCGAATTTGAAATTCATTCTTCTGGATCTGAAACGGTAACACCCTTACGTTCCATTCCGGTTTGGAAGTATCCGCCGTTTTTCCGGGAATTCCGTGAGATCCTATTTTATTTTCATCGATCCAAATTTCGTAAGCCGTCTCCGAAGTTTCCGCAAGCAACGCGAGCTTTCTTTGCTCTTTGTTTTCCGGTAAGATTACCTTTAGATAATACGTTGCAATTCCGGTCCCGGGGTAATTCGTTCCGTCCGGGCTTTGGATCCGAGTCCAGGCCTTAGGAACTGGTATGGTTCGAATTTTAGAAGGATCCTTTTCCGGAGTTTCGGAAAATTTGTTCCAATCAAAGATCCAATCTCCTTGCAACGCGATCGGTCCATACGATTCAAAATTCCAAGAAGAAAGATCGATCTCTCCAGTAGAGGCCGAGATCGGCGGACCCGATGTCTCAGGAAGACAATGATTCAACATAAGAAACAGTCCGAGAGAAATCAAAATGCTCTTTTGAAAACGTTTCACGAGAATCATCATGGGGTTCCTAATTCTTTCATCAAGTCCACATCGTGGTCAATAAGAATATGTGGTCGAATCAAAACGGAAAAATCCTATACGTCCAATATGGTTATACCTTCCCAATTGTTCGGAGAACCGAATCTGCAATAATGAATCGATTTTTCGAGATACCAACGGGCGGGCTGATCCAATTTATTTCTTTCTAAAACCCGATTAAAAATCACGCAGGCTTCCTCGAAATTTCTTTGTCTGAAATTTGCGATTCCCCTTTCGAATTCCTCTTTTGTATCCATAAATAAATTGAGAAGAAGATCCGGTTGTCCGTTAAATACCTCCATGACATTTACGACCGAATTATGACCTTTGAGCTGAATTCGATCCAAAACTCTCATGTGATATCCGTCCGGATTTTCCAAACGAAACAAGACGCTATCCGTCATCAAAATCGAGGATTCAAACATACGACAAAGCTGCCCGACACGAGTAGCAAGAGTCACTGAAGCTGAAATCACAGCTCCTTCCATACGTTCGGACTCTCCAATCGTTCCTAAAACGATCGAACCACGATGCAACCCTGTGCCTACTTTGATAGCCTCTTTGCCTTTTCCGGCCCTCAGTATATTAATTTCTCTTAATATACCTTGGATTTCAATGGCGCTTTCCAAAGCATCCTCGGATTTTTGAGAGAATAAGGATAGGAATGCATCTCCGAAATATTTATCGATAAAACCGTTCTTATCACGAATCAGAGGACCGACTTTACCGAGATAAGAATTGATAAATTCAAAATTCTCCTTTGCGGAGGTCTGATCGGATACGAACTGATACGGCCGAATTTCATTGTAAAGAATTGTCATCTCCTCTTCAGCTGTATCTCCGAGCTTGACATCTATAAAACTACGTTCGTTGAGAATTTTGAGAAATTCTCTCGGAACAAAAAGACCGTATGAAGTGTTTGTTTTATCGAGCGTTTTTGTCAAATCGACAATCGCTCCAAATGCCTGGGAATAGCGACGCGCCAAAAGATAAGCGTGAGTAAACAACATCGCGAGCAATCCGATCGGTGAGAAATATCCTGTGTTGATGATTCTTTTATTGTAAAGAGTATCCTGCACAAAAACAGCGAAAAAGATCAGTAATCCATTTAATAAAAGAAGAGCTCCGTTTCTTTTTTGTAGAAGCGCGGAAATTAAAACATAAAATCCGTAAAAAAAAGATATAAAAGTAAAAAGATAATACGCGTCTATCGAAGCGGTAAAAAAAGAAGGGTTTGTGATCAAAACAACTGCGGAAGCCAAACCTCCAATAGAAAGAATCGCATAGTATGCATAACGATTGAACACCGCCGCAAACAATGAATAAAAAAAAGCGGCGAACATGGGAACTGTAAGATAAAAAGAAAGATAGACAATCTTAGAATGAATCGTATAATCCAAACCTGGAAATATAACTTGAATTAGATTTTCTCCCGTGCTCAAAGCGCGAAAACAATATACAAGACAAAGAATTCCGAAATAAAGAACCGACTTCTCCTCCTTTCTCAAATAAAAAAGCACCAAATGATAAAGACCCATAATGGCCAAACTACCTAAAACAAAAACTTCGATCGTAAGTCTTTTCTCGCGAATCGACTGCACCGAAGAACTTTTTCCCAAGAAAAATTTTCCGGTGAGCCCGCCTCTTGCATGATGAAAATTGGATATTAGAATTTTGAGAACGATCTCCCGTTCCGTGCTTGAAAAAGAAAAAATCTTTTTGTTCCATTCGGGCTTGGAATTCTCGGCGTTGGTCGCGATCTTTCCGATTGATCCGATTTTTTTAGAATTGATATAAACTTCATAAGCGGTTTCGGAAATGTCCGATTGAAGGGCTAATTCCTGACCCAATGAAGATTCGGGCAACCGGATCTTTAAAAAATAAGTCGCATAACCTTCCGATGGAAAATGATTTCCTTCCGAGTCGGTCAACTTGACCCAAGATTTCGGTACCGTCGCAAAAGGTGAATTTTCTGTCCACGGTTCATTTGAGAAATTCTTCCATAAAAAACGAAATTCTCCTTCTAATAATACCGGGCCGTTCTGATCAAAATCCCAATCGCTTAGGTTTAAAATTCCTTTCTCCGCTTTAGGGAGCGATACGGATATCGTCCAGTTACAGGAAAGGATAAAAAAAACAAAACAGCAGAAAAGAATTCGTTGCGGTTTCATATTCTATTCGATCATCAACTTGAAATTAGGTGAGGTCAAACTATCTGCTTGTGTTTTATTCGGTTTCATTGCTTACTTTCGCCGGTAGGGTAGGATTCTCCATCGCTTCAAACAACGGTCAACGAAGATTCAAACTGTATAAATCGATTTCGGTTTCTCTGCCTTTTACCTTGAATTTACCCAAAGATTCGCATAACGGGCGATTCCGATCGGCAAGAAGATCATATACCGTGGAAGATAGTAAAATATTCTTTTGTAAAGAGGAACAAAGACCTTCGATTCTCGAAGCTATGTTTACCGAATCTCCAATAACCGTAAAATCCATACGATTTTTAGAACCAATCGTTCCTTGAACGACTTCTCCGTAATGCAATCCAATTCCGGATTCTAAAATCGGAAAATTGGAAAGCGCCCATTCTTGATTGAGCGAGTGTAATTCTTTGTGCATCTCCAATGCGGTTTGAATCGCGGCATCAGCCGGAAATTCCACGTCGACGAGTCCTCCAAAAACCGCCATGATCGCATCACCGATAAACTTATCGATGGTGCCGCCATTTCGAGTGATACAGTCCGCCATTCGATCAAAGTATTCGTTGAGCTGAAGGATCAATCTTTCCGGATCCGATTTTTCGCTCAGAGATGTGAATGATCTCAGATCTGAAAACAAAACAAGAACTCTTTTTTTCTCGGTTCGGTCCGTTACACCGTCCTTCAAAAGTTTTTCTTTGACTTCTTCCGATACGAACTGTCCAAAAAGTCTCGAGAGTTTCGATTTTTCCTTTTCTCTTTCCAATACTTCCGATAAAAGTTTTTTGGTGTTTCGAACCAAGACCCCGACTACAAGTCCGGAAAAAATCATCATCATGGATTTAAAAAAATAAATCGGAGGATCCGTAAGGTCGTGCCATTGCAACGTATCTTTCGACTGCATCTCCATGACCCCTTCTCTCGATAACAGGAAGAACATCAGATATTGAATTCCGCAATAAGCCCCGGAGAAAATGGAAAGACGTTCGTTCATCGCAAATCCGGATAGAATCACCATAAAAAAATACAGATAAGAAGCAGGGCCCGTGATATAAGTCGCCGCACCCAAAGGAAGATAAATTTCCGCTAGCACATATAAAATTCCTGGGATTGTAGAATAGAATAAGATGACAAAATAAATCTTCATTCCTTTCGCCAACTTGAACTTTGCGAGAAGATAAAAGATAAAAGAGAAACCTCCTCCGATCAAAGCCCAAAGAATCGGAACTTGCATTTGAGAAACAAACCCAAATTTTTGCAGGAGAATCAACGCGATCGCGGAGGCAACTCCCATCGTAGAGGAATAAAAACTAACCCTGCGTAGAGTGGAATTGATCTCGGTTTCTAAATAATCCGAATAGATTTCTTTTTCGTGAGAGCTTGAGGTCATAACGTGGCGAGTAGATAACAAGGATCGAAAATTCCAAGAATTTTTATCCTATCTTTGAATTTTATTGATTGAAAAACAACGACACTCGTTATTGAAGTGATTCCTCACAATCTTTGTTTTCTCGCTTTTAATTTTATCAATTTTGTTTTGTTCGAAATTGAATCCTCATTCAATGATAAAGAGCATTCGTAAAAAACGTATAAACGATTTTTTCTTTTCCAACTTGCCCGTTCTAAAGAGTATCTTTCTTTTAAATTTAGAATGAATTTTCGATTTAGAATCCGAAATCATTTTTACGACTTATCCGTTTGCGTGTCTATTCGATCCGCTTTTGGATCAAACAGATAAAATCGTTCGCGCTTGTTGAAGAATGTGATTTTGGCTTGGTTTTAGTAGATAGAATGCTCTATCGTCGTCCAAAGCGGGTTTGGGTCAAACTCGATCCTTCGAGTGATGCTGTTTTTGGTGAGATCGAGGTGCCAGATATAACTGTAAATATTGTGGAAGGTTGGACATCCCACATTCAAGGTTTGCTCGATAGAATCTCCGACTTCGGAATCGTCCAGCCACAACAGATAATTCACCATAAAACAACGGGAAACACCGTGAGCAGCCGAAATTGCACCGAGAATCGCCCAAGCACCAGTATTGATTCTCATATTGACCCGGACCATTCCCTGCGGTTTTTGATACAAGGTTTTTCCGGCCTTGGAATTGATTCTCCTTTGGGACAACATCAACTTCTGATATCGTTTCAACAAAGGTAGAATTCGTTTCGGAAGCGCTTTTCTTTGTTCCAAGGTCAATGCGTTGAAATACGATTCCGGAAACAGAATGGTCTCGACCCTGGTTCCGGATTCGACCAAAGCCGATTGAATCTTTTGCTCCGTATGTAAATAAATCTTTCCCATACTCAGATACGGTTCCCGACAAACGCGGCGAGAGCGCGACCGGAGGAAAAAAATTGTTAGAAACAAAAAAATTTACCCGAAATCAATACATTCCAAAGAGGACAAAGGATTGAAAAATAATCTATTTTTAGAAAAAACTCCATCCAATCAATCATAATTTTTGAATGTAGTTTCTACCAAAAATCAATCGCAATCAAAGGCGAATTTCTTCCGCCCCATCATTTAGACAATTTTTACAATACGACTCACCTCAATTTAGGAATTCTCATGGCGAAATAATCCACAAAATCATCCCAAATCAAACACAGATCCCTAAAGGTTCCAAATCATAAAATTTATAATATAGTATTTAAGGAATTCAAAAACAGGACTCACGTTTCACATTTGGAAAGCGGTATATCACCAGAGTTCCATATTCTCCCTTATTTACCTCTTTTATTATATTTCAATTCTACTAAATTATATTTTGAATTAAATTTTCAAAAATGATAAGGCATTTTGATCGATTCGCTTAACAAACTAGTGATCCGATTTATCATAAAATATCACAATTTTAATAATTCCTTTGTCTCACTTTGGAGTATTACGAGATATCAAAAGCACAGTGTATTAAAACCCACTTAAAAACTCAAATTCTCAGGAGACACATTCTTTATGAAAAAGAATATTATGAAATTAGCAGCGATCGCAGCCTTAACCGTTGCCCTATCCGCATGTAAAAAAGATGAAAAAGACGACACCACTATGGGTGTATTGCTGTATCTTTTGGATCAAACGAGCGGAAATTGTGCAGAAACGTTTAAAGTTAGTCCCACTCAATATTTTGTTGTTTCATCCATTCTTCCCAAAGGCGAATGCAATTTAGCAACTCGTTTCGGTTCTACGCTCGCTCAATATATCTCAATCCAATCGGCTCCCGTAGATAGAGCGATCGATGCAGCCAATTCCTTAAATTGCAGTGCTGCTACGATAAACTCTCTAACTACATTCAAAAATGCAATCGCAGCGACATCTCAAGGTGTATATGATAACGACTCGAAAGCGGTTCGATATACGCCAATCAGTGATTTAAGAATAGAAACCTCAGCTGCCATTATTTCGACAAATGCTGCTCTTAACATAACTGCCGAAGACATTCTAACCTGGACAAGAGGAACAAAGGATCAATTCACAAACGGGAACGCGATTGCATTTGCAAGACAAAGGGCGTTTGCAGCGGGAGATGCGACTTGTGTGGCAGCAGCCGATGATAAATTGAAAACCGATTTCAAAGGATTTATCGGACTGGACAATTCCATCACTACAAAATCAGAGATTACCTCCATTATTTCAGCTTTGTGCGCCTACGGGGATGCGGCACCGGCCGGAACAGAATGCGCTACGATCAATACCCGATTCTAATTTAAGTTTAAATTAGAATCACACAACACCAAAAGGCCATCTTACGATGGCCTTTTCAAAATCTTCGAACGTTATGAAATAAGTCGTTTACAATCGTATGAAAAAAATCATTTCCTTAATATTACTTTTATTTTTAGTCACAGCCTGTAGTCCGTCCGTTACGATAACTTCGCACGATCAAAATCAAGACGGTAAAATAGAAAATAAACTTTATACAAAATCAGATTCTCAAATTTCCATTTTTATGGAAACCTTTGAACACCAACAAGAACTTCCCGATGACTGGATGTGGCTGAAAATCGACAGCAAAGATCCGAAATCGTTTCAAACTTTTTATAACGAAATGGCTTCCAAGGAACCGCAAAAAATAGATAGAAAAATCTGGTTTGGTCCAAATAATTTAAAACTCATCGAAAAAAAAGATCAGGATCAAGACGGTTACTTTGAAACAACTCAATATTACAATCGTTTTGCAAAACCAAAAATTTCCTCCGGGATCATTGCAAGAATTGAAATCGATTTGAACAAAGATCAAAAACCGGACCTTTGGATCTATCCTATGAAAAGAGTGGAATTAGATACAAACCAGGACGGGATTCCGGACAGAATGTCCTTAGATCCACAAGTCATCAGTGATGTTTTCAAAAAAATAAAACTATCCGATCGTTTCGACCAAACCACAAAAATCATTCCAAGTCAGTCTTGGGTGATTCATCCCGAATTCATCTCCGATGAAAGCCTCAGGGCTGTGATTCTTTTTTCTCTCTAAAAAATATTCGCTCCCTGAATTCAATCGGCTTTCAAAGGAGTTCTACAAGCTTGCAGATACCAGATCGCAGCAGAATCCGTCGAAAATTCCCTCAGAACTTCGCTAAAATGAAGTTTTGCAGATTCCATATTCCCTTGAAAGAATTCGAGAACTCCTTTTTCAAAGATACCTTTGGTTTTAAAAAACTTTTCGGCGTCCTCGCTGATCGTATCACAAAATTCTAAAATAGCGAGATCTTCTTTTTTGCCTTTTACAAAGGTTCTACCCAGATATCGATACAAAAACTGAGAAGGATCGTTTAAAGAGGCAAACGCTGTTTCGCTTAGAAGAATTTTAGCGCCGTAATTTTTTGTCAAACCTTCGATTCTCGAAGCGGTATTGACCGTATCGGAAATGACGGTCACCTCCATACGATTTTTAGATCCGATCGTTCCCAACATTACCGGTCCCTTATGAACCGCAATCCCTGTCTCTATGGGTTTGTAACCTTGGCGATTCCGATCCACGTTATACGTCTTTAACTGTCTATGCATTTCGATCGCGGCCATCAAACCGTCGTCAACGCTGGTCTCAAAAAGCGCCATGATCGCATCGCCGATAAACTTATCGATGGTGCCTGCATGTTTTTCAACGGCGGGAGTCATCCTGTCCAGATAGGAATTTAGAAAGTTAAAATTTTCTTGAGGACTCATGGATTCCGAAAGTTCGGTAAAGGATCGGATATCGGAAAACAAAACGGTCATCTCTTTTTGAATTTGATCTCCAAGCGAAACCTGAATCACCTCTTCTTTTCCCAAAAGATGAATCAATTTGGACGGAACAAATCTTGCAAAAGATTCGTTCAATCTGGCCTGTTTTGCAATCGAGTCGTTTTGCTCTCGAATCAATTCCTTTTGAGCCTCTTGTTTTTCCTTAATCAAAAGAGAAATCCTGTCCCCAAGCCCCAAGGAGAGTAACGTGACTTCCAAACCAGAACCGATCTGCATGCTGAACTCCGTTATAAAGTTAACCGGAATCGAGCCCATGGTTTTTAGAGTGTAAAAAACTCCGCCGAACAACAATGCCGAAAACGCGATCATAAAATAACGCGCGGGACGAAAACCGACCATCAACGCCTTGATGCCAAATGCAAGTATCGAAAATACAGTCAACAGTCCCAAAACTGCAACTTGAAGAGCAATGATCGTCAAGTTTACAAAAAACGCAGAAACCGCAGCCACGGCACATAGAGCGATCAGAAATCGATTGAGTTTGTGTAAAGTCGGAAAGGTATTTTTTGTATCCAGGAAATCCCGTGTAAAAAGAAGAATACTCAATTCTAAAACACCCGCGAGAAACGGATTCATCCTTCTTGCTCCCCAGGAAAATTCGGGCCAAAAGTATTCGTATGCAAATCCGTATTGCGACATCAAAAAGAGCGCAAAACACAAAATATAAAAAACGTAATAAAAGTAACTCTTATCTCTTACGGTCAATAGTAGAAATAAATTATATACCGCCATCGCAATCAGGATCCCGAAATAAACTCCGTTGATATATTGAATATCTCTAATGTTCGTATAAAACGCGGTAGGTTCCCAAAGAATGAGAGGCATTTGCATACTATCATCGTTCTTAAATCTAAAATAATACGTGGATTCTCCTGGCGGAATTTGGATAGGAAAAACAAAAGTATGACTCTTAATCGGTCTTTCCGCAAAAGGTTTCGTGATCCCGACGGAAGTCTGCTTATAACTTCCGTGTATCGGTTCATAAAAATCGATTTCGTCAATGAGAGGAAAAGTCACCTCGATCATCTTTTCTTTTGCAGAATCCGTCGGATTCAAAAAAGAAAGTTTTAGCCAATATGCAGATTTTGTAAATCCGAAGGAGAGATTGGTTTGATTTGAAGAAACAAAATCTTTTTTTTGAACGGAATCGATCGTTAACGAAGAATCCGGATCCTCCAAAATTTGAGAATAAGTCCCCAAACGAATTTGGTTTTTATTTAGAGGAATCGATTCGCTAAAAATGGGAAACGATAATAGACAACATAATAAAACTAAAATCTGCACGATTCCTGAATTTAACTTCATTCCCGTATTTACCTCGTTGAATCGATACAAGGGTTTGATTCTTTAAAAAATCAGAAACAACTATTTATTTCCTCTTTAAAAAAGAAAAAGCAAAGATCATACCCAGCAAATCAAACGATGGTTTATCTTTCTTAAGATTTGATCCAAAACCAAAATCTCAATCATAGAAATCGTAAAATAAGTAAATTCCATATTTCTTTGATTGAGATCTCACTTCTGAACGTCTTGAAGTCTCATCCAAAGTTTAGCAAACATAACATTCCAAATGATACCAACGATAAAAGAGGCGATCGTCACTAAAATCACCGAAAAGGGAAAAACTCCGTAAAATTTTACAAACATAAAACACTTCTGCAAAATAAGAAAACTAAAGTTCTAAACAAAATAAAGAATTCGTTTTTTGGAATTATCTAAAATTCTATTTTTTTCAAGAAACGTTTTTCACTCTTTGAGGATCTTCGCTTCTTGGCGAGAAACCGTGGATTCTTTTAAACGCTTTGGAAAAAGCAAACGCGGAAGAATACCCCACAATTCTCGCCACCTCCTCTAAGGTAGTGTCTTGATCTTGAATCAAACTTCTTCCCTTTTCGATCCGAAGACGAGAGAGATAATCCATTGGAGTAAAACCGAGAACATCTCGAAAACGATTTGCAAGAGACGCACGAGAAATCCCGATCGTACGAGCAAGATTTTCCAAAGTCCAAGAATAAGCAGGTTTTTTGTGAACGGCTTCCAGAGCCGCCAAGATTTTTTCATCCTTAAAAGCGCTTCTCCATCCGGGAGAAAAAGAAGGATGGGTTTCCAACCAATGACGAATTACATAATACAAAAGAATGTCCGTCAGTCTTTGCAAAATCAAATCGGATCCTATATCCAAATCAATTTCTTGCGAAATCAAAATCAGAGTTGTATGAAGAGGATGGTGGGAAGGAATTTCCCCAGAACGAATGAGAATATGATCCGGAAGTTCGAGAAAGAATGGATGTTGTGTCGTTTCAGGAATCTCATATCGAACCGATACAAAGGTCGTAATCGGAGCTCCTAAAGATTTTGAATTTTTGGAAACAATTTCGTTGAACCTTTCTATATTCAAAGCTTTGTGATTAGGAGAAGAAACCAACTCGTGATTAAATCCTTTCGCAATAAAAAGAATATCACCTTTTTCCAAAGGTATACACTTTCCTTGAAATCTGACAAAACAAGAACCTTGAGAAAGAAGATGAAAACCACCGCTTTTCTCACAAGGGAAACGAAGTCCCCAAGCCTGATACATCGATCTCCTCGCGAGAATATCTGTTTTCCAAGCTGCAGCGGTAAGAATTTCCGAAAGTAGATCCATAATTTAATTTTATCACAACATGTCTAAAAGTCGAATTATTTATACGATTAGATATTCTTTTTGGATTCTGAGACATAGCCAAACTCTCAATCCCGGGTTATTCTTTTTTATAGGAGAATTGCTTATGAAAATTTTCGTATATGGAGCAACGGGACTTGTTTCAGGTTTCGTGGTAAAAGGGCTTTTAGAAAAAGGACATGAGGTCTATGCGGGCTCTCGTGCCCCGGAATCGGCAAAGAAAGTCACAAATCTACACTGGATCAAAGTGGATTCTAAACAACCCAATCTCGGTTTGGAAATTTTAGATCAAGTGGATCGCGCTTTTCTTCTTTCTCCTCCCGGCCAAACGGATCAGTATTCGATCTTAAATCCATGGATCGAAAAAGCAAAGTCTAAAAAATTACAGAAAGTTGTACTAATGACTGCGATGGGTGTGGAACATTCGCCCGAAGATCTTCCTTTTCGAAAATTAGAAATCGCATTGAAAAAATCCGGTCTTGTCTATAATATACTTCGTCCGAACTGGTTTATGCAAAATTTTCAAACCTTCTGGATTTCGGGAATTCTAAAGGACAAAAAGATCTATTTCCCCGCCGGAAATGCAAAAACTAGTTTTATAGATGCAAGAGATATCGCATCTTCCACCGTTGCGCTTTTGTTAGGTGATTCGCTAAACGGACAAGAATTTACGCTTACGGGAAAAGAATCTCTAACTCACGAAGAAGTCGCCGCCAAATTATCCAAAGCGACCGGACTCAATATATCATTTGCGGATATCACTCCCGAAGATTTTAAAAAAGGTTTGGTAGAGGCGGGAGTCAACGAAGACTACGCAAACGTTTTGGTTTATATCGCCGGGGCTTTAAAGGAAGGACATGCGTCTCCGGTTTTGGATACCGTAAAACAAATTACTGGAAACGAACCGATCCTTTTCAATCAATACGCAAACGAAAATAAAAAGGTCTGGTTGCATTGAAAATTTCCGAAGGTCGGCTGAAGAGCCGACTTCCACTTTTAAGGTAATCTATTATTATCAATCAATATTCAAAATATTGTATATTTATTTTTAAAATAAATTTTCTAAATTCTAAAAACTCTGTTTGCAATTCGTCCAAAACCAGATAAAAATACTGAATTAAAAAGGAGAACATCTTTTTATGAAAATCAAAGAATTCGTATTTGTGTTTTTACTTTCCGTCACGTTCATCCGAGCCGAACCATTTCAACTAAAAAGCCCAACACTGTCTTCGGGAAAACCGATCGCAAACGAACAGGTTTTTAATAGTTTCGGATGTACGGGTGGAAACGTTTCCCCTTCGCTATCCTGGTCCGGACTTCCGAAAGATACTAAAAGTATAGCGATCACTCTGTATGATCCGGATGCTCCGACCGGAAGCGGTTGGTGGCATTGGGTGGTATTCAATCTTTCGGCGGATACAAATTCTCTTCCGGCAAACGCAGGAAATTTGGAGAAAGGTCTTTTACCCAAAGAGGCGATTCAAAGCAGAACCGATTACGGAGTGTCCGGTTACGGAGGACCTTGTCCACCCAAAGGAGATAAACCTCATCGATACATCTTCACCGTTTATGCTCTCAAAGATAAGATACCTGCGGATCAGAATTCTTCCGGAGCCTTGATCGGGTTTTATATCAACTCACTAAAAATCGGAGAAGCGAAGATCATCGCGAAATACGGGAGATAAAAATTCTCTCTAATTTGAATTTTGTTTTTTTGTAAATTCAACACATTACCCATGAGACAAGCGGCAAAGTGTTGAATTTACAAAGTTTCATTGTGGCGTTCCGTTGCCAAGAAAACCGATTACACCTTAGAAAAAGATCAAAACTTTTGACAGGCGCTTGAATCAAAAGCGATCCTGTTTGTTTCAATAAAGTGGATCCGAGAAGTATGAATCTCAATTTCAAACTAAAATAAATTCTTTACAATTCAAAATTCCTTCTAAAACTTCCTTTCTCATAAGGATTTTCCACAATGAAACGAATTCTTTTCCTTTTCTTGATTCTTCTTTTTCACTCCGCCGTTTTTTCTCAAAACAACCCGCTCTGGCAGACGATTTTCGGAGGAGAACAATACAACGGACTCAAACCAAACGAATGTCCTGAAGAATTGCCTTCGGGGTTGACCGTACTCAAAGACGGAAGTTATATCGTAGCCGGTTCCGCAAACAATTGTTCCAACCAAGATACAAATGCGTTGATTGAACAAAAAAGATACAGCTCTGCTTGGGCCGCAAAAATCGATTCGAGCGGAAACCCGGTCTGGTGGAAATATCTTTTTACGAGTAAACCCGTGGATATGGACGGTTATACGATAAACGTTCATAATTTTGATAGCTATCGTGGGAAATTTTTAACAGCGACTCAAGACGGAGGTTTTGTAGGAGCCGGCACAATCGGAAGTTCCACCTTCAACCGAAAACTTTCCTTTGCCAAACATGACACAAAGGGCGAACTCGTAACAGATCGGTTTATGGAAGCAAAGGAATTCTGTGACGAAGGATTTTGCGGTTTGGAAGATCCTCAAATATTTCATTTACAAGAATTGTCCAACGAAAAGTTTAGAGGTCTTGTTTCGGTTTCTCATAAGGTCGAAAAAACGATCAAAGAGGGAAACACTACGTCTATCAGTAGCAGTTATAAAACCAGTTTTTTATACACTCTTTTTAGTAAAGACGGTTCTGTAAAAAATTCCAAGTATATTCCGGATTTGGAATTCGCTCCCAATACGACCGCGGCATTTCCGGACGGCGGATTTGTATTGGCTGTAACCACAAATAACGTTTCCGGAAAAGAATCACAAAGAGACGTGATCGTGCAAAGATATGATGAGGACGGAAAACAACTTTGGAAAAAAAAATTCGGCAACCCTGGTGTCGAAGAACTTCCTATTGGCATATTAAATTTGAGCGACGGAAACATTCTTTTATCGGGAGGAATTATGGGAGGCAAAGAAGCCGTATGGCTTTTAAAGTTATCACCTCAAGGAGAAACGATCTGGGAAACAAAACAAAAGATAGGCGGTTTTAACTTCATCGATCCGATCATAGAATCCCCCGATCAGGGCTTTTTTGGAGTTCTTGGAAACGGAGAAGGTCCGATGGTGTTTGTAAAGTTCGATTCTTCCGGAAAAAAAGTATGGGAGAAAAAACAATCACAAAGGCTTTATATGCCCAATGAAATTCTCAAAAACGAAAAGGGCTATGTGATTCTCGCTTATACTAAGAAAAAGCCGGCTCAATACATCGATGCGATTTTGATTCAGACGGATTGGGACGGAAACATTTCCAAGGAAGCGTTTCGAAAAAACTTTCCTTAAGCTTTGATTCAAAAAGAAATTTATAAAAAAAGGAAATTGGCCGGTCAGAATCCGTGAACGGATTTTGTATAGTTTAAAAATAGTCTATACTTTATAGGAAGTACCACACTGAGTGGTTCGTTTTTTGATTGGTAAAAACGAATTTTCTGATAGAGAAAAATCGATCGTAGTTTTTGCCGCAACGCGATCCATCGAAAGAGTTGCACTGAATTCGCCTGCCCCCGCCCAATCGAGCCCGCCGGGAAACTCGATGGACCGGTGTACAAAAGCGAGATCGCCAAACAACAAACGAAGTAAGCGTCGGCTCTTAGCAAAGTTAAGATCCACTCGACGCGCCGGGTCGTTTCGCAAGAGGGCTCGTGAATTTCAAGGCGGATTGCAGGAGTTCCTACAAATCTAAATTCTTCTATTCATTTCCGATCTTTTATTTCTTCCGAACAAAACAAAAACAATCCGTTGTATGATCCATTACCATCCCGGTCGCTTGCATAAAAGCGTAACAAATCGTGGAACCCACGAATTTAAATCCTCTTTTTTTTAAAGCCTTGCTCATCGCGTCCGATTCGGCGGTATTGTTCGGAACGTCTCGAGTCGTCTTCCAAGAATTGTAAATCGTAGAATGATTTACAAATCCCCAAATATAACGATCGAATGAACAAAATTCTTTTTGAATATTCAAAAATTCTTGTGCATTGGTAACGGCGGATCTGATTTTCAGTTCGTTACGAACGATTCCTTCATCCTTGAGCAGAGATCGAATCTTCTTTTCTCCGTATCCGGCGACTTTTTGAACATCAAAGTGATCAAAAGCTTTCCGATAGTTCTCCCGTTTTCTAAGAATCGTGATCCAGGAAAGTCCGGCTTGTGCGCCTTCTAAGATTAAAAATTCAAACAAAGTCCGATCGTCGTGAACGGGGGTTCCCCATTCCTGGTCGTGGTAGAGTTCGTAAAGGGGGTCGTTTCCGGCCCAGGCGCATCGTTTTGGATTTGATTCTGGTTTCATGATTTTTAAATGAGAATGGAACGTAAAAATACGATTTCTTTGAGAAAATGGGAGTTCCCACACCGCAGCTCAGGCTGTAATCCAATCATCTGCGATAACAACTCAAATTCACTTCTAAAAAAGACCTTCCTTCCCCAAGCGAATCAAAAATTCGAAAACGTCACTCTTTATCTAAGAATGGAAATCGAAATCTTCCGTCTTCGTCGGGTAAAATTTCGTAAACGCGGAGGATCGCTTCCATATCCAGAGGGCCGTAGATATGAGGAAAAATATTTTTGCCGTCTTCTTTTGAAAATTTAGGGGAATCGGACGCCTCGTATTTCAAGGGTGATTTCAAGCGACCCACATCCACAACAAGCAACACCAAATCGTTTCTTCCGGCGAAAATCCGATTGGCAGTATCTTCCACCTGATTTCTTTTTGAGCTGTGAATAAAGCCTTCTGTTTCGAGCGAGTCTGTGATATAAAATCCCTTTTTTAGAGATCGTTCATAGTCCTTTTTAGGGGCGAGATTGTAGATTAAATTCATTGGACGATTTTACCACCGAGCGATATGATCTTCGGCCCATCCCTGTCCATTGGAAATTTTATATTCATTCTTGCCCAAACGAATGATTCCCTCAAACTTTCCGATCATCTGATGTACGGAAGAAGCGAGAAGTCCGGTATTTGTGTTCGCCTTTCTGTGAAACTCCGGAAGGAACTGGAGATCGATCGCCTGGGAATCCTTGGTATACAAACGCCAGGGTTTCATCCAATTCTCCTTATCGATTTCAAACACCGCGTTGGATGGAATCTTATAAATTCTTCCGTTGATTAAAATCGCATTTTCGGTCGTTCCCGTTTCGTCCGTCCAACCGGCGCCGAGATTCATCCCGATCACATCGCTCGCGTTATGCGCCACCATGGAAGCCCAGTTCCATTTTGTGGAATAAGGCCAAACCCCTCTTCCGTAATCCAAACAAGCAAAGGACGTTGCGGGATCAAATTTGTGTTCCATAGCTCCGTAACGAATCGTTCCATTGGCGCCAACCCCAAATAACTTTTCGGTAAATTGAAATCTTCTTTTGGACCAAGGAACAACGACGTTTAACGTTTCCCAGTTTTCAGGCACTGGCACAAAAATCTCCGCTTGAACCGGAATTTTATTTCGAAGAGAAAAATTTACGGAAAGACGATATCCTTCTTCTTCTCGAAAAAACTGCAAACGAGCATTGTTCCCGATATAGGTGGCATTGCTTCCCACGAGTTGTCCGAGGCTCACCCCGGATCCGAAAGGAGTGAGGATCGTTCCTTCCTCAAAATCTCCCGTTTTGCGATTCAACCAATAGACAAAAATGACTCCCGCGTAATCCACATCGGATATGGTAAAGGAAGCGAGAAAGTTCTCGTCGTAAATACACCAATAATTCCACTTTTTCTTTCTGAGATAATGGCCGCTTAAGTTGCATCTATGTAAGGCTTTTTTGGACCAGCCTACTGCGTTTAAATTTAGATTTCCGGATTTATCGCAAAGATTGGTTTCTTGTCTGATTTCTGTTTCTAGGTTCATCTGGGGAAAAAGCTCTTTTTAGGATAGGAGTACGGATACCATGACCTACCGTAAGAAGTCGATCGATTTACCACCCGAAAAGGATTTCAAAAATGGGACTTTCGAATCTTTGCTCGGTTTCGAAACGTCATCTCCCTTCGCTCCATTTCCTTCAAGATCTTCCGAATGCACATCTTCGATTTCTCCTCAGCAAAACATTCTATCCCCGAGATTAAAAAAATCACGAACAAAGGGAACAAACATTACATATTGAGGAATGAAATACATAAACAGACTGACGAGTTTGAAAAAGCGAGCGGTTCTATCAAGTAAGTTCATTTGCAGATTCAAAAGAAATGAAAATACAAATCGAAAATCAGAAAACGCCCCTCTCTACTTCGACTTTATCCAAGTCATTTTATGATGAGCTCTTTGCTGATTTCGAAATCAACAGTTAAGGGAAAAACGATGAACACAAAATTCAATAAATTATTGAATCAAATTTTCTCGATTTTTACAATCGCTACATTGACTCTTTATGTTAGCGCATGCGCCGGCATTAAAGAAGGTGAGTCGACACAATCGCAATCGTCGATACTCGGATTACTTGGGCTTAGCCTAAACGAAATACAGTCGGGTTCCTGCGAAGGCAAGAAGCTATCTCTTTTTACCGATCCGCTTCCACCGGAAAGCGAAATTCCCGTCCTCCAAATAGGGGAATCGATTGTCTTAGACCGTTCCGCACATTTGTCTTTAGAGTCTCCGGCTTGGGATTTGTCAATCGGCACCGAATACGAAGGTTTTTATGAACGTTTTGAGAGAGATATGAAAACGTCCGAATGCCACAAATACAAACCTCTTTTTCCGGGATATCATTATATAAAACTTTGCAACACGGTGAACGGAAATTATTCCTGCGTTGCGAGAGGATTTATAAAAGTGGAAGGAGCAATGAACAAAGCTCCGTTAGCCGCTCTTACCATGCCAACACCGATGGTTTTTCTGGGACAAGCGATCAACTTGGACATGAGCAATAGCACGGATCCGGAAAATGATTCTTTGAAGTTTACTTGGAGAATGCTTGAACAGCCTCCTACTTCGACAGTGCAACCGATTGTTTCGGATGCGGCGGTTCAACCGTTTACTCCGGATGTTCCCGGTAGATACGTTCTGGTGGGTTACGCTCTTGACGGATATGAAAACCCTCTTCGATTTTTGGATCAGGCAAACAGCGTCGTCGTTGCGTCAGTACACAGCAGGATCGAAGGAAACGTAGCTCCTACGATGGTTATGGTTATGAATCCCCCCAATCCTACGGCGGGTAATTCGATTCGATTTGATGCCAGCGCGAGCACGGATCCAGATGATCCGGTTTTAACTCTCCATTCCTGGTTTATTGCGGTTCAATTGGAAGACGGTTCCTGGGATTTCTTTGATGTTCAGGATACGTTTACTCCAGGCACACTCAGGGTTGGAAAAAATCTCGCAGCAGGCAACTATTGGGTAGGGGCTTGTTTGGCCGACTATGTGCCCCGCGAAGCTCCAAACGAGGCGGCACAAAGCTGTTGGGATCATCGATTTACGGTCGTAAATGAGTAACCGATTTCTTTGAAAAACTCTCATTCCTTTGAATCCAGTCCGATTCGAGGGAATGAAGTCTCGGTTTCAATCCACTGTTCTTCGGATCGGTCAAACCAAGATCAAATCCGAAGAACGATCTGCAAAAAGACTTTGCTTTTAAAAAACTTTCCGACTAAAATTGTAAGAAAACCAATGATTTTACTTCGCTTTCTTTCGGGGAATGATCCGGAATTCCCGATTTCTTCTGGAAATTTCTTTCCAAAAAATACGATGCCATTTTATAAAGAAGAATCAAGAACGCATTTGTTTGTAAAAAGAATATCTATGATTCGTTTCTTTCTCGTCCTCATTTTATCGTTTCAGGCGTGTGCTCCAATTCGGGGATTCAACGCAGCCGATCCGGGATCAAGCGACTATTGGATTCATCTGTTACTTCAAAAAATCAGATTTTTTCGCGAAAACGAGGGAAACCTAGAATGGACCCTTTTACTCGGAAGCTCCGGCTTGATTACTTCAGGAATGGACACCGCTGTCGATGCACATGGTTCCATCTATGTCGCCGGAGAAACTCAAGGTGGTATTTATAACCCGTCTGTAACCGGCATCACAGACCTATTTATAGGAAAATACGACCCTCAGAAAAATATTATATGGGGAAAACAAATCGGAGTCTCCAGTGCAACCATACAAGTCAAAGGGGTGGCCGTCGATTCGATCGGGAGCGCTTACGTCACCGGATCCGTCGACGCTCCCTTTTTCTCTTCGCAGTTAAGTTCGTCCGATTTGTTCTTAGTCAAATACAATCCGGATGGAACACAAGCCTGGGGAAGACAAACCGGTCCGAGCGGTTCATTTGTTGTGACTCCTTCGAGAATCGACGTAGATATATTCGGAAATTCTTATATAATTGGAACTTCGAACGGACCCTTCGGAGGGCCGGCATCAAGCGGTACAAACGGATTTATTATCAAATTCGACACCAATGGAAACCAGCTCTGGGTAAGACAAAATGCGATCTCGGGTGCAAATTACAATTCAAACGACGTCGCTTTTGATCGAAATACCGGATCCATCTATATGACCGGTTTTGGAAACGCCAACTTTGACACGATGACCGTTCCCGGAATCGGAAACAACGATCTCTTTATCGTCAAATTTGATACCGATGGGAACAGACAGTTTTTTGCTCAGCTCGGTTTTGCTACGAGAGAAACTCAAGGTCATTCCTTAGCCGTGGACGGATCCGGAAATATCTTTGCCGGCGGTAGTAGCAACGGGAACTTTGGATCCGGGGCCGACGGATCCAGCACCCTCGGCACTCTCGTAAAATACAGTCCTTCGGGAGTTCAGCAATGGGTGACACAATTCGGTGCACCGTTCGGTTCGGGATTGATTACTCAAATCCTCGCGATCGGAACGGACGTAGGTGGCAACGTTTTTACAACCGGCACGACCCAAAGTAATTTGGTAGAAGGAGGAAGCTCGATCGGTTCTCAAGATCAATTCGTGATCAAACATAATTCTTTGGGTCAAGTTCAATGGATACGGCAAACGGGTGTCTCGTCGGGATCGATCAACGGTTCCGGAATCCAAAGCGATTCGGAAGGGAATCTTTATTGTGTGGGAACCACCAACAGAAACATAAATGGAGTTCCCGTAACCGGCAGCTCGGATTTATTTTTACTGAAATACAGATAACTCGATTTCATTTTTCGAATTCTAATTTCTTTTCTGTTCAAAAAAGATCGGCCTGAGACAAAGGTTCAGGCTGGAAATCATGAACCGAAATCGAAATATCATACACGTAGGACTCAGCGATTTATTCTTACCGATCGTAGTTCGATCCAAATCGGAGATTCTTCAGTTCCAATCCAAGCTGGAAGAATTGGGAATCGAAATTACCGGCACCAACTATGGCCCCAATCAAAACGTTCTTACAAGACAACTTTCTCAATCCGTTCTTACGATTCAGGTCATCAACGCAGGTCCGAACATCACTCAACTTCTGATCATTTCCGAAAATCCGGACGGCTCATTGGAATCAATCGAAGAAGACTTTGAAAGAGTCATCGAAGCTTTTGATAAGATCTGGCAGATTCAAGGAAAGAATGTAGTAAAGAGCGATCTTACGGTTCGTCTTCTGACTGATTCTTCCACCGAACACGCATTTGGCGAAATTTGGGAAAAACGTCTCAAACAAAACAGGGACAGCCTACAACAACTTGGGAGACCGATTTTAGGCGGCGGGCTTCGTTTTGTACTTCCGCCTCTCAATTCTCAAGACCCGGAAGATCATGGAATTGAAATCAAAATCGAATCCTTTTTTCCGGATCCGCGCAAAGTTTTTATAGAAGCGATATTTCTTTGGGGAGCTCCGCGAATGATATCAGAAAAATGGAATGCTTCCGATCGGATTCAAAAGGTGATTCAATACGTCGAAAAACACCTAATCCCGTTTTTGGATCCAGGGTAAACTTCGGCTTAGCGACGCGCAGAGAGCGAAGCTGTCCTTCGTCGAAGACGAAGACCGAGCGGGACTCCGCGAGCTCGAAAGCGGCGCGACCGTTCGTCTCCGAACGGGAAGCCCCAAAAATTTCTGTGGGAGTTCCTACAAAATCGGGAAGAATATTTTGCTTGAAAGAAGTATGATTTTCTGATAGAGGAAAATTTCCCAACTCTTTCCCTGCGATACGACCCATAGGGAGTATTGCATTGAGTTTTTCAGCCCACCACCTCCACCCTAATCTTGCATAACCTTACCCACAAGTTAAATCCTGCGTGAGTAATTTAAACATAAATCCGAGATCTATAACTCTCATTAATCCTTTGAATATTGTGAGAGGTCCAGGCGGTGAGTCTGATTTCCGCCCTAAGTGTCCGCCTAACTTTGCAATCCATTCTAAAACAGTGCCTAAATCAGGTTCTTGTTTTGGTGGTTGAGGAGTTTCGTAAAGTCGGCAGTAAGCGCCTTTCCATTCAAATGGTTCAAACATGATGGAAGCTTTTAATCCGTGGACATTCCTTCCTAAGAATGTTAACATCATTACGCGCCTAGAGACGATTGCGCTAATGGCAATACAAGCCTTGAATCGATCGCCAAATTTGAATTGAGTGGATTCGATTGCACATCCAGATTTTAATATCTTGAAATAGACTTCGATTCCCCAACGACTTTTATAGTAAGAGATTACGTTCTTCGCATCTTCAGAAGTTCTAATTGGAATTGTTGTTAAAAATTTCCACTGAATTGTTTCGTCTTCTGATCCGTCAATCTCAGTTGCGGATACCGCATACATATCTATATTTTCCAATTTTTTATATCGAGGGGGCTTTATTGATAATTTTTCAAATCGAAGCTCGATTTTAGCGTCTCTTGCTTTCTTTCCTTTCTTTCTTGGAACAGAGATTGTATATATATCAACCGGCTCTAAGGTTTCAAGATAGGACCAAGAATAATCACCGCCCTCGATCTTTCTGTCATAAACCGCACGTATAAGCAGATCTGGAGCGTTTTCTCCTACCTCTATATGTTCCTGAAATAGTTCGAAAATATCTGCTTCTCTATCACAGATGAATATGTATTTTGCATCGGATTCTTTAGAAAATTCGCATGTTGTTCTGTAGCCTTGAATCCACTTTATACTTTCCTTATTTTCAATAGGAGTTCTCTTTCTTACATCTCTTGGTAAATGTTTAGAGCCTAATTTCAAGCGAGCCCACATTTTAAAATCTAAAATTCCTAAAGGGATTCCGTCTGTGGTAAATGCAATTGAAGGATGTAAAAGAAGCCCCTGATCCAAGTTGGAATTCATCGGCCCTAAACCTTCGATTCGGTTTCTATTTCGATAATAAATTTCCGTTGTGTCGCTTAACACCAAAATCGTTTCTTGTTTTTCAAGACGCTTTTTAGTCGCTCTGGAATGTGGAGCAATAATTTCATCCGGAGATACTTTCGGGTTCGAGAAAAAACGATAGGCGGCTTTTGTTCCCGACCAATTACCAAAAACATCAGGTAGGCTTGAGCCCGTTTGGTTACACATCGATCCGATAATTTTCTTTAATCGTTTATTAAGTCTCTTGTCCCCCAAGCTAAGAGACAGAAATTCTTCTTCAATCCAATCTAAATCCGTTTCGAGAGTACTACTCCAATGTTTAGTGATCATCTTTAGGCCCAAGGAAAGAAAAGCAACAATGGCCTAAAAAAGCTAGTTTTTTTAACTTGCGGGTAAGGTTATGCAAAATTGGGTGGGGGCGGTCGCTGTTTCACGGTAAATTGTAGGAGTTCCTACAAATTTTCTAAAAAAACGACAGGAATCCCTTAAAAATTTGTCCGGGGGAAAACGTATTCTTAGAAAATAGGACCTATCTCATGATTCGATTTTTACACACAGCCGATTTGCATCTCAGTCAAAAAGAAAAAGAATATTCCCTTTCCGTTCTTCGGGAAATTGTCTTCGCCGCGATCGAAGAAAAATGTACTCATATTCTCATCTGCGGAGATCTATTTGACCGTAATTCCGATATCGCCGCGCTCAAAAAAGACGTCATCGAAATTTTGAAAGAGTTCCCCGGAAAAATTTTTTATATCCCGGGCAATCACGAAGAATTGGGACTTTCCCCGGGAGACTATCCGATCTCTGCGGATCTTTCTCCGATGTCTTATCCTCAAAAAGGAGAAAGCGTAAAACTCTGGCTGGAAGAAAACGACGGAGTTTCGGCGGAATTTTTCGGCTTTCCCTTTCGCAGAAATTTAGATGATTCTAATATTCAATTCAAACCTAAAACGGTTTTGTATAGAATCGCGCTTTTACACGGAACCGAAACTAAACTTGTGGAATATCTCGGTCCTTCTCCGGAAGAAGCGGATTCGATCTTGGATTCCAAACCGTTCCAAGACGCACACTTTGACTACCTCGCCCTGGGTCATATTCATTCCAAACGACACGAGACTTCCGGCTCTATGATCAAAGCCTATCCCGGTTCCCCGAGAATCGTTTCCATGGGGGAATCCGGACCTCGCAGCGTAAATATCATTTCTCTCGGTAAAAACGGAACTCCCGTTTTGAAACATAGAGTTCTTTCCTCCGCCGGGGAATATAAGGAATTTTCTCTCTCTGCAACTCTGACCGGCGAGGTTCCGGATCTTGTTTCCGTCTCTTCGCAATTTTCCAAAACGGACACGGTCAAAATCAATGTTTCCGGAATTGTGGAAGACGAACATATCGTCTCCGAGATTCTCAATCGATTTTGCGAAACCGCTATCTGCAGAAAAATCGAAATCAAAAAATCAGATTTAAAAACTTCCTCCGCCTTGATCGATAACCCGGTTGCAAAACTATTTTACGAAAAGCTCAAGGAAAAACAATCCAACTGGTCCGGAGCAGACGCACCCGACTGGAATCAAATCCTGGTCTTGGGTCTCGAACAGATCGAAAAAAACGCGGGTAAAAAATAATATGATCCAAACCCTCCGACTTTTAACGTTTGGTAAATTCAAAGATTCTAATTTTGATCTGAGTTCGTCCGTTACTGTCTTTCAAGGAAACAACGAATCCGGTAAAACAACGATCTTTGACGCCCTCAGACTCGCAGTGGGAAGTAAATTTTTAACCGCGAGTCAGGAACCGAAAAAGAGTATTTTATCACGATACGGAGAAAAAAGTCCCGATGGTTATCAAATCATCGGAGATGTTCCGGAACTTTCCAAAGAAACCGCGCCTCAATACGTACATTGTATCTCTTTGCGGGAAGGAGAATTGGAATTTGCGTTTAACAATGAAAAGCTGATCAAACCCGAATTTCTCAGAAGCAAACTGCTTAACAACGGAGTCAATCTGGAGGGAATTTCGTCCAATCTCGAAAAAATTCATTCTCCTAAAACCGGAGGAAAGGATTGGACCGCGTTTGACATTCTCAAAAAAGAAATCTCCGAACTCAAATCGATCCGAATTCAACTCATCGCAGAAATAGAATCCCTTCATTCCAGAAGCAGGGAAAACACGGACAAGGAAAAAAGACATTCCCAAGATCAGGAAAGAATTCTCGATATCAAAAAGAACCTGATTCAAATCGAAAAGGAATCGAATCTTGAAACAAAAATTCAAAAAAAACTCAAACTTTTGGAATTGTTAAGCGAAATCCAAAAACTCAAAACCGCATCGGAAACTCTAAAAAAGAATTTTCTTTATTCCAAAGACGAATCCTCCGTTTACGAAACTTCCGGAAAAGAGATCGAAACGTTTCAGAAAAATCTTTCCGCATCGGAAACCCTTTTCAAGGACAAACAGAACGCGATCGAAATCAAAAAGAAAGAATTGGAATCCTCCCAAAACGAACTTGTAACTCTGCAAAAAATGAAACTCAAGGCGGAGGATTTCCAGGAAAAGATAGACAAAATTCTTCGAGAAGAGCGTTTTACGGAGGAGATACGAAAGAGCGATATCGGTTCCGCACAAAAAATTTTAGGAGGTTTGGTCGCGGCCTCCGGATTTCTCGGTTTGATCGGAACTCTCGGTGCGCTTTTTGCTTGGAATCTTTCCCCGATCGCCACATTGGCCGGCGCTTTGTTTTCCGCCGGTCTCTTCGGAATCGGATTTTATCTTTTCATTCAGAAAAAAGAATCCTTAGAAACCAGATACAGCGTTGAAAAAGAAAAAGACTTCGTTCTCAAAAGATCTGAGGAATGGAATCTAACGTTCAGAGAAAATCCCATTCCCTCTTTGGAAAAAATCGAAAACCTAAGACTGTTTTTTTCCAAACAGATCGAAAACCGCGAAGTCAAAGCCCGTCAAATCGAATTTTTAGAAAAAGAAATTCGAACCCTTCATTCCGACGCGGACTCGATTCTTCCCAAAATCCAACTTGAAAAAGAAAAAATCCTGGAACTCCAATCCGGCCGCACGACCTGGTTGAACGAAAGAAAAGCGACTTCGATTCAAGAGTATCACAGACAAGTCGCCGAATATCAATCTCTGTCTAAGGAAATTTCCGAAAATTACCGAAAACTTCTGGCCAATCATCCCGGTAAAACTCCGGAAGATCTGGAAAATCAATGGAAAACCGAATTGAGTATGATGGACGAAATTCCGAATCAGGAGATCCACAGCGAACAGGAAAGATATTTCCGGGATTCTAAAAAGAAAGAATTGCAAGACGAACTTCAATCCTTGGAAAGCGGATTAAAAGATTTGAATGAGATCATTCTCAAGGAAGATATAAGAATCCAAGAACGTCTGCCCGAAAAGGAAAACCGATGGATCGAAACGATCAAAGCTCTTGCAGCGAAAGAAAGAGAGTTTGCAAACTTAGAATCCAAACGGAAATCCGCCAAGTTCGCACAGGAAATCATCGAAGAAATTTCCAAGGACCAATCCTTTCAATTTAAATTGATCGAATCCGAGATTAGCCACGATCTCGGTTTTCTTTTACCCAAAAGAGAAATTCTTTTTGAAGGAATCGATAAAAAAGAATCAATTCGAATGCAGGACCTGGCCGGAGAATTCCGCCCCATCGATCATCTATCCGGGGGAACGCTCGCGACATTCTATCTGATTTTTAAACTATTTTTGGCTCGGAAAACCGTTTCCAAAAACGGGATTCTACTCTTGGACGAACCCTTTGTCCATCTGGATCAAGGCAGAATCGATTTGGCTCTGAATTATTTAAAACGGTTTCAGGAAGAGACGGATTATCAGATCTGCTTTTTTACAAAACAAGATGAACTCGCAGAAACGATTTTAAAAACGTTTCCAAAGACCCAACTGATTTCGCTTTAGACCGATCCAGCGATTCGGGTTCAATCGATACTCCGTCAAAGCCAACCCGGATCCGCCAATGCCCTCTCATGTTCCAATGATCGGCGAAGTGTGGATTCTTTAGAACAGTCCGTTGAATTTTCTATTGACCCTATGCGTTCATTTTACATAATTTCGTAAAATTCCATAAAGAGGCTCACATTGAAAACTCTACTCAACAGAATTTTGATTCTGCTTTTGTTTTCTCAGGTCTATAACTGTGTATTGTTTGATACGATCGGGCTTAGTCCGGGTAGAATCGACGGAGCTGAGGCTGCAACCGAAATCAGGGATGCGGCGATCGTTGCGGATATCGTCAACAACGCGATTTCGCCGATTGCATCCAATGGTTTCGTGCTTTCCATTTTATCGGATCGAATCGCCGCGATCAATCTCGATGGCTATTATGTAAAATCGGAAGTAGACGCTTGTGTCAACGAAATCAAAGGAACCACGGGTTATGCGATCGGTTCTACATTGACGATCCTTCTTCAAACCCAATGCACGCTCACCGAAGATAAGGCCATCCTGGACTCTCCGTTTCCGGAATTCTAATCGCTCCCGTTCTCCGAAAACAAAGCCGAGCGATTTACCCGGTTTTTGGTTTTCGGAGAATTTTCTTCTGCCAATCTCAATTTTTCATACGATCGAAACGCTCGATTTAGATTCGATTGTTTAGATAACTTCCTCTTTTTAGTTCGAACAAGCCAGGAGCCAAAAACTCGGTTTAACGCACGAAAACCGAAACACTTTCCAAATGACTCGTATGCGGAAATAAATCCACCGGCGTCACCTTTTGATATCGAAACGATTTTGTGAGTTCGACGGAATCTCTTCTCAGCGTTTCCGGATTGCAGGAAACGTAAAGAATCTTTCCTATTTTAGAATTTAATAATATCTTTTTTGTTTCCGAATCCAGTCCCTCGCGGGGAGGATCCACGATCACGACATCCGGTTTTTCATTCAACGCGGACTGAAGAGACTGTAAAACTTTTCCCCTGGTAAAAACAACGTTTTCGATTCCATTGGCCTTTGCGGCACCGATCGCGGATCGGATGGAATTCGGATTTTCCTCCAAACCGATCACTTTTTTCGATTTTGCAGCAACATACAGAGAAATGGTTCCGATCCCGCAATACGCATCCACTACAATCGAATCCGAAGGCAGATCTTGGACGACCAAGCTGTATAGATTTTCGATTTGATACGGGTTGACTTGAAAGAATGTGGAAAGACCGATTTGAAAATTGAGCTCTCCTATTTTTTCTTTAATAAAATGCCTTCCATACCAGGTCGTCTCTTTTTCTCCAAGCACAACCTTTGTGTTTCTTTGATTTACGTTTTGCAGAATTCCGACGACTTCCGCTTTCGATTTTTCCTTACTTAAGAATTGTTTGATATACGACTGCAAACTATTGGTTATATTTTTTCTTCCCGGAATTTCGTTCGTGTTGGTTACGATCCCCACCAGAATTTCCTGGGACGCGTTGGCTTTTCTCAAAACAATATGTCTGAGAAGACCACTTCCGTTTTTTTCATTGTATGGGCTTAGGTTTTCGGTTCGCGCCCAATGCCGAATCGCAAAAGCTACGGTGGTAAGATCCCGATCCTGAATTCTACATTCCTTTTGATCGATGATAAATGTGTTTTCCTTATTGTGCAGCCCGAGAGTGAGTACCGATCTTTTGCCGATCTTACGATGTCCGAAAGGAAGTTGAACCTTATGACGATACATCTGCTCCTTCGGACTTTTTACGATCGGAAGAATTTCCAATCCCTTAAAACCTCCAAGCAGTGTTGCGATTTCTTCCTGTTTGTGCTGGAGTTGTTTTTCGTATCCGATATGCAAACGATCACATCCCGCACATTCAGGATAGTGTTGGCAGGATTGACTCGCGGGCGGCTTCATTGTATTTTCAGGCTTTTGAAAGGATCCGCTCTGTCAATTGAATTCGATCTTTGAATCGTAAAACTACATCAGATAGATCTTTCCGTGTTTGTCCTTGATCGTCGGATCCGCTCCGTGTTTAAAAAGAAGTTCCGCAAACTCGAACATACCGTGCGAAGACTTGGCAAGATTCATACAAGTGACCCCGTCACGATCCTGTATGTTTGGATTGGCTCCGTTTTCCAAAAGAATCCGAAACGGCTCCAACTTTCCCTCGTTCACACAGTGATGCAGAGGACTCATCCCGATCCCGTCTTTTTGATTTAGATCCACACCTCTGTGAATCAAGAGCAAAAGAATTTCCGTCAAACCTTCTTCCAAGATCGAATGGATCAAGGGAGTCATCCCGGTCGTTTCATCGACCGAGTTTGGATCGGCTCCAAAATTCAAAAGAATTTGCACCGTTTGAAGGTTCCCGTATTTCACCCCAAGAGATACGGAACTCAATCCTTGATATCGATTGGCGTTCGGATCGAATCCTTGGTTTAAAAGCGATTCGATTTTTTTCAAATTTCCATTTTTGATCGCCCTGAAAAATAAAAAACATTTCCAAAACGAATCCTTGCGTTTTGGGTTTTCAAGGATTGTTTTTTGGATTTGATTCATCTCCCAATCTCCCCAATCGAATTCGATCTTGTATTGTAAAAAGAGAGGATATCTTATCCCTCATTTTATACTTTGTCAATGAAACGAATTTGGATTTGCGATTTCAAACCGTTTCCCTCATTTTGTTTTCGTTTTTAATATTTTGAATTTGTTCGAGACCTAGGGACTCAAGCCAGAAATTCCCTTTCATTGACTTTTAAAATCGCCCGTAAGACGTCGCTACGAGTGATGATTCCTATGACCTGAATCCGTTCGTTGACCACGGGAAGACATCCGATTCTTTCTTCAAAAAGAACCTTTGCGATTTCTCCGATTCCCGCGTTTCTATGAACGGAAAGAACTCTTGTCTTCATAATTTGTCCGATCGTCTTTCCCTGCTCCGTTTCGGAGGAGACATGAGTCAACTTCCAACGCATCCAATCTCGGTCCGATAAAATTCCGCATAACGTGGATTTTTCATCCAGAATCGGAACGTGTCTAAATCGTTTTTGAAAAAAAATCTCTTCCGCTCTTTCAACGGAATCCTGTTCGGAAAAACTCACGACCGGAGAAGTCAAAAGATCTCCCGCAGTCAGAGCGGATAAAAATTCTCCCATCTTGGATCGAGTTTCGCTGAGCGAAGCATTGACCTTGTATTGAAAAGCGATCTCTTGGGGGACATTCGAAAACGATTTCCGTTCTGGAGTTTCCTTTTCTTCCGTTTCTATTTTTTTAGATGGGGCGGAAGGTAGAATGGGATGTAAAGGTTGTACGATTTCCGGTCGGGCAGGAGGGATATACGTTTCCGAAACTCCGCGCGAAATCCAGAAAAACAATTAACTCATCCTCATAATCAAAAAGTTATAGGATGTGATGATCCTCTGAGTCATTTCAAGACCGTCCTTGTTGATATCCGGATGATATTTTTTAATAAGTTCCTTAAATCTTTTTTTCAGCTCTTCCAATGTACAAGGAGCGTCAAAACCGAGCACATCCAAATGTCTTTGTGTCTCCGGATCCATTTCCTGAAATACGGAAACCGTTTTTTTCTTTTTCGGTTTTTTGCGAAAGGTTCCGAACAATTCGTAATAAGCCCTGTCTCTGTATTCCCGAGTAATCTCCCGAAGATAAAACACCTTCGTATTGAGTATGGAAAAAATATGATTTTTTAAAAAGACATCGGCCCCGAAATCACCCTGAATCGATTTCAATTCCATAAAATCGGAAACTCCGTTTTCCACGATTCTTTCAAAACTGAACTTATCGTCAAAGTAAGAATCAAATGCATCCTCAAAGTCGATCGTCGCGGAAGATAAAAGCAAAAGTAATTCCCGATCCAGCTCGTGTCTTTCCAATCGATGTTGAATATTTTCCTTCAGACTAATTTGAAGTTCCGAAAGATAATTATCGTCGAAGTATATTCCACTTTTTGCAAATTCATCTCCGATCCCTTCTATCTTTAGGATCTTGGAAAGTAACTGAATGAGAGAATCCGCTTGTGTTTCGTTAAAGCCGGATGCCGCTCTGGATGAAAAGTGCACTTCGTTTCTCAGGTCGTAAAAAATTCTATAGTAGTCTTCTTTACGGATATTCAAAGCTGCGATGATTTTTTCGACGGGAAGAAACCATTCGCAGTTCGTACATCCGGATTGAATGTCGAAAATGATATCCTCCAAAGAGGAACGAATCTGTTCAAAACTCCGAGTCTGCATTGGTTTCTACTTCCAGATTTTCCACCCCGGTAAATCCATTCATCAATTCTTTTTCCGATTCTGCTCTAAGAATGAGACTCGGAAATCTTCCTCCCCATTGAAAAAAGGTTTGCTCGGAACGTTTCGGAAACCCATCCATCCTATTATGCTTCCTTTCATCGCAGTTCTTGCTTGTTTTCTCGTTTATTTTCTGGGATATAAATTTTACTCGGGCTATATTTCCAAATCGATCTTTGAACTGAAGGAAAGCACAAACGACACACCGGCCCATAAACTCAACGACGGGGTGGATTACCTTCCCACAAAACCAATCGTTCTTTTCGGACATCATTATGCTTCCATTGCCGGATTGGCTCCCGTACTAGGACCGGCGGTCGCAGTCATTTGGGGTTGGCTTCCTGCGATGATTTGGGTGGTTTTCGGAAGTATTTTTGTGGGCTGCGTTCATGATTTCGGAGCGCTTGTTGTTTCGGTTCGAAACCAAGGAAAAAGTATAGGACAGGTTGCGGAAGATCTTTTGGGTCATAGAGCCAGAAGTCTATTTCACACGATCATATTCTTCCTGGTCGCTTTAGCGATGGGAGTTTTTGTATTGGTTCTTGCGGAAATGTTTTCCGCAGATCCCAGAACAGGTCTTGGTCACAAGATCCCGATCGTTTCCGAAACGGAGAAGAATCCGCCTAACGTTGTAGATTCCAAAAATCCGAAAGATCCGATCGACTCCTCCAATCCGGCAAAAGAAGTTCACGATCATCCCGGCGAGATCAGAACCGAAGAAAAACCTTCGATTCGTCTCAGAAGTCATTTTCCGGAAGCGGTGATTCCGTCCGCGGTGATTTTATTTCTCGCAATCATAGTCGGTTATCTACATCATAAAAAAGGGACAAATCTCACGCCTTTGACGATCATCAGCGTCTTTGCAACGTTAGTCTCCATGGCTTTGGGAATGCAGGAATCCGTTCTTTCCTGGACGGGACTCAATCACGTGGAAACTTCCCCTTCGACTGGAAGTTGGAAATACATTTTACTCTTCTACGCATTTTTAGCATCGGTGACTCCGATCTGGTTATTGCTTCAGAGCAGGGACTATATCAATTCGTTCTTGTTGTATTTGGGAATCATTCTGATCTATCTCGGTTTTTTCACGGGAGCGATCTTTCAAAATTTTCCTTCCTTTAACGCGGAGGCGATCCGTACCGGATCCATCGGTCTTGATTTGATTCCGTTCGTATTTATCACGATCGCCTGCGGGGCTGTTTCAGGTTTTCACGCGTTAGTCAGCTCGGGTACGACCGCAAAACAATTGGATAAAGAAGTGGACGCGAGACCGATCGGCTATGGCGGAATGATCGGCGAATCTCTGTTAGGTCTATCCGCGGTGATCGCGTGCACTATCGGGTTTAGTTCGGCGGGAGAATGGTCCGGCTTTTACCGTTCCTGGTCCGGCATCCAGGGACTCGCGCCTCAAGTGGGGGCTTATATCTACGGAACTGGAAGATTTTTAGCGCAACTCGGAATCCCGGAACAATTCGGGCAGGGTTTTATCGCGTTGATCGTAATCAGTTTTGCGTTGACTTCCTTGGATTCCGCCACAAGGCTTCTTCGTTACAATATCGAAGAAATCGCGGAGTCGACTCGGATCTCTTGGGTTCGGAATTTGATCGGAAATCGTTATGTTTCCAGTCTGATCGCCTGTGCGGCAATCGGTATGTTTGCGTTTATGGAGATCGAGCAGGACGGAAAGAAAAAACCCGCGGGTTTGGCTCTTTGGAAACTTTTCGGAACCACCAATCAACTTTTGGCAGGACTCGCCCTTCTTGTGATCACCATTTTTCTACTCAAATCGAAGAAAAAAATCAAAGTGGCATTTCTTCCTATGTTGTTCGTTTTAACAGTGACTCTCTGGGCGATGATTCAAAACTTTTTTGATTTTTTAATCGGACCGTCGCCCAATCTTCTTCTCGCCGGAGTCGGCAGCACTCTGATCATCCTAACACTTTGGCTTTTGGTGGAAGCGACGCTCACTTGGAATCGCATTCGAAAAGTATGAAATTCTGTAGTTCTTGCGGCGGAAACATTTCTCGTAAAATTCCGGAAGGAGACAATCGTCCGAGATATATCTGCGACGTCTGCGGAACGATTCACTATCAAAATCCGAAGGTAGTCGTGGGAAGTATTCCAGTTTGGGAAGAAAAGATTTTACTCTGCAAACGCGCGATCGAACCTAGAAAAGGGTTCTGGACCTTGCCCGCGGGTTTTCTCGAAAATAGGGAAACGGTGGAAGAAGGTGCGGCTCGCGAAACCAGAGAAGAAGCGAATGCTGAGATCAAAATCATCGGACTTCAGAGTGTTTACAGTATTCCTCATATCAGTCAGGTTTACATGTTCTTTTTGGCAGAACTTGTGGACGGCAAATTCTCGGAAAGTCCGGAATCCGAAGAAGTAAGACTTTTTGACGTGGATAAAATTCCATGGGAAGAACTTTCCTTTGCATCCGTACAGTACGCTCTCAGACAGTATGTGAATTCTCCGATCAAAAATTCCATACATCTCGGGAGCACTCGAGATCGCAAATCGCCTCCAAAAGAATCCTAATTCAAGTTGTATCTCATTCTTAAAAAAAACATAGGAAAAAAAGTGTACGTATTTAGAATGTACTGTATGCGGATCCGTTTTCTTTTTATTACGACGTCGCCTTTATTCTTATCCCTATCTCTCCATGCAAATTCATTTCTAAAAACGAATTCGGATGCGTTCTCTCCCAATTGGGACGGAAAAAACGACGTGATCGAATTTAGAATCTCGAAGTCCGCGCTTCCTCGTTTGTCGGATTGGGAGCTGGTGATCAAGAACGGGACGGATGACATCGTTAAGACGTTTCGCGCGGATCATAGACGGAAAAGAGGCTTTTCCCTAATACCGTTTTTGCAAGATGAATCCAAATTGGCTCCGATTGAAATCGTAGTTCCGGATACGATTTTTTGGACCGGAGATGATAAAAACGGATTTCTACTTCCGGACGGAGAATATAAATACAGACTGAGATTGATTACGGAAAATAAAGAAAATCTTTTATCCGAAGAAAAATCGATCGTGTTGGATTCTCGTCCTCCGAGCTCGGAAATCAATGCAAAGGTTCGAGTTCTGTTTTTAAACGGAGACAAAACTTCCTCCAAGATCAACATTTCTCAAAAAATTTCCGGAGATTTCGGAGATACGTTTATCGGGGAATTTTTAGATTCGGAAGGAAGGATCGTAAAATCATACTCTTGGAGATTCAAAGAAGTTCCTTTCAACTTTAACTGGGACGGGACCGACTTTGCAAACAAACAACTTCCAAACGGAATCTATTCTTATCGTTTAGTCGGAACCGATAAAGGCAAAAACGAATCCGTCTCGATTTTATCCGATCTTACGATTGCAAACGAACCCATCGGTGTGAACCTTTTTGCGGATTCCAAACTCTATTCTTATTCGCCGGGAAGTATAAAAAATTCGGTTCGTTTTTCGTTTTTTATTTCTCCTAAGATCAAATCGGATTCTTATGAAGTTGAAATTTTTCAAAAAAAAGGAAACGAAGAAAGGTCGATCTATCGTTTTCGAGACACAGGAGAGCCTATCGGAGAATGGAAATGGGATTTGAGGGATCAATCCGGAAGTTTGGTTTCTCCCGGAACTTATTATCATCGACTTACGGTTCATAGCCGTTATGAACGTTATCTGTCCATTCCTTCCTCTTTTCAGGTTTCAAAAGAATTCTTTGATCTCGGAGTATCCGTTTCTTCCGGGGAATTTACACCTGATAACGACGGGAAAAACGACCTTCTCAAACTAACCCTTTCCGCAAAAGGAATCCCGATTCAATCCTGGGAAATTACGTTATACGAAATACCTCCTTATACTTCTCTCAAACGTAAAATTAAAACCTGGTCCGGATCGGGTCAACCCGCAGAGGAAATTCTCTGGGAAGGGTTGGACGAAACGGGCGTTCGAGCGGGATCCTTGAGTGAGTTTTATTTCGAGTGGAAATATTCGGATATCTTGGGAAGAGAATCCAGCAACCAGGGCGCTAACTTTAAAACCGGAATCCTCGTCATAGAAGAAAATAAATCGCTTAGAATTTCGATCCCGGAATCCCAGGTGGAGGCACGATGGTGGAGCCTACCCGGAAAAATCCGCTCCACGTTAGCCGCCTTTCCCGGTTATAAAATCGAATTACAGTCTCATTCCTCTCACCAAGGAGACGAAGAAGTCAATCAAGTCAGCACGGAAGAAAGGGCAAGGGTTGCACTGGATTATTTTTTTTCAAAAACCGTTCCTTTTGGCAGAATTCGTTTTCGAGGTTACGGAGAAACTCTTCCTTTGATCCCCGGATCGGGAAAATACGAAGCCGATAAAAATCAGAGAATCGATTTTTATCTCTCGCAGTGAATCCTATGTGTACGGCAATCATTTATAGAAATCCGGATCGGAACATTTTCGGTTTAGGTTTTAACAGAGACGAATCGGTAAAAAGAAAACCTTCTTTTTCTCCTCAAAAAATCGGAACCGGTCCGGTTTTTGCGATTGCTCCTTTGGACGGAGACTATGGAGGAACCTGGATCGGCGTAAATTCCTCTAAAGAAATTTTTTGTCTTTTGAACTTTTACGAAGCGAATCTAAAATTATTGAAAAATCCCACTAGCCGAGGATTGCTTGTCCGCTCCTGTTTATTAAACGAAACCAAGCCGGAGCGATTGATTGATAAAAATCTCGCCGACTTTTATCCTTTCAAACTCGTACGAATCACATTGAAAAAAACGGAAATGTTCGTATGGGATGGCGAAAGTTTTTCTGCTTTTGAAAATCAAGAGGGGTTTCAAATTTTCGGAAGTTCATTTACGCAGGGACCCAAGGCTCAAATTTCTAGGGAGGCGGTCTTTCAAAAATATTTTTTGCCCGCGTCCTTACCCGATTCGAACGAGTTTTTAGACTTATCAAAAAGCTTCCTGACATCTCATATCCCTGAAAAGGGACCGCTTTCTTCATGCATGCATAGAAAGGACGCACACACAGTTTCAAAAACCGAAATCGTAATGAAAGAGAATTTGTTAACCATCACATACCAAGACGGACAACCTTGCGAATCGCCGGACCCGATTGTTCTTAATTTGACTTTGACGAATTTTTCAGTCCTCTGATCATTGAACTTATGGCAGGCACAAAGTCCTTATTCGACGACTCTTTCGAGTATAGAGATCCCGCGATTCAAAAAAGAAAGAACGCCAGAGTCAAGATCAATCTAGAAGCCGAGATGTCCATAAAAGGCAAACAAGAAAGACATCCGGTCACCATTCTCGATATAGGAACCGGAGGAGTTGCACTGGATTCTCGATTGACGATGTTTGAAGGAGATCGAATTCATCTTCATACGAAAATTAACGGAAAAGATCTTACATTGGAAGCGGAAATCATTCGTTCTTCCGGAAAAAAGGCCAATAGTATTTTCGTAAATATCGCCGATGAACACAGAGACGAGATCCAAGAACTCATTCACAAAAAGTTTTTTGAAAAAGAAAAAAAACTAAACTAATCTCCGCTTCGTTCATTCCGATTTTTTAAATGCAAAATTCCCACGTTTTTCATTCCGAAAACAAAATTCATTCTTCCTAAAATTCCGTAAGTTGCTTTTCTTTCTTGAAAACAAAATGAGAATTTCGATTGATCAATCCAACTCAAATGTCATAAAATTTATCTCAAATGGATCAAAAATTAGTATCTCCCAAAGAAAGTCTGTATGCGAGACTGTTCGCGCGTTTTTACGATCGTTTTATGAACCGGATTGAAACAACAACCTTATTTGAAAGGAGAAAACAACTGATCCGACCTTTAAAAGGAAAAGTTCTAGAAATCGGAAGCGGAACCGGAATCAACTTTCCTCTTTATGGATCGGAGGCAGACGTCCTCGCAATCGAGCCTTCCTCAGCCATGATGGATAAAGCAAAGGAAAAAATTACATCGTTTCAATCCAATTCCGATCACGGGACAATTCGGACCGAGCTTTTAGGAATCGGAGATCCCGCATTGGAATCCCTCGTTCCGCCCAAAAGTATGGATGCCGTCATTTTTACTTTGGTTTTGTGTACGATTCCGGATCCGGAATCCGCGATCCGATTTGCAAAGTCCAGATTGAAAAAGGGAGGCAAGGTTCTGATTCTGGAACACGTAAGGGCATCGTCCAGAGCCGGAAGATATTTACAAAACATTATAAATCCATTATGGACAAAGTTCGCGCAAGGATGCAATCTCAATCGGGATCCGGAATCGATTTTAAAATCCGAAGGATTTCGCACAGTCACAGAAGAACATTTTCAAAATACATTACCTTTTTATTATGCCATTTATGAACTGATTTAAAAACAGCAGAACGATCGATCCAGTATAACTCAGCGTCTCATTCCCTGGAGCAACTCAATGTTATACTCCCTATGGGTCGTGTAGCAAGGTCATTCGACGAGAGCGAGATGCTGAGTTGCCTTTGGGACAGATTCTTATATAAAAAAGATCGATTCAGATTGTAAAATGATAGCCGACATAAATCGTCTCAAAAGGAATCATCTATTATTTCGCAAGAATTGAATTTTGAGCGCCCATTTTCCGAGACTATAAGTATGAAGTCTGCATTGGGAATGTTAATCGCAATTTTGGCTCTTTTTCCCGTCTCCATTTCCGCGGATTTCGCAAGTAACGGTGCGACTCACCTCGTTCGTGTCGAGAAAGGGCTCAAATTTAACGAGTTTCTGATCCAGTCTCTGAATTCTTCCGTCTCCAATATCGGTTCCGAAGCGGACAAAGTTCTTTATAAACGAATCATTCAACATCACGTTGAAACCAACCAGCTTTACTTTCAATTTGATCTTGAACGATCCTATGCAGAGCTCAAGCGTACTCAGGATTTATTAGTAATCTTGTATTCTGATATGATCGAATCCAGTAAAAAGACGATCCGCGCCGAACTCAAAACATTGGGACACAGAGCCATTCGAGAAATAGAAACAAAGCCGAAAAAACATTTGGAACTGGGTTATCGGGAATTAGCCGCTGCGGAACAAAAAAAACTCATAGCGGACAATACAAGACCCTATCTCCAACCGATCAAATTGGAATCACTTTACGAATCCTTAAAGTTACTCAAACAGTCCAGAAAGTATATGATTCTCCTTGCGATGGAATATCTTTCCGATTTTCCGCCGGATCCCGAAAGCGAAGACTTTGTGGGAATCTTAAACGAAATCAATCGAGCTATGTTTTCCAGAAAGGACGAGTTTGCCAGAATTCATTTTGACAATCATTTCCATATCTATTCCGGCGAAAATCTTTACGATACTTTCTGGCTCAATCCGGCTCTCGAAGAATTGGAAAAACCTCTCGGTGAGATCGACGCCGCTTATCTGAGACCGAGGCGAAAAGCCAAACGTTAAAAGCAAGGAAAACTCAATGTCACGCTCTCTATGGATCGCGCTCCCGCTACGCTGAACTCAATGTCACGCTCTCTATGGATCGCGCTCCCGCTACGCTGAACTCAATGTCACGCTCTCTATGGATCGCGCTCCCGCTACGCTGAACTCAATGTCACGCTCTCTATGGATCGCGCTCCCGCTACGCTGAACTCAATGTCACGCTCTCTATGGATCGCGCTCCCGCTACGCTGAACTCAATGTCACGCTCTCTATGGATCGCGCTCCCGCTACGCTGAACTCAATGTCACGCTCTCTATGGATCGCGCTCCCGCTACGCTGAACTCAATGTCACGCTCTCTATGGATCGCGCTCCCGCTACGCTGAACTCAATGTCACGCTCTCTATGGATCGCGCTCCCGCTACGCTGAACTCAATGTCACGCTCTCTATGGATCGCGCGACAGGATCGATGCGTGGTCAAGTTATTGAAATGAAGGAACGATTCCGGTCCTTTCGAAAAATACAATAACTTGACCGAAGCGGAGAGCCTGGTGGGCCTTTATAAAATCGAATTCTTTTGATTCTGCCAATCATCGCCCACGCGCCCAAATTCATTTTTTTCCGATTCGATTTCAAGAAATTCAGGTGACAGGGATCTACTCTCGAGATACACCCTATCCTTGTGTTAGAACTGAGTTGCCCCAACTGCGGCGCCCCCATACCGTTTCAAAGTAAGGCTTCGATTTACGGAGTCTGTCCGAATTGTAAGACTCTGACCCTTCAAAAAAACCAAACCCTCGAAAGTCTCGGGAAGGCCGGAGAGCTTGTTCCGGATCTTTCTCCGATTCAGATCGGTACTTCCGGCAAAACGAAGGACGGAATCGGCTTTCAGGTCGTGGGCAGAATTCAACAACGATACAGCCTGGGAACTTGGAACGAATGGCACGCGATTTCCCATGACGGAACTTCCATCTGGCTCGCGGAAGCCCAAGGTCAGTTCATGATCACTCAGTTAAAACCCACCTCTCAAGATGAAATTTTTCCGGAACACGACGCGATTCAAAACTTGGACTCTCCTCCCGATGTTTATTTTATTTCCTCGAGAACTTCCAAACAACCTCTGAGAGCCGGCGATACTCTTGATATCGATAAAGAAACTTGGATGATCCGAGAAATCGGAGTCGCTACTTGTGTCGCCGGAGAGGGCGAATTGCCGGTCGGGTTTCGAACCGGAACCACATCGGTTCTTCTGGATCTGGCAAACGATCAGGGCTGGTTTGCTACATTAGATTATTCTCATTTTCCTCCTTTGTATTTTCGGGGAATGATCTACAATTTTGATCAGATTCAATTTATCAATCTCAGAGATCCGAAAGCGTTTATCGGTTTTCAAAAAGTGGAGCAGGCAAAGGCGATTCAATGTTTGGGTTGCGGCGCTTCTTTGAGTCAAAGAAGTCCCGATTTTTCAAAATCCGTCGGCTGCGAATATTGTGGAACCGTGATGGACACGAGCAAAGACGAGCTCAAGATTCTTTCCAAATTTCAAGAAGTCATCAAAGACAAAGTATTTCTTCCCCCCGGAACCAAACTCGCACTCAAGGGAAAGGAATGCGAGGTATTGGGAGTCGTTAAAAAATCCGTCCATGCGGACGGCCAAATTTTTCCTTGGACCGAATACCTTCTGCATTTCACCGGCGGGTATTACTGGCTGAATGAAACGAACGGACACTGGACGATTTTCGAACCGGTTCCTTTTATTCCGAGAACGATCCCAGGCTCGTATCCTCCCAAAAAGAACTTTCAAAAAGAAGAATACAAATTGTTCAATTCTTCAAATGCGAGAACCGATTTTGCGTTTGGAGAATTTTACTACAAGATTCATGCGGGTGATAGCGCCGAACTCGCCGACTTTATCGCGCCTCCGAAGATGCTTTCCTCCGAAAAAACCAAAAATGAAATTTTTTGGTCCATCGGAGAATACGTAACAGTCGACGATCTCAAAAAATCGATCCAAGGAGAAGTGGAACTTCCTGCTCCGGAAGGAATCGGCGCGGCACAACCGAATCCTTTTACAAAATTAAGAAAACGGAATGTAAAAATCGCAACCTGGCTTTCGGCGATTATGCTCGTGATTCAAATCGGTTTTTGCATGAATTCCCAAGACAAGGAAGTTTTTTCAAAAGAATATTCGTATGTTCGAAACCCCGTTCCGGGAGGAACTACGGATTTTTCGTTTGTAACCGAAACGTTCCGGATGGAAGGGAATTCAAGACAAAATGTTCAGATCAAAATAAACGTTCCCGCTCTTTCCAATCATTATATCTATTATTCCCTGGCTTTGATCAACACACAGACCGACATCGCATACGACACCGGTTTGGAAGTCAGTTATTACGAAGGTGTGGACGACGGAGAAAGTTGGACGGAAGGAGATAGATCCGCAGATGTGATCATCGGAGAGGTCCCTCCGGGGGAATATTATCTCAGGATAGAATCCGAATCCGATTTTCAAAGAGGAAAAGGAACCGATACGACCCTTAGCATTCGAAGAGACGTGGATCAGTCGATGTATTACTTTCTCTTTTTAATTATGATCTGGTTACCGGTTCCGTATTCTTTATTTAGAAGTTTTTCCTTTGAAACTTCGCGAAATGAGAACAGCGATTTTGCGCCGAGTAGCTCGTCTGATTCGGATGACGACGATTCCTCTTACAGTGAGGATTGATATGATAACGATTCTATTTTTAATTCTAAGATCTATGAAACGAAAAAGGAACATTTTATGAATTTTTTAAAACCTCTTTTGTACCCGCTTTACGCGATCGGTCTGACGAGTTATTTAACCTATACGAACTTTTACGGTGGAGGATCGAGCAATGTGGATGAAATCGAAAACGTTCCCAAAACTGTAAGAGAGAATCCCGGGGTTTACCGATCTCATTATACGAACTTTATGCGATATTCGGGAGGAAAATAATTCCTTTTGCAAACTGCTCTTTATATTTCCGTACTCATTATTTCCTCCTGCGGTCTCGTCTATGAGCTGTTAGCTGGAACCATTGCTTCCTATCTTCTCGGAGAAACGGTAACTCAATTTTCGCTCATCATCGGGACTTATCTTTTTTCAATGGGAGTCGGATCCTGGTTATCCAAATATGTAGAAAAAGATCTGATTCCAAAATTTTTAGAGATAGAATTGGCGATCGGACTCGTAGGTGGCTTTAGCGCGGCGATTCTTTATTTAAGTTTCGGACAGATTCGATTCTTCCAGATTCCTTTGTTTTTATTGGTGATCCTCGTCGGAATTTTAGTCGGTCTCGAGATTCCGGTCCTGCTTAGAATTCTCAAAAAAGAGCTTCAATTTAAGGAACTTGTATCCAGAGTTTTGAGTTTGGATTACGTGGGGGCTTTGCTTGCGTCGATTTTGTTTCCAATTGTATTTGCCCCTAAATTGGGGTTGATTCGAACCAGCTTTCTTTTCGGAATTTTGAACGCTGGGGTCGCACTTTGGGGAACCTGGGCTTTGCCGCTAAAATATTCTCGAATGATTTTACTCAGGGCCCAATCCGTGATCGTTCTTTCTCTTTTGATCCTTGGGTTTTCATTTTCGGATTTGATCACCTATTATAGCGAAGAAACCCTTTATACGGATGAGATCATTTTATCAAAACAATCGCAGTTCCAGAGAATCATAGTCACTCGCTGGAAAAATGAAATTCGACTTTTTTTAAACGGACACTTACAATTTTCATCCAGAGACGAATATCGATATCACGAAACGCTGGTTCATCCTTCCATCCTCGCTCATCCGTATCCAAAAAATGTCCTGGTTCTTGGGGGAGGAGACGGACTTGCGGTTCGGGAAATTCTCAAACACGAAAAAATAGAATCCGTCACCTTAGTGGATCTGGATCCTGCGGTAACCGGTTTGTTTACGGATCACCCCGTTCTCAAAGAACTCAATCAAGGGAGTTTAAAAAATCCGAAAGTAAAAGTGATCAATACGGACGCGTTTGTTTGGTTGGAGGAATCGGACCAAATCTTTGATGTGGTGATCATTGATTTTCCGGATCCGAGCAACTTTTCTTTGGGTAAACTTTACACTACGGCGTTCTTTCACGTTCTCAAAAGAAGAATGAACGAAAGTTCCGTTTTGGAAATTCAATCCACTTCTCCGTTATTTGCTCGTTCTTCGTATTGGTGTATCGAACGAACCATCTCTTCTTTGGGATTTAAAACGACACCCTTACACGTCTATGTTCCTTCCTTCGGAGAATGGGGTTTTGTTGTTGCAAGTCAAAGGCCGATTCGATTTAAAAAAGAATTTCCGGAGCATCTCAAATTTTTAAACGAAGAAGAACTCAAATCGATTCAAGCGTTTCCACAAGATATGTCTCGAATTCCCGTAGAAATCAATCGTCTTGATAACCAAGCCTTGGTTCGCTACTATGATCGAGAATGGAATCGGATTTTGGACTGAAAGTTTAACAAGAGTCGATTTGTAGGAACTCCTACAATCCTCTGTAAAATTTGCGGGCCCCGCAAATCGACCCATAGGGAGATTTGCGTTGAAGTTACTCCCGAGTCTCATGCTTCGGCTTTCTATGGCGCTCAGCAGGGAGCGGAGGCGGGAAAGAGTCGGGAGACGTTTCTCTATCAGAAAAATCTACTTTTGTCAAATCTATATTTCTCTCAGATTTTGTAGGAGTTCCTACAATCTTCTGTGAAACAGCGATTGCCCCCACCCAATTTTGCATAACCTTACCCGCAAGTTAAAAAAACTAGCTTTTTTAGGCCATTGTTGCTTTTCTTTCCTTGGGCCTAAAGATGATCACTAAACATTGGAGTAGTACGCTCGAAACGGATTTAGATTGGATTGAAGAAGAATTTCTGTCTCTTAGCTTGGGGGACAAGAGACTTAATAAACGATTAAAGAAAATTATCGGATCGATGTGTAACCAAACGGGCTCAAGCCTACCTGATGTTTTTGGTAATTGGTCGGGAACAAAAGCCGCCTATCGTTTTTTCTCGAACCCGAAAGTATCTCCGGATGAAATTATTGCTCCACATTCCAGAGCGACTAAAAAGCGTCTTGAAAAACAAGAAACGATTTTGGTGTTAAGCGACACAACGGAAATTTATTATCGAAATAGAAACCGAATCGAAGGTTTAGGGCCGATGAATTCCAACTTGGATCAGGGGCTTCTTTTACATCCTTCAATTGCATTTACCACAGACGGAATCCCTTTAGGAATTTTAGATTTTAAAATGTGGGCTCGCTTGAAATTAGGCTCTAAACATTTACCAAGAGATGTAAGAAAGAGAACTCCTATTGAAAATAAGGAAAGTATAAAGTGGATTCAAGGCTACAGAACAACATGCGAATTTTCTAAAGAATCCGATGCAAAATACATATTCATCTGTGATAGAGAAGCAGATATTTTCGAACTATTTCAGGAACATATAGAGGTAGGAGAAAACGCTCCAGATCTGCTTATACGTGCGGTTTATGACAGAAAGATCGAGGGCGGTGATTATTCTTGGTCCTATCTTGAAACCTTAGAGCCGGTTGATATATATACAATCTCTGTTCCAAGAAAGAAAGGAAAGAAAGCAAGAGACGCTAAAATCGAGCTTCGATTTGAAAAATTATCAATAAAGCCCCCTCGATATAAAAAATTGGAAAATATAGATATGTATGCGGTATCCGCAACTGAGATTGACGGATCAGAAGACGAAACAATTCAGTGGAAATTTTTAACAACAATTCCAATTAGAACTTCTGAAGATGCGAAGAACGTAATCTCTTACTATAAAAGTCGTTGGGGAATCGAAGTCTATTTCAAGATATTAAAATCTGGATGTGCAATCGAATCCACTCAATTCAAATTTGGCGATCGATTCAAGGCTTGTATTGCCATTAGCGCAATCGTCTCTAGGCGCGTAATGATGTTAACATTCTTAGGAAGGAATGTCCACGGATTAAAAGCTTCCATCATGTTTGAACCATTTGAATGGAAAGGCGCTTACTGCCGACTTTACGAAACTCCTCAACCACCAAAACAAGAACCTGATTTAGGCACTGTTTTAGAATGGATTGCAAAGTTAGGCGGACACTTAGGGCGGAAATCAGACTCACCGCCTGGACCTCTCACAATATTCAAAGGATTAATGAGAGTTATAGATCTCGGATTTATGTTTAAATTACTCACGCAGGATTAAACTTGTGGGTAAGGTTATGCGCGTTTGGGTGGAGGAGGCGGGCTTGTGGGAGGAAGGCGATCGGTTTTTCTCTATCACAGAAACTGAATTGTTTCAAGAATATTTTGTGACCTATTTCTGTAGGAACTCCTACAGAAATTCTTAGATATATTTTCCTTGACCTACTCCGATTTTGATACGAGGGCTTCAAGTCAATTCGTACGCTAACCCTTGTTTCAAGGTTCTTCTGCGATTGACAGAATTCTCAAAAAGATAGAACGTGAATTCGAAACGTTCTTTCCGATCTTTGATACTTTACTTGAGGATTCTAATGAAAAAAATCATTTCTTTTCTTTCACTTTCTATATTCGCGTTATTCGCCTTGAGCCCGTTTTCTCTCAACGCGGAACCGGAAAGAAAGATTGAGACTACTGTTCACGATTTTATGGAAGATTATCCGAAGCTGGCGATGAAGGCCGCAAAAAAAGGCAAACCCGGATACATCGAAAAGATTTTAGCGGAGATTCCCAATTTTGCGCTTGAAGAGCAAAGAGCAAAATGGACTGAAATTTCGCAGGAAGCCCTCAAGTCAAAAGACTACGAGCAATCCTGCAAATCCTGTCATAAGGAATTTAAAAAAGAATATAAGAAAACTTACAGAAAAAGACCGATTCAAGTTTCGCCTGAATTGATTTCCTATCTCAAAGAATTGAAAAAATAATTCTTATTCAAAAGTGAAAGATAAAACCCGAACGGTCAATTTCCCGCTCGGGAAATTTTTTGAACCGGCGGTTTGCCAACTTCGCCTTGTCTTTCTGCCTTTCCGTTCAAATCTAAAATCATCAGCGTTATATCGTCTTCAAATTGATCCCCTCGACCGGACCAAGATTTGACCGTATTGAATACGAGCTGATTTAACATACTTCCCGAAACACCCGAGTTGGATTTGAGAAGATCATAAAATCTTTGATAACCGAACAACTGACCAAACTTATTCCGAGCTTCGGTAACGCCGTCAGTAAAAAGAATGATCCGATCTTCTTGTTTGATCGGAATAAGAAGCTGACCGTTTTTAAGATTTCCATCCAGACCCATGATCCAACCCGGAAGAAAGATTTCTCTAAATTCCTTTTTATCATGGTTTAAAATCGCAATCGGAGGATGACCCGCGTTGGAATACGTTATGACACCATTGGGAATATCGATTATCAAATAAGCAGCCGTGATAAAATGTTTTCCGTATTTTCCCATCAAAGCGCGGTTCACGTTTTTTAAAAGATCAGCAGGTTCGGCCGCTTTTCTTACTTCGATCGAAAACGCAAGTTTAACCATCGAAGCGATGATCGCGGCGGGAATCCCATGTCCGGAAACATCGCTGATAAAAACGCCTAACCTTCCGTCCCCGTAATCGTGAAAATCATAAAAATCTCCGCCGACCGAGCTTGCACATTCCATTCTGACTGAAAGTTCGATTCCCTCAACCTTGGGAAGTTTATCCGGAAGAATCGACTCCTGAAGTTCTCTCGCAATTTTGAGTTCTTGTTCGATCTCCGAAAGTTTAATCTGATTTTCATATGCATCGATACTGGTTTGGAGACTTTCCGCTTGCAAAGATTTAAAACGATCAGCGAGAGCAAAGGAAAGAAGAGTCATTTCGAATAAGGATCCGATCAAAGATCCCCAATTCGTAAAAAGATTACTCGGTAAAATCGATAAATTTCTTAAAACCGTGATTAGGATAAAGACAACAAGAACTGACCAAGCCAAAAGAAAATAACGAGCCGGCCGGTATCCTTGTCTATAACGATCGATTCCCGCATAGATAACCACTACCGAAGTAAAAATCGGAAATAGGGTCAGAGCTTGCATATTCCAAAAATAGAACATCGGAGAAAAAGAAAATAAGGCGCCGAGTATTCCCGGAACCATAAATGAAATCAAAATCCAATCCATGATCTTGGTCTTTCTGCCGGTGTGTAAAAAGGATCTCGTAAACTGAATCGAAAATACGATCGCCAAATAAGCGAACGGAACAAGAAGATCGTTCCAGAGTTTTAAAGAAGAATTATAAAGATACTGTTTACCAACCCCGGTAACGGACAACTGCCATAAACTGAAAAACAAAAGATATAAAACGTAAAACAAATATCCCGCTTCTTTAACGGTAAATAACACAAAACCGTTATATACAAGCATCACAAAAATCGCGCCGAAAAATAATCCGAATAAAAGATTCTGAATCTGAACACTGGCTATAAATTCGGGTGCGGTCCAAGCCTTAAAATTGAAGATTAAGGACCTGCGTGTGGATACGTGAATCAAATATTCTTCGATATTGCCGTTCTGAGAAACAAGGCGGTAGACCGGATGAAAATAACTCATCCTTTGTTCGTCTTTAATTTCCTGATATCGAATCGGAAAATTAGAAATTCTTTTATAAAGTTTAAATTCTTCGGAAGCCGGATTCGCCAATTCTAAAAACCAAGGAATAGAATGAATTTCATCCTTATCCAAACGAACGTTTATTCGAATCCAAAACGAAGATCTTGTAAATCCTATGGACAACGAGTCCTTACCCATTTGGACCCATTCCGGATGAAAGTTCGGATTTGAAAAATCCTGGAGACCGATTTCATTTTTAGGATCCTCCAAAAGCTGAAGTTTAGTTCCTAAAAACTTCCCTTTCATCGTTTCCGAAAGAGAGAATATCAATTCTTCCTCAACGGAAAAATTCTGTTTGGATATAGGTATAGAATCCGGGAAGATTGAAACATTCCCGATGATTAAAATGAAAAGAGGGAATAGAAATTTTAGTTTCAAAGTTTCACACCCGCAAGTCCCAGAATGAACTGAAACTCTGCGGGAGAAACCGGCTGAACAGAAAGACGGGATCCTTTCTGTAGAAGCACCATGTTTTTGAGAGGTTTGTGCTTTTTCATTTCTTCCACCGTAACAGGTTCAGGGAATCTTTTCTTTAGTTTAACATCCACCATATACCAAGTGGGTTTCTCAGGGTTACTTTTCGGATCGAAGTATTTATGAGAAGGATCAAACGAGAAATGATCCGGATATCCGGATTTTACCACTTCAGCGATCCCCACGATACAAAGGGGTTTAACCCTACTATGGTAAAAAAGAACTAAATCCCCTTTTTTAATACTGTCACGCAAGAAATTGCGCGCCTGATAATTTCTCACCCCTTCCCAAGGCGCCGTATGGGAAGGAGAGGAATCGAGATCGTCTATCGAAAAAGTATCAGGCTCTGTTTTGAATAACCAGTAATTCATTCCATCCCGGCGTTATAAGCTGGATTTGTTTTGATTCCGTTCTGTTTCTTAGACTTCACGGACTTTTCCGACTTTTTTTTTGCGCCTTCTTCACTGGCGGGATGAACGATCAACATCAGTTCGTCATGAGAAATCGTTTCTTTAGCCAAAAGAGCCTTCGCCAAACCTTCAAACTTGGAAGCATTTTTACGAACCAGATCCCGTCCTTTATTGAGACAGGTTTGAACAATTTCACGAACTTCCTTATCGATCATCGCCGCAAATTCTTCGGAATAATATTTGTTACTATGACCCATGTCTCTTCCCACAAATACGCTGGCTTGATCACCGGCATAATTCACGGTTCCGAGTTTTTCGGACATTCCCCATTCGCAAACCATCTTGCGTGCGATGTTCGATGCCTGTTGAATATCGTTGCTCGAACCGGTGGAAGTGACCCCGAACTTAAATTCTTCCGCAATAAATCCGCCCATAGCCACGACGATCTGATCCAGCCAATATGTTTTTGGAAGAATGTGTCTGTCTTCTTTTGGTAAAGACTGAGTCAGTCCTAAGGCACGTCCTCTTGGAATGATCGTAACCTTGTGAACCGGTTCCGTATAGGGAAGCAAAGTTCCTAAAATGGCGTGACCCGCTTCGTGATACGCGATGACTTCCTTTTCTTTTTCGGACATAAAGAAGGATTTTCTTTCCGGTCCCATGAGCACCTTGTCGCGCGCCTCTTCCAGTTCGTCCTGAGTGACTCGTTTTTTATTCTTACGAGCGGCGAGTAACGCGCCTTCGTTGATCAGGTTGGCAAGATCCGCTCCCGTAAAACCGGGGGTTCCTCTCGCAATCGAATGTAGAGAAATGTCGCTCGTCATCGGAACTTTGCGAGAATGCACCTTCAAAATTTCTTCTCTTCCTCTGATGTCCGGAAGATCCACCATCACCTGACGGTCAAAACGGCCCGGACGAAGAAGTGCGGGATCTAGAACGTCTGCACGGTTTGTAGCCGCCATCACGATCACACCTTCGTTCTTTTCAAACCCGTCCATCTCGACGAGCATCTGATTCAGAGTTTGTTCTCTTTCGTCGTGACCACCGCCAAGACCCGCTCCTCTCAGACGACCGACTGCGTCGATCTCATCGATAAAGATGATACAAGGAGAATTTTTCTTCCCTTGATCGAATAAATCTCTCACACGAGAGGCACCCACACCAACGAACATCTCTACGAAGTCCGATCCCGAAATGGAGAAAAAGGGAACACCCGCTTCTCCTGCCACCGCCCTTGCAAGCAATGTCTTACCGGTTCCCGGAGGACCGACTAACAACACACCGGTGGGAATTCTCGCACCGATCGCGTGAAACTTCTTAGGATCCTTTAAGAATTCTATGATTTCAACCAATTCTTCTTTTGCTTCTTCGCAACCCGCGACGTCTTCAAAAGTGATTTTTACTTTTGGATCCACGGTCATCTTCGCTTTGGACTTTCCAAAAGAAAATGCTTTGTTACCGGTGGATTGAATCTGTCTCATCATGATAAACCAGAAAAGACCGATCAAAATTACGATGAGAAGAATATTACTTCCGATCACGCTCCAGAACTTTCCTTCTTCCGCAGAACGTGCATCGAAAGAAACGTTAGCTCTTCTTAAGGAAGCGATCAGATCCTTGTCCAAAGGAGCAACCGTGGTTCTAAACTTAACCGGTTTTGCGGTTTTGGATTCCGCATATTCGGAGGGAATGTAAAACCCTTCGATCACGTCTTTCTCTATTTGGATCTTGTTGTATTTATCAACATTTCCCTTATAGAGTTTTCCGAGAGGTTTTTTACCTTCTACCGGTTCCAACATATTCAAAAAGTCGGAATAGGAGATATCCTTAGTCGCGCCCGCGTTGTTCTCATAATTATACGCGATGATCAAAACGACCATCATAATGATTAGGACAAAGAATACATTTTTTACGTTCTTGTTCATGGAGTTCTCCTGTAACTTAGACGCCTGTGAGATACACCAAACAGGCAAGAGGTTCCTTCTGTTAGGATTTCACGTTTCTTCAAAAAGGCAAGGAAGAATTGATTCAAATACCCAAAAGGAAAACGGAAGAGATCAAATTCGTGCAGAATTTTTACAACACATCAAAAAATTCGATTTTCTTTATCCAAAAGCCAATTGGATCAACTTCAGTCCGTTCTCTATAAATCACTCGCAAGTTTCTGTCCCTGGCGTTCGTTAGGATTCATAGAAAGCGCCACCATTGAGTTTGTTAGGGAGTCTTATGTCAAAGATGATATTTTTCGATCACGTCGTCAATATCTCCGAGAGAAATCGAACGAATGGCAGCTTCGGCATCATTGATAATCTGGATCAAACTCAGGTTTTCCATCGGTTCGAAATCTTCTTTCAAAAAAGGATCCCTGGATTTGAGATCAAAATCGTCGTTCCAAATTCCAATTCGAATTCTGATAAAATTGGGAGATCTCAGAGATTGAATGATGGATTTCACCCCGGGATGATCCGTTTCTTGAGTTCCTTTATCGACGACAATTCTTCCAAGAGGAAGGGACCAATCTTCTTGAATCACAAGAATTTCTCCCACTTGGATTTTTAAAAACGAAGCGATATAGAGAACCGATTCTCCCGAAAGATCGCTAAAAGTCTGCGGTTTTAAGAGTACAACTTCTTCCCCCTCAAAATCACCGCGACCAATCAGAGATTTCTTCTTCTTGGTCTTAATTTCAACATTGATGTTATTCGCGATAACATCCAATATTTTGAAACCGATGTTTGAACGGTTATTGTTGTATCTGTCCCCTGGATTTCCGAGTCCGACGATCAGCTTCATGAATACCTATCTGTTTTTATCGGATTAGACCTGGCAGAGTTCCGTCTTACTTCTTGCCTTTTTTACCTTTACCGTCGTCCTTAGCGCCTTGAGCTTCCGCTCTTTCGGCAGCAAGAAGGGCCTTGGTTTTGTTTACGGAAGTTACGATCGGATCACCGTTGATCAAAATTTCCCAGCTTGCCGGAACTTTGAGTTGGCTGATCTTAATCGCATCACCCACATCCAAATCGGTGACGTCTATCGTAAGGTTTTCCACTAAATCTTCAGGAATCGTTTTTACGCGAAGCTCATGAATCAAGTGCTCGAATTGTCCGCCCGTTTTGGAACCTTTTGCAATTCCGGTGGTTTCAATTCCGATCTTTGTAACGATCTTTTGACCTGGAACCACTTTGTAAAAGTCAACGTGACGAATTCTATCGATCTCGGGAAATCTCTGAATTTCTTTAACGAATACTTTTTGAGTTCCCTGACCTTCCACATCCAGCTCGATCAGAGTAGACTGACGAATTCCGGAGTGAACCATCTTCTCCAATTCTTTTTCGTTCACAGAACCGGAAGTTGCAACGCCGGCTCCGATTATGTTTACCGGAACCAACCCGGAAGCACGAAGACGATTGTTTTCGTTTTTACCGGTTTCCGTTCTCTTTTTAACTACGATCTTGTGAATAGTGTTCTGGCTCATTCTTATTACCTAACCTTAATCGAATAAAGTGCTGACTGATTGATTTGTGTGAATCCTTTGAATCGCATTCGCGAGTAAAGGAGCTACGGACAATGATTTCAATTTGTGGATCGTTTTGGATTCGGGAATCGCAATCGTATTTGCGAGAACCACTTCCGTGAAGTTCGTCGCGTTGATTCGATTCACCGCCTCTCCGGAAAGAACACCGTGCGTTGCGGCGCAATACACGGATTTTGCGCCGTGTTTTAAAAGCGCATCCGCCGCTTTGCAGATCGTTCCCGCCGTGTCGATCATGTCGTCGAGAAGAATGCAGTTCTTTCCTTCGATCTCACCGATCACGTTCATCACTTCGGATTCGTTCGCTTTGGGTCTTCTCTTATCGATGATCGCAAGAGAACCGTTTACTTTTTTACCAAAAGCGCGCGCACGTTCCGCTCCGCCGGAATCCGGGGAAACGATCACGAGGTCTTCGATTTTCTTTGTATTGATGTATTCCGCTAAAACGGGAGCAAAGTGAAGATTGTCAACGGGAACCCTAAAAAATCCCTGAATCTGATCCGCGTGCAGATCCATGGTAAGAATTCGATTCGGTCCCACGACTTCCAAAAGATCGGCTACAACTCTTGCAGAAATGGGAACACGAGGCTCCACCTTTCTATCCTGACGTCCGTAACCGTAATAAGGAATCACAACGCTGATGCTGGAAACAGAGGCCCTTCTCAGAGCGTCCATGATCAAAATCAATTCCATCAAATGATCGTTCGCTGGGGCGGAGGTGGATTGAACCACGAACACTTCTCTTCCGCGAACGTTGTCTTCGATCTTTACCGAAATCTCTCCATCGGAGAATTTCTTGAGATTGATCTTGCCCGATTGAATTTTAAGATGAGTACAAATTTCTTCAGCGATTTGTTTGTTCGAACTTCCCGCAAATACGGCGATATCTCCATTCATGGATGGACGGCCTCCCCTTTGATCATAGCGGAAAGCATTTGCAGGTCTTCCGGAGAATTGACTCCGTGACTTTCAAGGTGATTCTTCAACTTCATAGCGCCGAGTTTTTTTCCAGAATTTCTATATAGTTTTACTAAATCGGGAAGATAGTATTCTCCCTGAGCGTTGGAGTTTCCGATTTTTCTGAGAGAATCAAAAAGCCCTTCTCCGTCAAAAACGTAGGTTCCGGTATTGATTTCGTTGATCAATTTTTCTTCCGCGGAAGAATCTTTTTCTTCCACGATAGCCGTAACATCACCGGAAGAATTACGAATGATTCTTCCGTAACCGGTCGGCTTTTCCACAATGGCGGAAAGAATGGTTGCGGAGAATTCGTTCTGCTTATGTTCTTTTACAATGTTTGCAAATGTTTCCGCAGTGATCATTGGAACATCACCGCATGCGACGATGACCGAACCTTGAAAGTCAGCAAGTTGAGATTCCGCAGAGAGAAGCGCATGAGCGGTTCCAAGTTGTTCGGTTTGTTCCGCAAAAGAGATTCCGGAAATTCCGTCACAAAGAGATTGAACCAATTCTTTTTTGTAACCTACTACGACTACGATCTGTTCGACGCCGGAGGCTTTCAGATGTTCCAGTACATGGAGGAGTAGCGGCTTGCCGTTGAGCTCTACCGCTACCTTGGGCTGATCCGTTTTCATGCGGGTGCCCTTCCCTGCGGCTAAAACCACAGCGACCTTATCCTGAATCGATTTCATCGTTATTAAATGTCAGTAATACAATTTGGCTGGGCTGCTAGGATTCGAACCTAGGAAATGGCGATACCAAAAACCGCTGCCTTACCACTTGGCGACAGCCCAGTTTCTAAAAATTGAAACGTACGAAAGTGAGATTTGGGAATTCCTGTCTCAGCCTGTGCAACAGTTCTTCCTGGATCTCAAGGCCCTGGACCAGCCCGTACATACTTGAACCCGAACCGGTCAGAGAACAATAACTGGATCCGAATTCCAGGAATCTGTCCTTGAGAACTCCCAATTCCGGATGAAGTTGGAAGGCAACCGGCTCAAAATCATTCAAGAGCCTACCCTGTAGAGCACTCCAATCGCCGTTTTTTAAGACAGAAATGGTGTTTTCCGACAGTGTATTCCCATTTTTCTGGGAGCCCCCCTCTTGTAAAGGTTTTTTCAGGAGAGCGTACATTTCCGCCGTATTCATCACTTGCGGATTCAACGCGAGGATTCCCTGACCCGGATGCACTTCGATTTCTTCCGAAATTTCACCTTTGCCGGTAACGTAGGCATGATTTTCCCCTAAAAAAAAAGGAACATCCGCGCCGATTGCCGATGCAAGATCTTTCATTTCATCAGAAGTAAAAAAAGGACGTAAGGAAAACAAAAAAGAAAGGAGCGAAGCCGCGTTCGTGCTTCCGCCTCCGAGACCGCCCGCGGGGGAAATTCGTTTTGTAAGATGAATTTTTACTCCCGGAAGTTCCGGAAACAAAGATCTCGCCTTGGAAAATGTTTTATAAAGAATATTTTTTTTATAATCGCCGATCTCGGAAACTTGATCATATAGTTTCCGTTTTTCTAATATGATTTCATTCTCGGATATGAGTTCGAACACCCCGTTGTCCGCGGGTTCTATCTCGATATCGTCCCCCCAGGAAATTTTGAGAAAAACGCTGCGTATCTCGTGAAAACCGTCCGGACGTTTGTATGGAATTTCCAATCCGAGATTGATCTTAGCGGGAGAAAGCAACGAAATCTCCTGTTTTTGAAATCGAAATTCCGCATAACGCAAGTTTTTCTTTTTGTTTTTTGGAAGCGGGGAATACAGAATTCGTCCTCCGATTATTTAATTGTTTTATAATATTCAAAATGAACGAGATCATCCGGAAATTTACGGCCATCATCGAAGAATAGATTCTATCTCGCCTAAGATTCTTTTTACAAGATGAGAAGGGCTTTTGAGAATCACATTTTTTCCAAACGGAAGAATCGTCTCTAAAAACCAGCCTTCTTCCCGAATTTTCGCCTTTGATAAATGATAAACAACATTCCCCACTTCCTTGGTTTCTCCCGTCCGTTCCAGATCGAGTTTGCGGTTTAAGTTATAAAAGACTTCTTTTGTGTGCCAGATCTCCGCGACTCCGGAAGAATTTTCCTGATTCTTGCGAAACTCTTCAAACTCCTGGATATAAGCCGATTTTTTTTGTCCCGCTGGTTGAGAGATATCGTCGGACCCGATTTTCAGAGAAAGAATATGATCCAATCGAAAGTTGCGGGGAGCGTTTCGTTCATGACAATATCCTAATAGATAATCCTCTAAAGAATGAAACAAAAACCAGGGATCCACTTTTCTTTGAAGCGGTTTTTCCTCGTTTCTCGACTGATACTCTAAAATCAGAGACTTTCGATTTCGAAGCGCTTCTTGGATGAGAGCTTTATACGTGCCGAGCGCGTCCTGTCCCGTGATCGGCAGAATCGAGACGATCTTTTTCAGAATTTTTTCGGAAGTGAAACTCGTTTGAAGATCTCGGTTGGTCTCGGTCGCTTCCTCTAAAACCTTTCGAAGCGCCAGCCATTCCCGAATACTCAATCGCAGACTGGAATCAAATCGAAACGGAAGAATCAATCCGAACGTATCGGTTTCGGAATCGTAATCGACTTGAATCAGATCGGCAACATGAGGGGTCGCACCCAAAAAGAAAAGCTCGCCGAGCTGTTCTTTTAAATCCTTCTGATTGCTCACTCCCGTAACGCTCGAAAGTTCTTCCAAGGTCATACGTTTGCCGTCCCGAAGATGACGGATCAGATTCAATTTAAAATTCAGTCGTACAGTACTGGGATTCATGAAAACCTATGTCCTCAAAGGTAAAAACACGGTACTTTCTGTAAACCGGAAATGATGAATTCGTTTGAGACGATTTGTAATTCGATTTCTTCGACCGAAGGACTGAGAAAGGACTACACTCAATAGAGTAGCGGATCCGCATCGAAGTGTAAGAGATTGACAATTTCCCTTGTTACGAAACTTTCAAGGAGATGCGAAAGATTTCACTCCTGTTGTTACTTTTTTTACCCGGATTGTATTACGTCGGAACGGTTTTAAGCTGGGACCAGAAAAAAAGGATCCCGATCACCGGCGACGAGCCGCACTATCTGATGATCGCCGAAAGTATTCTTGCCGACGGAGATTTGGATCTCAAAAACAATTACCAAGAAGATGCCATATCAAAAAAAATCATCGGCCCCGTTGACGTAGAAAATCATACCGTTTCAAAAGACGGAAAATGGTATAGCGTCCATTCTGTCGCGGTCTCTTGGATCGCCTTACCCGGATACGCCATTTCAGGAATCAAAGGAGCGCGCACTGCTTTGGCGATTTTTGCGGGTCTACTTCCGTTTTTATTTTATGGAATCGGCAGAAGATTCGACTTATCCAAAGAGGAATCCGTTGCCCTCAGCATTCTCTATGCAATCGGGCTTCCGTTTCCGATGGCGGCCGGACAAATTTTTCCGGACCTGCCTTCCGGAATCGGATTGACCTTTGTATTCATGATTCTGCTTTCTCTTGAATCAGACGTTCTTGAAAGAAAATTTCAAAACATTCTATTTTTTGCATGCGGTTTGGGAATCGGATTTTTAGTCTGGTTTCATATAAAAAATCTACCGGTCCTCTTTTTACTTTTTCTCTGGTTTGTTTTCAAAAAAAAATGGGATTGGAAATCCAAAGGAATCGTTATCGCGTTAGTCGCAGCTTCAATCCTCGTCTTATTTTTTTGTAATTTTTTGTGGTATGATTCGGTACTCGGCGCATTTTTTACAACTCGAATCCATCTGCCAAAACTCGATTCCAATTTCAAACACTGGATCACCGTCGGCCCGGGTCTTTTGATGGATCGCAATCAAGGACTTTTCTTTCAAAATCCGATGATTTGGATTCCCGGAAGTTTGGGCTGGATTCTTCTTTTCCAAAAAGAAAATTTTAGAAAGATCGGAATCCTTCTCTTCTTAATCTCGCTGACACAGTTGGGGCTCAGCGCGGGGCATTCTTGCTCGTACGGATGCCTTTCGCTTCCAGGAAGATTTCAGTGGGGTACGGCGGCAATCTGGTTTATCCCGTTTTTAAGCGGTTGGATTTTAATCAAGAATGTGTCCAAAATCGCGTCCTGGGGAATTTGCTTTGTCTACGTTTCGTATCAGATATGGATCGGAAAATTTTGGTTTGATCATACGGCTTCCCTTTATCACGTGATGAACCCCGATCCCCAAAAAAGACCGGGATTTTTTCCGGACACGGTGCTCGTTTATTTACCCTCCTGGACAAATACCGAAAGTTCCTGGAAAACCGCCATCAACTGGGTTTGGATCTTTTTGTTTGTTTTTCCAGTTGTTGTTTTGGGCTTTTATTTTATCCGGAACAAATTCGGATGGGGGAATGGTCTCAATCCTTTGGTTGACAGAGAAACAAAATGAGAACCAATATCGAATGGAACTTTCAAAGAAGAGAATCAATATGAAACCGAATCAATACAATATTCTAAAATCCATCCTGCTATTTTCGATTTTATGGATTCCTTCTTTCGGCCATTTTGCTCAAGAAAAGGATTCGGTACCGGTAGCCGGAGCAAAAGAAAAGATGGTTTGTCAAAAAATCGAACTGATCATCAACGGGCAAGTGTATGACGATGGTCATAAATGCGTATCACAGGACGCTATTTGTTATCTCGTAGAAGGTCTTTCTTTGAGTTGTTTTGCAAATCCATATCCGGATCTATTCTTAAATAAACCGAAAACAAATTAAAATCCGTTCTCCGTACAATCAAAAAGGCGTCTTAAAAGACGCCTTTGTAGATCAGCATAAGAAACACAGGCTGCTTGAAGATTAAAGGCTACCAAGAACGCTTTGGTATCTTTGTGCTTCTTTTTCCAAAGCTTGTGCTTGTTTCAGATATTTTTGAGATTGAGCATTGCTCGCGAGGAATTTTCCACCGGTTGATCTTTTTGCAAGTTCACGAAGCTCTTCCGCTCTCACGATTTTTTGTTGAGCAACGGCTTTCAGATAGTTTCCTACCGCAGTTTTTTGTTCTTTTGTCACTGCGCTTTCTACGATCGCTTTTTCTAAAAGCTGATCTTCCACTTCTTCGGATACGGCAAATATAGAACCTGTCGCCAAAAGACCTAAAAGGGAAACTACAGAAATCAACTTCTTTGTTGTCATAATTGAAACCTCAAATGAGTTTTTATTTTTTTGAAGAACGAATCCTCAATACCAATTTGACAACCCACGAAATGAAAGAAATCAAAAAAAATCATCAAAGGCTTTTTTTCTAAAGATTTTTTATAAAAGAAATTAAAATGCTTTATAAAATTTGCATATTCTATTTTTATGATTTATTTCTAACCCTCAATGAATCAAATGAATGCAGATCCCGTAAAGTAGCTTATAGTATTTGCAAATTTTATTATGAATTTGACTGCTATCGACACAATCGAGGATTCTATGCTTAATTGAAATGCTGTTGTTTTGTTTGAATGCAAGCATATTCATTTAGCAGGCATTTATCTTCGCAATTGTATTGAGAGATGAGGAAATTATATCCATCCTGACGAATCCAGAGCCGATTTCTTGAGAAAATTAGAAACTATGTTAGATACATAAACCTTGTCTATTTTTTAAGCATTTATTTTTTAAGAAATATGATGAATTTTTGCACGGGTTTATTGAAAAAACAGGTATTTTTAGCAAAATATTTGCGAAAGCTCTAAAAAAGAATCAATTCCAAATTTTTGGAAGGCGCATGATCTTTCGAAAGTCTTGGAAAAAGTGAGGAGTTCCTACATTTTTAGGAAACTGGAAGTAGGAATTCCTTTTGATCTCCTCCAAATGAGACATAAAAATACTATGAGAATTGGAGAGGCGGGCTCTTTGTTAAAATCTATGATTTTTAGGAGTTCCTACACTTTAAAAGTGACAAAACAAATCCCTCATAAGAGTCCGAGATCCGTTGGAAAGATTCTTCGACCGTGCGACTGAGCTCCCCTCAACGCAGGAGTTCCCACAAAATTCTTTCCAAAAAATCAAAGACCTCGAAGACAAATTGGTATAAGATTTTCTTTTTTACGAATTGTATATTTCCAGATTCGCCAAATCTTTGCAACCGGAGAAACCATGAAATACCTGCATACAATGATTCGCGTTCACGACCTCGAAAAGGCCCTCGATTTTTTTTGCATGACGCTCGGATTAGTTGTTTCCCGCAAAAAGGAACACCCCGAAGGAAAATATACCCTCGTCTTTTTATCCACTGGAGAACCGGACGCGCCCGAGTTAGAACTTACTTACAATTGGGGACAGCACGAATCTTATACAAGCGGTCGCAACTTTGGGCACTTGGCCTATGAAGTAGAGAATATCTACGAAACCTGTGCGAGAATTTTAGAAAGAGGAGTCACGATCAATCGCCCTCCTCGCGATGGGAGAATGGCTTTTATCCGTTCCCCGGATATGATATCGATCGAACTTCTTCAAAAAGGACATTCTCTTCCTCCGAAAGAACCTTGGGTGTCGATGCCAAACACCGGAGAATGGTAATTCATTCTTCTTTCAGAAAAAATCACAATCTAAGAACCCGTGTCGATGCCCAATAAAAAGAAAAATTCAAACTGTGCCCAAGATTGAAATTATTTCTTGATCTTATATGTTTATAAACATCCTATAAGAAATCGATTCTAACGCATTGATGTACAAAATCAAAATTCCGTTTAAACGATTGAAAAAATAAAAAATCCAAATCACATTAGAAAATTATAAATTTAAAAAATAAAACAATATTGGCAACTCAACGACTCTTTGAAAACAGCCGATAGTTAAACGCCATTTGTTCTATGTTCTTCCGGAAGGCGACATCAACCGTTTCCGGAAGAATTTTTCGAATCGTATCCCTTGCTTCGAGAAGAAACGGAAACAATCCTTCCTGATTCGTGATCTTAAGTCGAAACGAATCCCTGGTAAATTCTTCATAAGGAATTTCCGATAGTGAATTGCGGATTTTGTATGAAAATTCGGGATCACAGATCAATTCCACATCGATGGGGTCGTGGACTTGAAACATCGCGGGGTGTAAAATCCAGTCCTGAGAAATCTCCCTTTTTTGTCCCTGAGGTTGGTAGAGAGATTGTTCGGCGATCGTTTCCAATTTTGTAATTTTAGGAATGATAAATCTTCTTCGTTCTTTTTTCTTTCGATCATAACCGAGAAGATAATAATCCTCTAAATTTTTACGGATCAATCGAATCGGATCCAACTCGACTCGATAGGTTTCCTCCGGAAAGGTTTTATAATATAAAAACTGAATCGGAGATTTTGTTTTGAGCGCTTCCAACAATTTTTTTAAAATTTCCTCGGCAATTCCACCCTCGATTTGGCTGAAAGATTTCTGGGATTTCAAATCCATCTCCAATTCCGGATAAACATCCAGCTTTCCCTCGAATAATTTCTGAGAAAGCGAATACAATTCCAAAGATGGAGATTCCTGATAAGATCTGAGAATGGTCTCGGCTAATATCTGCAATTCCTCTTTTTCGAGCTTCAATTCACGATTGGAAACGTTTCGATCCAAGACGTAACCTTCTTGTGTGGAGCGAACAAAAAAGCCGAGTTCCCCCAATTCCTCGATATCCCGGGAGAGTTTTTTTCGATCGGAATCCGGATTTTCCACATTTTGATACTGATCCGGAAGAAGAGAACGGATCTTGGAAAAGCTCATAGGGGAATGATGATTGAGTAAATTAAACAAAAGCGCGGAAAGACGCGACTCGGTTTTTCCGGCTTCTTTGACCGGAATCGGAAAGTCTTCGTCCTCTTCGTCCCAGGTTTCAGTTTCTGACATAGCAGAAACTTTCCGGAGATTCCGATTCTAAGCAACCCGAAAACCACTTGAACTCGATTGCTTTTCCCGCAAAATCTTCCCATTCTTAGATTTTAAAAAGGAAAAAAATGAATACGATTTTGAATTACGTAATTCCCCACATCGTTGGAATCATTCTCATCGCGATAGGCTGGTATGTTAGCATTTTGAACGTAGGTCTCACCCGATTTACCGAAAATGTCCTGATTTCAAAATGGACCGTCGGAGGCTTGGTTTTGATTTTGATCGGCGCCTATCTCCCGGAAATATGGATCGGGACAAGAAATCTTTTTAAAAAAGATTGAATTTGAAAACATAGAAAAGCCGGATGAAAGTCCGGTTGTCCTTATGATTCCAAAATACGCATCGATTGAATCCAATTTTTAGAAACCGCTAAAGGCGGATTTTTCCGAGAATCAGCGATGACGGACTTCAAGTCCCTGACAAGCAGAAATTTTACAAAAACACTTTGTAGGAACTCCCACAAAATTAGCCATAAATATCAGATAAATAGAATTCATTCTAAATCATCAACACATTTGAATTTCCATCAAGAATCGCCAATATTCTTAATTTATACACCTCGATTCTCAATCAAGATAAAAAGACATGCATTCCGTGAGAGCGGAGTTCGGAGCGAATGATTTGATTCGCCAAGGGACATTTTTTAGAAGCAAATCAATTTCCCGACGGATATACCGTAAATCAAACAAACATTACCTGTTTTGAATCTATTTTATATCCGATTTCATCGCGCATTTCAAAGAAATGTAGATGGTATCGTGTTTTTAAAAAGCATTTCATTTGATAGAGGTTCCTTTTATTTGAAAACGATTCGACTGCAATATTCCGAGGAAAACTTCAATCTTCCGGTTGTCCGGCTTTTGCTTTTCAGGATTTTCGAAAGCGGTATCAATTGGCTTGGAATCTTTTCAAAAGATCCTTACCCAAAAATCGAAAAAAATAAAGAATCCCGAAACACCTTTGGCGGGACCTCCCATCCGCGCCAAGCGGATCTTCAGTGAATCCATTTGTCAAACCAAGGAACTCGTCCTTAAAGAGCCAAGCACCGATTCCAACCGGGGTTTGGTCGTATCCTTTTCAAGCTACCAACATCGCTTTTGCAGGAGTTCCCACAAAATTCCAGTTTCAGAGAAGATTTTTCTTGTACTTTTTCCCGTATGTGCCAATCTCCGTTTGCAGGCTGACAAAAAGGTCTTTACGAGATTTTTCTTTGGACTAGAATGCGACATAATATAATTATAAGAGCTAAAGTTGGATATGAACGGCATCGAAACTGAAATTCAGGAAAAAAATTCCAAGAAAAAGACGGAGATTGAATTTCACAAACCCACTCTTTCCCGGGAAGATCTCAAAACGGTTTTGGAGTGCCTCGTTGAAGACCATCTTACGACCGGAAACGTGACCACTCGTTTTGAAAAAGTTTTTGGTTCCACCTTTCGTTTCAAACAAGTCATTTCCAGCAATCACCTCGCTTCCGCTTATCATCTCGCCCTTCTCGCTCTCGACATTCAAGCAGGAGATAAGATAGCCCTTTCTACATTCGCACCCGTTTCGGCACTGGACGCGATTTTTCTTTTGAAAGCGATTCCCGTAGTAATCGATATCGATAAGAATTCTTTTCATATCAATCCAGAAGGTTTGAACAAGGCTTTGGAAGACTCTTCCATCAAAGCAATCCTTTTGGATCACGCCTTTGGCTCCGTCGTAGATGCAAAACGTTATGATTTCAAAGGGATTCCCGTAATCGAAGATATTTCCGAAGTGTTAGGAGCTCAGTGTGAAGGTTTTACACCGGGTAAACAAGGAACCATCGCGGTATGCGGTCTTTCCGTAGACCAAATGATCACGACCGGAAACGGCGCCATGGTGATTACGGATCAGGATACTCTGGCCAAAAAAATCCGCACGATGAAAGCCGGAAAGGAACCGTATCAGAGAAAAGAAGGACAGGCAAAATTAGATTACAATCTCATTGATTACCAAGCCGCTCTGGGAATCGAACAACTTTCCAAAATCGGAATCATCTTAGAAAGAAAGAGAAAGATCGCACAGGTTTATCTCCAATCGATCTCGGGAACTTCGGTCACCACTTGGTACGGAGATCCAAATCTGGATACATTCAACCGGTTTATTATCATTGCGCCCGGTGCTTATGAACAAGTGGAGCGATATTTCCGTTCCCTACAAATCGGCACTCAAAAAGCGGGAGAAGAACCAATCCATCATATCTTGGAACTTTCCAATACGGATTTTCCAAACGGAGAAAGACTTTTTCAAAGGGGACACTGCATCCCCATCTATCCGAACCTGACCAAGGATAATATTCAGAGAATCTCTCAAGCGATTCGTAGAATTTACTAAGATTCAAAGTTCTTTATTCGAATAGACGCGAACCTTTGGTTCTCAAATTAAGTTTGTGACCTCTTCCATTCGAACTTTATTTGTTTATAAACTACTAAGACCGATTTAAAATTGGTCCGGTGTCTTCTTTTGAACTTTTTTTCAAACGAATTTATATAATCCTCTTTTGAAAGATTCTAAAATTTCTTCTCAGAAATCTGATATTGATTTCTTTTTTCCGGAGCGACTCAGTATCTGGTAGATACACTGAGGTAATCCATGAATATCGCCCAGCTTTCCATCAAACGACCTATTTTTATTTCCAGTATCGTCTTACTTATGCTTCTCACAGGCGGGGTGGCTTTGAGTAGAATGGGAGTTGACCTCTTTCCCGACGTGAACATTCCAGTGGTTTCCGTAACCACAATCTATCCGGGAGCGGGTCCGGAAGAAATCGAGGAACTCGTTTCCAAACCGATGGAAGAGGAACTCTCTTCTATCTCCGGTCTTAAGAAAATTTCCTCCCGAAATCAGGAAGGGGTTTCGGTTGTATTCGGAGAATTTACCCTGGATACGGATATTAAATATGCGGAACAACAATTCAGAGACAAGGTCGGTCTTGTAAAACCGAAACTTCCAACCGGAATCAAAGAACCCAAAGTGGTTCGTTTCGATCCTGCGGATCAGCCGATCATTCGACTCGCGGTATTTGCGGAGTTGGATCAGGCAAAACTCTACGACCTCGCAAAGGAAACCATCAAATCCAGACTGGAACAAGTTCAAGGTGTCGGCTCGGTTAAAATTGTCGGCGGAACCAGAAGGGAAATTCAGATCGAACTCGATCGAAACAAACTGATTTCCTATCAAATGCCGATGGTCGTCATCGCAAACCGACTCAAAAGCGCGGGAATAAACGTCCCTGTGGGAAAATTCGAAACCGGTTCCAAAGAAACTTCCTATAGAACACTCGGAAGATACGAATCTCTTTCTCAAATCGAAAATACGATCGTGTCCTTTGGCGGCGAAGTCGGAAATGCGGTTACGATCAAACAGCTGGGAAGCGTTCGCGACGGAACCCAAGACGAGGAAACCATCGGTTATCTTTGGGCTTCCAAAGATGAAGTTGTGGAAGAAAAAACATCGTTCTTTACTAAAATCGGAAATCTATTTAGCGGCAAAAAAAGCGGAACGGAGATTCCAAAAGAAATCAAACCCGCTTTGTTCATCGACGTTTATAAACAATCCGGCGGAAACACGGTTGCGGTTGCCGACGAAGTTTTAAAACGAATCGGCAAGTTGAACGATGGAATCAAGGATTTAGAGGGAAAACCGAAAATCAGATTGATCCGCGACGGATCGAAATGGATTCGATACAACGTGGAAGACGTTACCGAAGCGATCGTGATCGGGATGCTTCTCGCGGTCATTACGGTATATTTCTTTTTAGGTAATTTCCGTTCGACTGTAATTACGGGACTTGCGCTTCCCAACTCGATGCTCGGTGCGTTCGTTTTGATGTGGGTGATGGGATTTACCATCAACGTTATGACACTCTTGGCTCTCTCTTTGGCGGTGGGATTGCTCGTAGACGACGCGATCGTCGTCCGAGAAAACATTTTCCGAAAGCTGGAAGAAGGGATGGGAGTTTTAGAAGCGTCCGAAAAAGGAACCACAGAGGTAACATTAGCCGTTATTGGGACTTCCCTCACTGTAATCGCGGTATTTTTACCTGTAGGATTTCTTTCCGGGATCGTGGGACAATTCTTCAAACAGTTCGGATTGACCGTAGTATTTGCGATGTTGATCTCTCTTTTTGACGGTCTCGCAGTGGCTCCGATGCTTTCCGCCTACTTCGCCGGAAAGATAGATCACAACGCAAAGAAAAACAGAGCGGTCGAAGCTTTCGATAAATTCCAAACCTGGCTTGAAAAACAGTATGGAAGAATCATGAGAGTCGCTCTGAAAAGACCGGGAATGGTTCTTTTAGGATCCCTTGCGATTTTTATCCTTTCGATCTTTTCTTTGAAATTTGTAAAAAGCACATTCTTACCCGCAAACGATCAGGGAGAATTCTTGGTAACCCTGGATCTTCCTCCGGGAACAAGTCTCCAAGGAACCAAACAAGTTGCGGATCAGGTTTTGGAAATACTCAGGAAAATACCTGAAATGGATATGATCGCGGTGACGATCGGAAAACCGGACGGCGGTGAACCGAACGCAGCGACTCTGGCCGTGGCGTTGGTTCCTTCTAAAAAACGAAAACGAACTACAACTCAAGTCAAAGACGATATTCGAGAACTTCTCAAAGGTTTTACGTATGCAAGACCTGCGGTTTCCGATTATAGCGCGGTCGGAGGCGGAATTCAGTATCCGTTCCAGCTTGTGATCAAAGGCGAGAACTTAGCAGAGATGGAAGTATATTCCAAAAAGGTTGTGCAGAGATTGAAGTCGATCTCGGACCTCGCCGACTTGGATACGGATTATAGAGCCGGAAAGCCGGAATACCAAATTCATTTGGATAATATGAGAATGCAGTTGGTCGGGGTTCTTCCCGGCGTTGCGGGATCCGAACTTCGTTATCAGATCGCCGGAGACGAGGTCAGCAAATTCTATGATAAGGGAATCGAATACGAAGTTAGAATGAGACTTCGTCCGGATCAACGAAATCTGAGAATGGCTTACGGTCAAACAAAGGTCCCGAACATAGCGAACAAACTCATTCCTCTTTCGGCAATCAGTACCGGAAAAGAAACCGCGGGGCCTTCTCGAATCAACAGGATCGACCGTGCGAGAACGATCGTAGTCAACGCAAACTTAGCTCCGGGCGGAGCCGTACAGGACGCGACACGAATCGCGGATGAGATTCTAAAAAAAGAACTTCCGCCTCCTCCGGGGGTTCGTTACAACTTCCAAGGGCAATCGGAAGACTTTAAGGAACTGTTGGCGAACATCATCCTGGCTGTTTGCTTGGCCCTGGCCTTTATCTATCTTGTTCTTGCATCCTTATACGAATCGTTTATCACACCGGTTACGATTCTATTTGCAATTCCCCCTGCGATTTCGGGAGCGTTTTTCGCACTCGCTCTCACGAACGAGATGCTCAACTTATTCTCGATGATCGGGTTGATTTTACTCATGGGTCTCGTGGCGAAAAACTCCATTCTTCTTGTGGACTATGCGATGCAGGCGATGAGAGACGAAGGATTGTCTCGAGACGAAGCGATCTATCAAGCCGGTCTTGTGCGACTCCGGCCGATCTTGATGACTTCTCTCGCAATGATCATGGGAACCGTTCCAATCGCACTCGGATTTGGAGAGGCTGCTAAATCCAGAACCGCCATGGGGATCGCGATCATCGGGGGATTGATTCTTTCCACGGTTGTCACTCTTGTGGTAGTTCCCGCGATCTTCGGTTTTATCGATCGTTTTAGAGAATGGATAGAGTCCAAATTCCGTCCCGATTATGATATGAATGCATCCTTAGTTCATCCACACCAAACATCCAGCGGAAAAATCGCATACGAAAGGGAGTTGATTCTCGCTCAGGAAGCGTCTTTACCGAAAAAAACTTCAAAAAAATCTAAAAAGTAAATTAGAATTCTCTAAAATGGAAAATCCGATTTGAAATCGGATTTTCCATCAAACTTTCCAGCGACTCGGACCGTTTCACGGAAATCCCGCGAAAGATTTCCGGCATAAATCAAAATATCCATAAACAACCGAAATCAAATTTTTTAGAATCAAAATCGAACACTTAGAGAAGTAAGGATCAATCTACTCAATAGGATGAGGCGAAAGTAGTCGTGGAGGATAACGGGATTGGAATTCCAACAAGATTACGGTCCGTGATATTCGATCCGTTGACGGTGCAAAACGTCAAGGACTCCAAGCGGAACAAACCACAGAGTTCTGGATATCGATCGTAAAAATCATCGTCAAACTTCACCAAGGAAAAATACAATTCGAAAGCACAGAGCGAGTGAGAAACAAATTTATTATAGAAATTCCATTCGATTTGTAAGATAATAAAATATTTCCGAGGCGAAATCTTATGGATCTTTTCGACTCCAAATAGTTTCATTTCCAAACGAATTAATTCTATTTTGCAAAAAAATAAGTTTGATCCAAAACTATTAGAAACAAACTTTGGAAATAGATAAACCAAATAGAGACGAGTTAGATTATAAACATATAGGAGCCAAAATGAAACTCTCGAAAGAAATCATTACGGTGAAAGATAGCAAGATTGGGGTTATGAAATTAGTACCCGATGGTCCGATGACATTGACCCTTCCTTTGATGCGTGAGATGAATTCCATATTAAAAGAATTTACAGTGGATCCCGACATTCGTGCGGGAATCATCGCAGGACCTGACGGAGACTTTTGTATCGGATTGGATCCCGACGCGATTTTAAGCTCATCCGTAGACGAAATCGGCCAAATTATGGCGGGTATCTTTGATATGTTCGCTTCCCTAATCAGCTTTCCGAAACCTTTGATCGCAGAGGTCGGGGGTAACGCAATCGGAGGCGGCGCGATTATCGCATTTACTTGCGATTACAGATATATGGTGGATGGAAAAGGGAGAATCGGTTTTGCTGAACCGTTAGTCGGTCTTCCTATTACAACCGCATTGATCCTTCGATTGAGACAAACGATGCTTCCGTCCGCGGCATCAGAAGCCGCTCTTGAAGGCGCGCTCTACAAACCAGCGGAAGCGGTCCAAAACGGATTGTTAAGCGAAGTTGGCGCGTCTCTCGAGGAATTGAGAAAAAAATCTTTAAGCAAGATCAGCGTTCTCAACCGAGTCCCGGCATCGGCAACCGTAGAAACAAAAAGAGCCCTTAATAAAGACGCATTTGAGGCCGCAAAAGCTGCGCCAAAACTGCTTGCGGATCTTTTTAAAACACAACCAAGTATGGTTAACAATCTTTTGGAAGCAATGAAAGCCAACAAAGAAAGAAGAAGACCCGTATTGTCCCACGAGGCAAACTTTCAATAAACTGAAACAATCTTCGGGGGCGGCTCCAGGTTCGTCGCAAGCGACTCATCCCGTATTAATTTATTCTGAATTTATAATATTCTGAATTAGCGGGATACTTCGCTCCTTCCACATCCTGCCGCTACGACCCATAGGGAGTAGTGGCATTGAGTTCAACGAACATAGTGAGTGGCCGCTACGACCGATCGAACGACCCATGGGAAGTGAGATCTTGAGTTTAGGGAGTAGTGGCATTGAGTTCAACGAACATAGTGAGTGGCCGCTACGACCGATCGAACGACCCTTAGGAAGTGAGATCTTGAGTTTAGGGAGTAGTGGCATTGAGTTCAACGAACATAGTGAGTGGCCGCTACGACCGATCGAACGACCCATGGGAAGTGAGATCTTGAGTTTAAGGAGTAGTGGCATTGAGTTCAACGAACATAGTGAGTGGCCGCTACTCACAGATTATGTTTTTCTTTTGTAGAATTTTAGCCCCGACCAAATTTCGGAAACCGCGCAGACTTTTACGTCGACGACTCCTAATTTCAGACCGATTTCCCTGACTTTATTCTCATTGATATCCGTTGGAACTTTGGAAGAACCTTTTGGCCAAGAAATCCAAATCATTCCTTTTTCACCGAGATGTTCCACGAATTTGGGAAATTGTTTTTGGAGTTCTTTCACATCTTTTGTAAACAAATGCAGGAAATCTAATGATCCTATTAAAGATTTTGATAATTCCACATCCGAAAGATAATCTTTGAGTTCCTTTTCTACCTCGTCCGGAAGACCTTTGAAAAAAACTTTCATCCCTGCTTTGAGCCCGAGCTTGTCTCCCAAGGATTTGCCTGAATATCCCGCCATTCGTTTTTACCCTCTCTGATCCAAATTCTAACGAAAACGAATTTACTTCCGCGATCCGTCGGTCCCGTTGATTTTTCGATCCATATCATTCAAGTATTCTCGAATCGTAGCCGTATGGCCAAAGACAAATCTGGAAAAGAATCGAAATACCGGCGAGAAGACCTTACCATGTTCCGTGATCTTTAATTTCGTTCCACCTGAGACAGAGATCAATTCGAACGTCCAAGAACCTCCAAAAGGTTTGTCCTCGTCCATAATCTTAGATTCGATCCACTCCTCTTTTCGATCTTGAACAAAAGAATAAGTTATCACCTCGTTGTGAGAATCGATCTCCTTCCAAGAATTGGAGGAAATAATTTCGATCCGTTTCAGATTTGGTCTCCAAGACGGATAATCCTTAAAGTTACGAATCAATGAATCAATCGTCTTAGGTGGAACCGGAAAGATACGTTCTAAAGAGGAAGTGTGTTCGATCGGAAGAGTTGTGCCGATTCCGTAAATTCCGAAAATCAAAAGAACCAAAAAACCGATTCCATAGAGCAAAATAGTGTAAATCATCGAAGCCGCCTTATTCTTTTATTAAAATTAAAACGATGTCAAAATCGAATTTTCCGATCTGTCTACTGATGAATATAACCCCAACTTTCCAAAATCTTGCGGACTTCCTGTCCCATCGCTGCATCTTCCTCGGTTTCTTCTCCTCCGGAAAAGCCGGTATGATAATAGAAAAAAGGAATTTCCGAAGACGCATAACGATAGGGGATTTTTCCCAGTGAAACGTATTCCGGATCTGCCGCGAGAATTCCAACCGCCGGACCGGAAGCAATTCCCCATTTTCCGATTCTGTAATCTTCGATTTTTCCATCTTTGAGAATTTGAAGCCGAAAGAGCGGTGACGGATCCACCGTTTTTACCGTTAAAATCTGATCCGTTTTACCGGAATCTTTAGAGATTCTTAAATTCAGGTTTTTGGAATCTTCGTTTGTAACCCGGCAATCTCCGGTAAAATCGAAACGATAAATTCCACCTTTTGCAAAAAGACGAACCTCTCTCTCGCATACGGTTTCGCATTTCGGGAGACGTAGAGTATAAACGTTTTTGTCCAATTGCTTTTCTTTTAACAAAAGTCTTGCTTCGTTTAACAATAAAAGATCGGATCCAACGAGATTTTTTAATTCCTGAGGATCGGATTTTAGATCATACAATTCCTCGGGCATTTTATGAGAAAGACCTTCTCTGGTTCTTCGAACGGAATCGTATCCCGGATATCTCCGGATATATTTGTATTTTGGAGTTTGTATCGATTCCGAATATCTTCCTTCGGTATAAATTACGGACTCGGATTCGGGACCGCTTTTACCAAAAATCAGGGTAGAATAATCATTTCCTTTCAATTTGTCTTTTGGATATTCGATCTCGTTCAACCCCAACAAAGTAGGCATTAAGGAAAGAAGAGAAACTTGTTCCGGAAATTCCCTTTTTCGAATTTTATCTTGAAACGTTTTCGGTGGATGAATGATCCAAGGAACGCGTATTTCTTTTTCGTAATGTGATTCCCCGTGTGCGTAGACGGTTTCGGTGATAAAATGATGATGATAGTAATGCGATTTTTCAAGAAGTTCTCCGTGATCACTCGTGATCACAATCCACGAATTTTCGAAAAGACCTTGTTTTTTCAACTCCTCAAAAATTCTCCCCAAAAGCGCGTCCGTATATCGAATCTCTCCCAAATATTTTTGCTGATACTCGTCGAGTTGTTTCCATTGGATCGGATCCGATTGATTCTTTAAATCCTGAAAGTATTTTGCGGGGGGTCGATATCCCCAATGGGGAGTGTTGAGATTGAGATGTAAAAAAAACAAATCAGACTTATGATCTTGAAAGAACTTTACCGCGCGAGAAACCAATTCTTCCGTATCCAGCGTATCCTTTCCGACCTGTTGAATTTTGTGAAACCCGAGATCCACTCCGACGCCAGTATAGTCCAAAAGAAAAACGTTGTTCATGATACTTTCGGTAAAGTATCCGTTTTCACGAAACGCGTTCGGAAGAGTGAACGGTTTTTTGGAATAAAAGATTTTTCTTTGTTGCCCGCTCGTATAAAACCAGGCGTTTCCGAGACCTAAGTTAGACGCAATCTCCGAAGTAAAAAAAGAAAGCATGGAAGGTTTTGTCCAATTTCCATTTGCGATCGTATTTCGAAATACGATCGATTCTTTGGATAGGGAATCTAAAACCGGAGTCGTGGGAAACGGGGAACCGGCGGAGGATAATGCGTCCTGACGCATCGCATCGATGACGATCAAAATCACATTCTGTTTTTCTGATTTTCTTTTTTCCAATAGGATCGGCGATCCCAAAAACAAACCCGCTCCTTGTTTCGAATTCCATTTTATTTTTAAAACGGATTGCGGCACATTCTCTACGATTTCGATCGGAATGGAAAATTTTTTCCATTCTTCTTTGCGTGTTTCCAAGTCCTGCTCCAAGAGAATCGTTTCGTTTTGGAGAATTTGCAAACGGCCGTTATTGGAAAAACCGCCGCTTCCCTTGGAAAGACTCACCGCATCAAATTGCAGAAGAATCGGATTCTCCGTTTGAAAAAGTGTTTCGGTGTTCAGAGAACATTCTTCTCCGGAGGGAATGAATAACGAATCCCGTGACTCGTTGATAAACAAAGTTTCGTCCGAATACAAAGTCATCTGAACGTTCTTCCATCGATCCTTCGATTTCAGATCGGAATATCTGCCCGGATTTTTTTTCCAATGAGAACGAAACGCTTCGATCTCGCGATTGGCGTCACCGGAACATAGAAACTCGGAATTTTTGAGAAGTCTTGACAGATCCGCTTTTACCAGATTTTTTTCCTGTTGGCGCATCGGATTGCATTTAAGAAAAAAGATCAGAAAGAACGCGGAAAAGAAATTTATCCCGAAACGATTCATCTTTCTGTGATCGAACATGAATCCAGGAAAATCAATTCGCCGATTGAGACAACTGAAAAGAGCCCTCCTTTGTGATGAATTTTTCCCAAATGAAAATTTTTTCTCTTTCCAAAGTATCGTTTGCCACTATAACACGTTTCGCTATGTCATGGAGTAACTCTTACAATCTACAGGATGATACCTTCGCGGGCAGCGGAGGATCAAAGATCTTTTATCGCACCTACCAGCCAAAAGAAGGTAGAAAAGGAAACCGAGTTCTCGTGGTTCAACACGGAATCGGAGAACACAGCGGGCGTTATGAATTCTTAGTCGAGGCTCTTGCCGGAACCGGAACCGCACTTTATCTGATCGATTCTCGCGGACATGGACGCTCGGATGGAAAACGAGGTGCGGTTGATTCCTTTTCCGATTTTCTTTCCGATCTGGGTAAGCTCATTTCAATCGCGATGGAAAAAGAAAAACTATCCAAAGTAAATCTACTCGGTCATTCTATGGGAGCGGCGATCGCGGCGTTTTATGCGGAAGAAGGAACCAATCAGGGAAGTCTCAACGCTTTGGTCATCTCCGGTCTTCCGATTCATGCTAAATTAGACATTGCCCTAAAGATCAAAAAAGGCATTGCACCTTTGATATCCGATCTTCTTCCGAATCTTACTCTTCCAACCGGTCTGGATGTGAACATGATCAGTCACGATAAAGCCGTTGTGGAAGCTTATAAAAAAGATCCTCTGGTTCACGGAATGGCTTCCGCTTATTTGGGAAATATGCTTTTGAACAGCGAAGAACCAATTATCGCCAACGCCGGAAAGATCAAGGTTCCTATCTATATCTTCCACGGAAAAGAAGACGCGATCGCGAGATATACGGGAAGTGAAACGTTTTATAATGCGGTCGGCTCTTCCGATAAATCCATCAAGATTTACGAAGGACTTTTCCACGAAACTATGAATGAACGTTTAGAAGATAGAACTCGTGTTTTGTCGGATTTAAAAAAGTGGCTTGAATCTCATTCGAGCTAATAACAGACAGAACGTTTGTTCTGTTTTTTCCTAAAAAAATCATCGACCGGATTTGTCTTCTCTGGTATCATTGGATCCGGTCGAAAGCCTTTTTAAAAACAATTCTCGGGAACTTTATATGTCAGTAAAAACAATATCAAAAGACCTGATCGGAACCAAGCTGGATCGCTACGAGTTCGACGTAGAGAAAGGAAAGATTCGCGAATTCTGTCAGGCAATCGGAGAAACCAATTCGATTTATTTTGATTTGGAAGCGGCGAAAAAAGCGGGCTACGAAGATATCCCCGCGCCGCCAACCTATTCGACGGTAATTCAGTTTTGGGGTTATCCCAAGATTTGGCAGGACATGGAAAACATGGGAGTGGATACGTCTAGAATTCTTCACTTAAAAGAAAAATACACCTATCTAAAACCGATCTATCCAGGAAAAGTTTCCTCCCAAGGCGAATGCGTAAACGTCACAGTCGGAAAAATGGACACGATGACTTTCAAAACCACGATCAAAAACGCAAAAGGCGAATCGATTGTAGAAGCGGAAATGTCCATCTTTATCAGAAAACCGGAGGCTTGATTATGAGTAAGATTGATTTTGATAAACTTGAAGTCGGATACGAACTTCCTCCTTTAAAAACGGACGCGATCACTCACGCAAATCTTGTGCGTTATGCGGGAGCTTCCGGAGACTTTAATCCGATCCACAATGATCCGGACTTTGCTCGCAAAACCGGTTTGGATGGAACAATCGCGCACGGGATGTATGTGATGGCTCAACTCGGAAGACTTTGCACTTCTTGGGCCGACCAAAAACAAATCCGCGAGTTCGGGGTTACGTTTAAAAATATGACCAAACCCGGACAAAAACTCACCTGCACTGGAAAGATAAAACGCAAGAAAGAAGAAAACGGCGAAAAACTGATTACCGTTTCCTTAGAAGCGGCCGACGATTCCGGAGAAGTAAAGTGTTCCGGAGAAATGATCGTAGTAGCTTAGGTTTTTTTTATCGAATAAGATTCTGCCGCTATGACTGTGATATCGTCATAGCGCGGATTGTCTCCTCTTGTCAATTCCTCGATTTTTAGAATATCCTGAATCAACGATACGAGATTGCTCTCTCTTCCTTCGTGAAGCGTCTTTGTGATCAGTTCCATGTTGTATTGTTTCGTATTTAAGGAATCCTTCATGCGATTTTCAATCAATCCATCCGAAAAGAGAAGCAATCTTGTGCCCGTCGGGAACGGTATCGTCTTGGAAGCGATCTCAAGAGACTCGAACAATCCGAGAATCGGCCCCGTTTTATGAATCAAACTCGGAAATTCCCCTGGTAAGTGTAAAATCTGATCCGGATGTCCCGCAGAAGCGTAGATAAACTCCTCCGTTTCCGTATGAATATCTCCGATCAAACAAGGAAAGATACTCTCTAAGGAATCGAATTTTTTTAGAAATCGGAAGTTCAACTCTTTCAGAATCTGTGCGGGATTCTCCAAATTCTTCAACTCTTCGTATTCGGTCTTTAAGGCCATCGTCATCAACGAGGCTTGTACTCCGTGACCGACTGCGTCCGCAATCACAACGCGAACTTTTCCCGGAGCGATCTCGGAAATATCCAAAAAGTCCCCGCCTACTTTCTCCAAGGGTTTGTATTCGTAGTGAAATCGAATTCCGGGAATACTTCGGTCCAAAGGAGTCAAAATCTTTCTCTGAACGTTCTGAGCGATTTCCAATTCCCGATTGATCTGAACGATGTTATCGTTTAATACACGGGTTCTCTCCTCGATCTTTTGAACCAATTGTTCCTTCATTTCAAACAATTCCAAATTTGACGTGCGAAGATTGAGAGCTAATTCCCTCGTTTCCGCAAATTTGCGGGATCGTTCGGAAGCCAAAAGTAGAGACTGTAAAAACACAAAAAAGACCAAGGCATAGTGAGAAGTTTGAATGCTTCCGGTTCTCAAAACCCGCGCATAAAAAAGATCCACGAGAACCGCAATAAACAGAATTCCCGAACCGTATAAAATATAAGTGTAATTTCTTTCCTTATCAAAATCGATCTTTAAAATCGTATAAAACAAATAACAAATCGTAATCAAGATAAAATAGTGATAGATCGATATGTTCTGATTGTTGAACTGCATATCTCCGAACAAGGTCACGATTGAAAACAGAATCGAAAAGATCACTCCCGCATTGATGAATTTTCTATTCACATAGGGGGCAAACACCGAACTAAAAAACAAAAGAAAAAACGGAACCCCGATGGATAAGGTCAAATGATTGATCTTATTGATCCAAGGCCATGGGATCTCCGGAAAAAAGAGCATTACAATTTTGGAATTGATTAAAGATGTTCTCAAACAAATGATCAGGCTATACATTCCGAAATACAAAGGAGAAACGCTGCTTCGTAAATAAAGATATTGGAATATATGATAAATTCCCATGATCAAAAGACTGCTAAAGGAGAAGATATCAAAAAACAATGTGATCGCTCTCGAAACCCGAGCGGAATCCGCCGGACCTATAGAGATAGGAAGCAACACCCCGGGCAAAGTAGAAGTAAAGTTGGAAACAAAAATTTCGATCTGGACCTCGTCCTCTCCCGCAAAGAATAAAAAATCCCTGGGTTCGATTCTTGGAACCGTGGATTCCCGATTGATTCCGGGAGTTCCCGTTTCACCGATTATCTGTCCGCCGACCTTGACCCTATATGCGGAAGAAATGCTACCGATCGAAACGGAAAGAATTTTCTTTTTCCAGACATCCGGAAGAAACACTCTCAATCGATAAGTTGCGTATCCGTATTTAGGATACGCTTGATGACTTTTGGATTCGTTGGTCCAGGATCCTGGAACGGAGATAAAACCTACGGAATGATTTTCGATCGTATCGTCCGGCTCTTGAAACCAGCTAAACTCCCATTCCCCATTGAGTTTGGTCATGCCGAAATCCGGGTCCTGAATTCCCCTCAAATCGATTTTGCCTTGATAGGCTCTGAGTCCGTCCCCGGCCTGCCAGGGAGAAGAGATCATCACCAAAATGATGAGGGCAAACGGACCAATTAGGAAAAAAAATATTTTTGAAAATTGCATCTCGAATCCAGATCCGTTTTATTATCGACCAAAATCAAAACTCAATTGAAGGACTTCCATCGCATATAACAACTGACGGAATATAAAACTTAAAAAAAAAGCATGTGACTGAATCTTTTTAACTTTTTCGAAGAATCTTACATAAAAAAGAGGTAGCATATTGAAATATGACAAAAAAAATCCGAGGTTTGTCATTGAAAGAGGTTCCCCGTGGACTTGATTTGCATATCGACGTTACTCATGTATCGAAATCATAGGGTTCGGAAGCCCAAGCGTCCTTACAAAATTCGGATCGACTTTTTGATCCGGACTTTCTTCGATCGAAAACGGAATCGTTTTGAAAAATGAATCCAATCTTAAGCTTCGTGAAATCACCGAATTTGACGATCATTCCTAAACGGAGAAACAGGGAACCCATGAAATTTCATAGGGCCAAAGAACTTATCAAAAAAGGAAAAGCCGTCATACATTTTTAGTGAATTCACTTGTATCTCGTGCGGTTCTTTATGTCAGGGATAAACTTTTGGAAAAAAGTAAATTTTCAATTCTTTCCGGATTGCGTTTATCCAAGGATCTTAGATTCTCTCTGTGTGAAGAACTCCCGATTCGAATCACCCTAACATTTGAAAAACGATTTCGATTTTTACCCAAAAGAGGATTCAAAAAATAAACATGGGCCAGAAAAATTCAAAACTTAGAATTCGTTTCCATTGGATTTTGATTCCAATTTTGATTTTTTTCGGAACCGTAAATTGTAATAAAAAAGAAACAATTTCCATTTTAGAAATGAGAGATCTAACGGAAAAAGACAATCTTGTAGAGGCGCTTCAAAAAGCCGAAGACACCCTGAAAAAAAAAGGGAACACGGGAGAACTTTTATACATTCGAGGATGGATCCGCTATCTTCAAAAAAATCAAAAGGCGGCGATGAGAGATTTTAAACTCTGTCTACAATTGAGTCCAAATTCCTTCGATTGCAAACGAGGATTAGGACTCGTTCACGAAGCCGATAAGAATTATGAGGAAGCGGAAAAAACATTTCGCGAAGCGTTAGTAATCGCCAAGGAAAAAGAATCCGATTCGGAAGCGATCATTCATGAAAACTTGGGAAGTTTATATCTCAGACAAAATCGAAGAAAGGAAAGCCTGAACGAATTTCAAACTTCGATCACTCTCTCGGATAAAGGGGACGCGTATTACGGTTTTACACTTTATTTGATGATGGAAGGAAACACGGAAGGAGCGATTGCATCTTTGGAAAAAGGCGTTACCAAAACTTTCAGAGGAAGGGCTTTACAATCGGAATCTCATTTTTTATTATCCAAGTTTTATTTTGAAAAAAGAAAGGATCCGATCAAGGCGGAAGCGGAAATCATCAAGGCAATTCGCATTTTTCCGTTGCACAAGGAATATATAGAAGCGCTGCAAACCTATTCGAGGGAAAGGATAAAATCCAATCTTTAAATTCAAACTATGATCAAAACGGTTTATAGACTCATTTACCAACAAATCATCGTTCCATTTCAACAATCATACGCACCGGTAAAGGACGTTTGTTTAGGTGCGTCCATCGGACTTTTCTGGTCCCTGACTCCTTTGATCGGAGTCCAGATGTATCTCGGATTGATCACCTGGGCTCTTTTAAGACTTGTGGGAATTCGTTTTTATATGCCGATTGCGATCGCGATGATCTGGATCACGAATCCAGTAACACTTCCCTTTTTTTATTATATATTTTATATTACAGGAACGGCTGCGTATGAGGTATTCGGCTGGAACATACCTACGATGAATTTTGCGAGAATCCGAGATGTGATCGATTATTCTAGTTCCTTGGAACTTTATGAAGGTTTAAAATACTGGAGTTCTTTTCTGATCAACGATATGGGAGCACCGATGTTTCTCGGAGGATTTTTAATAGGAATTCCCAGCGCAATCGCGGGTTATCCGATCACAAAAAGACTTCTCAACGGTTTTCGCAAAAAACAAGCAGAAAAAGAAGGAATCAGTCTGAAAGAATGGGAAGAAAAATACGTTCGGAAAAACTATAATAAATAAAATAAATTACGAATATTCATAAAGCCTAATTCAATCTTAATTTTAATTTTTTAGCCAAGTCCTCCGGGGTCAAATTCAGAATTTCAGGATTGGATTCCGCCTCTTTGATCATTTTCAAAATTCCCCGATTGAGAGGGGCGGGATGGTTCATTATGTCGGCCAATTTAATAAGTTCTCCATTTAAAGAATCGATCTCGGTCGGTCTCTTTTTGACGAGATCCTCCCACATAGACGACCTTGCCTGTGGATCGATTTTCACCATTCCCGAAGCGATTCTAAAAAAAAGAAAATCCGGAAGATTTAAAATGATCGGGGCCAAACCCGGAATCATCTTTCCGGAACGAACCGGTCTAATTTCCGCAAGTCTCAAAATTTCGAGGGATTCTTTCATAAGCTTGGAAAGAATTTTTCTATAACCCGGTATCGAAATTTCATTCTTCAGAGTCAGCCCCGAAAGAGCATTTAAGGAATTGTTTAAGTTAAAGATCAACTTTCCCCAAAGAACCCCTTGTATATTTTCGTGTGTGTTTGCTGGCAGTCTCGCTTTTTTAAAAATAGAAACGAGCAAACGACCCGATTTAGAATCCTGTAAAACAAGATTCCCGCTCGTGCCTTGGTGAAAGTGTCCGTTGCCTTGTGAGACCACGTTAAAAGGAACCATTCCCGCTAAGACTTCCACGGGTAAATCCCCGAGAACTTCTCTCAAAATCTCTGCGTTTCTCACCCCGTTCTGAAAGCTGACCACAATAGGAAGAGAGCTGGAAACGGAATGAGTCTTTTGTCTTTTTTCCAAAATTCCCCGGAGTTCCGAGGCAAGCTCCTTTGTGTCTTTGGATTTTACAGTGACCAAAAAAATATCCGCATCGGCAACCGCTTCAAGAGAGGTCGAGAATGGGATCGAATTTGCGGAAAGTAAGGTTGTTTCTCCAGTAAAGTCTGTGATTTTTACACCGAAAGTTTTGATTTCGTTTCGAATTCTTTCTCGGCCATACAGAGTTACAGAATTGCCTCCGGCAATCAATCGACAACCGATATAAGTCCCGATACTACCGGAACCTAAAATTGCAAAGGAAAGATTCATAGGGTTGGATATAAAATCAAGTCTTACCATTTTATTCTACAACTATTGCGAGTTAGTCGAGAAAAAACACAAAAATGTAAAAAAAGGACTCCGTGCCGAAGCACGAAATCCGATCTTGCACGGTTACTGGAATTTTAGGAAACTAGTATTGATTGGCTTTGGCGTTAGATGCCATTGATAGGAAGTAACCCTCTACATCATACCAAGCCTGACCTGAAAGAAGAGTGTTGGATGCTTGTAAATGATCCACACCGGTTGTAAAAATTCCGTAAGAAGGTCCGCCTTTCCAGGTTCCCCATTTTTGAGAAGTCGCGGGAACAAGACCGTCATTGGATCCGCCTTGTCCGTTAAAAACGCCACCCGCCCAGCAAGCAGGATAAAGAATCCCCATCAGAGGATGCTGAATCAAATCAGGAATTGTGATCGTAGATCCGTAAGAATAGTATTTCACACCAGCTTTATCAGGAGTATAACTGTTAAAAGAAGCCATTCCACTGGTCGTAAGCGACTTCAGAGCTTTTACCGCATCTTGTTGTCCCCCGCCATAAACCAACTGAACCACAACCCCCAAAACCGCTGAAACAAAAGGTTGAGCCCAGCTTGGAATTACTGTGTTTACGATATCCGCAATCGGACTTCCTCTATGTGGGGAATTCAAAGACGTTAGAGTGGAAACCTTTCCGGAAAGACCGAGATTGGATACTGCATAACGGCTATCCAAACCACCTTGCGAATGACCGATGATATGAACTTTGCTAAACCCGTTAGCCGCCATATAAACGTTAATTTTATCTCTGAGTTCCGCACCCCGAGTCTCGTTGGATTGAGCCGCTGTTTTAGTAGGGGCATAGACGGTTGCACCCTGATTTCTCAGATAAGTGTCCATTCCACCCCAATAATTTACGATACTGATCACTCCGCTGGAATCGGTTCCCCAGCCGAATAGTCCATGGGAAAGAACGATTGGATAAGATCCTGTTAAAGGTTTCGAAGAAGATCCTCCACCGGAAGCGGCTAAAGAACCAGTCAATAAAAGACCCACTACGATCAATAAGCTTAGTTTGCGCATTTCAAATACCTCATCTTCACAATTTGTTTTTTCTATTACTGAAAATTCGCTTTAATCTTTTTCACCTCTGGTGTTGTTACACCGAAGTAGGAACTTAAGCCAAGATCGCAAACTGTCAAGACCATTCGAATAAAAAAGTAGATTTTTATATAATGAATGTTTGTTCATTATATAAAAATAATTTGTGTCGTTTTATAATTTTTAAAATATAAAATTTATAAATAACTTCTACCAAATTAGCTAATACGGGCATTTTATTGATAACGATCGATAGAAAATATTGATTTTTTTGTTTTTCAAAGAAATGACATGAAATAAAAATGTTTGACGAAAATTCAGAAATACCTTCGATCCTTCTGAAAACGTATGATTGGATTTTTTTGATGGCCGTGGAGCTCTTTACTCAAACATTTCGGGATTCAAAATGGAATTCTAACGACAGTCAGTAGAATCCTCTTGGACGAAACTGTTTCTCAAAAGAACGCTACACCCCCCGGATTATAGACTTTCAACCTCACTGCGGATATCGTGATCTTAAACCCGGAAGACTCTATTCACCAGGTTCCTTTGGAAGAATTGAGAGGAATCGTACATTTGGTAAAAAGAAAAAGCGATCGATGCAGTTTTTGTAAATGAAAACTCAGCGTGCAAAACGGACAGATTTACCTACGGGAAATTATAAAAGAAAAGACCCCTGGTGAATTTTTAGCCTTGAAGCGATGGAAATCAAGGTTACGTCGAAAATATTCTAATTGTTTTTTTCCGTTCCGGTCTTTTCTTTTAAAGAATGGGTTCTCATGTACAAATTCATTTCTTAGGCGCTTCCGAAACCGTTACAGGTTCCAAATATTTAATCAACACCGGCAAGACGAAGATTCTTGTCGACTGCGGCCTTTTTCAAGGACTCAAAGATCTCAGACTTCTCAATTGGAGCGAACTCCCGATCAATGTGCCCGAGATCGATTGGATTTTATTAACTCACGGACATTTGGATCATACCGGTTATATTCCGAGAATTATCAAAAAAGGATTTCGCGGTAAAATTTTAGGAAGCGCTCCCACATTGGAGATCACCGAAATCATCCTAAAGGACTCGGGTAAAATCCAGGAAGAAGAAGCGGACCGAGCCAATCGAAACGGATATTCAAAACACAAACCGGCAGTTCCTCTCTACGATCTCAAGGATGCAATGGATTCCCTCGGCTATCTTTATTCTTCAGAATTGAATTTATGGAAGGATCTGGGAGAAAATGTAAGAGCCCGGTTTCAATATAACGGCCATATTCTCGGAGCGACGTTTATTGAGTTAGAAGTCTTCGGTAAATTATTTGTTTTCTCGGGGGATATTGGAAGACCAGAGGACATTCTTTTATATCCGCCGCACAAACCTCAAAGAGCGAATTACCTTTTTATCGAAAGCACTTACGGCAATCGAATCCATCCTAAAAATCCGGAAGGGCAATTGATTGATGTGATCCGCGAAACGTTGGAAAGAAAAGGAACCGTCATCATTCCAAGCTTTGCAGTGGAAAGAGCGCAAAGTCTGATGTATCTTCTTTGGAAATTGAAATCGACTGCTAAAATTCCGGACGTTCCTATGATTTTGGACAGTCCGATGGGTAGAAACGTTTTCGAGGTTTTTCAAACTCATACGAAATGGCATAAACTTTCTCCGATAGAATGTTCTCAGATCTGGGATTCGTTTCAAAAAACGGAATCGATGAAAGAAACATATCAATTTGTGGAGAATCGTTCTCCAAAGATCGTGATCGCAGGGAGCGGTATGGCGACCGGAGGAAGGGTTCTAACGTATCTTCAGCATTATCTCGAAGACCCAAACTCGACGGTCCTCCTCTGCGGTTTTCAAGCCGCTGGCACAAGAGGAAGACAACTTCAGGACGGGAATCCTGAAATCAAAATCTACGGAAAGTGTTACGAAGTAAAAGCTCAGGTCAAATCGATAGACGGATTATCGTCGCACGCGGATCAGAAAGAGATTATTGACTGGCTCAGCGCTCTGGAAAACAAACCCGCTGAAACATTTATAGTTCACGGAGAAAAGGGAGCCTCAGATACTCTCAGAGTCAAGCTTACCGATCATTTCGGTTGGAAATTTACAATTCCAAAATTATTTGATATTATAGAATTGGAATTATAGAATGCAGGAAAGAACGGAACTTCTTTATCTGAAAGAGCTAGGCATCGATACTAATCAGGAATACGTAATTTTTTTAAGAAGGGACTGTCCCGTATGTAAATCCGAAGGTTTTATCGCACTCAATCGCATCGAAGTCGCATTAGGTGAAAATAAAATCATCGCTTCCTTGAATATCATCGAGAATAAAACGATCCTTCAAAAGGGGCAGGCCGGGCTTTCGCAAAGCGCCTGGAAAGCCGTCAACGCGAAGGAAGGGGATAAAATCAGACTCTCACACCTTCAACCCGTTCAGTCTATGCACGATGTGCGTTCGAAAATATACGAAAATCGTCTGAACGAAAGTGCCTTTCAAAGAATCATAAACGACATTAAAAATGAAAAATATTCTAATATTGAAATTGCCTCGTTTATTACGGCTTGCTCGGGAGATCATCTCAATATAGAAGAGATCAAATCACTCACCAAAGCGATGATTCAAGCCGGCTCAGTGATTCAATGGAATAAGTCGGTCATAGTAGATAAACACTGTATTGGCGGTCTTCCGGGAAATAGAACCACCCCGATCGTAGTTTCGATCGTCGCGGAAGCGGGACTTATCATTCCTAAAACATCCTCTCGTGCGATCACTTCTCCCGCTGGTACGGCGGACACGATGGAAACTGTGACAAACGTAAACTTAGACCTCGCCACAATGAAATCGGTGGTGGAACAGGAAGGCGGATGTATGGCTTGGGGCGGTTCCATAGGCCTGAGTCCCGTGGATGACATCTTGATTCGCGTAGAACGCGCTTTGGAAGTAGACAGCGTGGGTCAGATGATTGCCTCTGTCCTATCCAAGAAAGCTGCAGCCGGCTCCACTCACGTGGTGATCGACATTCCGGTAGGAAAGACCGCAAAAATCAGATCGGAAGAAGATGCAGAAAAACTAAAGTACTACTTTACTGTGGTAGGAAAATCGGTCGGCCTGAAAGTAAAAGTGATCATATCCGACGGTTCACAACCGATCGGAAGGGGAATCGGACCTGTGTTGGAAATCAGGGATTGCATTTCCGTTCTTAAAAACGAACCGGATGCCCCTCGGGATCTTAAAGAAAGGGCTATTTTAATGGCTGGATATATTTTAGAATTTTCTAATGTGTTTAAACGTCAAAACGGGATACAGCTCGCAAAAGACATCTTAGAATCGGGAAAAGCCTGGAATAAATTCCAAGCCATATGTAAAGCTCAAGGAGGTTTCAAGGATCCGAAACCGGCGCAATTTCGGTATGACGTTCTTTCCGAAAAAGCGGGAATCATAAGCGAAATAGACAACCGTAGAATCGCGAAAATAGCCAGACTCGCAGGAGCACCGAATTCTCCAGCGGCGGGTGTCTATTTTTCCGCTCCGCTCGGTAAACGCGTTCAAAAAGACGAAGTCATTTATACGATCCATTCGGAATCCTTGGGAGAGTTGGAATACTCTTCCGAATATCTAAAAACTCAGAAAAATATCATCGCAATCGCTTGAGAAATTCTTATGAAACGATTTATATTTTCATTTCCGGAAGACGATTCTTTGGCTCGGGCACTTTCCCTTATTTCGGGATTACATTTAGGAAAAACGAAATTTGGCACCTATCCCGATGGAGAATCTCATTGCAGAATTCTCGAAGACGTAGGCGGATCCGAAATTTATCTGTTATGTTCCCTCAATCGTCCAAATTCTAAATTTCTTGCTTTGATTTTTTTCTGTGAAACCGCCAGATCCTTGGGGGCTTTGAAAATTCATCTAATTGCACCTTATCTTTGTTACATGAGACAGGATTCGGTGTTTCGACAAGGGGAAGGAATCACAGCCAGATATTTCGCTTCCCTATTGTCAAGATATCTGGATTCGCTCTTAACGATTGATCCTCATCTTCACAGGATAAGAAATCTCGACGAAATATATTCCATACCTTCCAAATCTCTGCATTCGACTTCTCTCATATCGGATTATATTCTCAAAGAGGTGGAAAACCCCGTTCTTATAGGCCCCGATGCGGAAAGCATTCAATGGGTGAAAGAAGTTGCGGAACTTTCAAATGCAAAGTTTACAGTTTTGGAAAAAATAAGGAAAGGGGATAGGGATGTTGAAATCAGCGTGCCGAATCTAGATCGATGGAAAGATTTTACTCCGGTCCTGATCGACGATATCATCTCCACAGGAAAAACGTTATTAAAAACGATCGAACATTTGAGAGACGCAAAAACAAAACCTGCAGTCTGTATCGGTGTTCATGGAATTTTCGTCGAACATTCCTACGAAGAATTGATCAACTCCGGAATCAAAAGCCTGGTCACTACGAACACAATCCAACATGAAAGCAATCGGATCGACGTAGTAAAGTTATTAAACGAAAATCTTTTTTAACCGTTTCTATGATCTGGAAACGGTTTATTCAATTGGATCCTAACTTTTTGTGCGTGAGAATTGGTTGGATCCAATTGATCTACCTTTTCGAGAAGTTTAAGCGCGACGTCCTGTTTGTGTATAAAAAAATAAGATTCCGCAAGATGAGCCACGTTGTTTAAGAAATCGGGTTCTCTCAAAAGAATTCGCTCTCCCAATTCCACTGCTTGTTTGAATTTTTGAAATCTTTTATAAATCAAAGACGTTAGAAACATAGTTTCAATGTCTTCCGGAAATTCTTCGATCAAACCTTCCAATAAGATAAGAGATTCTTCGTATTTTTCAGTTTTATAATATACTTTCGCCAATTCTTTTTTAAAAGCGGGAGGAATATCATCGTCGATTCTATTCTTTAAGGTTTTTAGATAATGCAATGCGTCTTCCCAATTCTCAGCATGAAAATATTGGAGATAGGTTTCATCCGGAAATACGTCAGAACCAATTTTGATAACGGAATCAAAACGAATCGGATTAGTAAGATAACTCAATTTTAGAATACTCAAATCGTCCGTGAGTTCTCCAAAGTTTCGAAGTCCCTGCACAAGTAAACCCACGTCTCCCTTGGATTCTTCCACTCGTTTTAAAAATTGAGATTCGTCTTCGTTGATCAGTCGTGCTCCATCGACGTCGGTTCCCAACAAAAGATCGTCCCTTCCATCGGAAGCGATAAAGATAGAATCCCCTTTTTCAAGAAAAAAAGTCTTTATCTTCATCTTACTTTCCAAACCGGTGATTCCTATTTTACGAAGTTCTAATTTGTCTTCGATAAAAGAAGCAATCCCGTCTCTAAAAAGAACACTCCAAGGATGTTCTGCGTTTAGAAAATATAGAATTCCTGATCTGATATCCACCAAGCCGATTACTACAGAAACCATCATCGATCCGTCAAAGGATTCGAATAGATTCTGAAGTTCCGAAAAACATTCCTTGAGCCATAGTTCGGGAGGTTTGTTCTTATAGGAAAAATCGTTTTTTGTTCTAGCCAAAAAGGAACGGAATACCACACCCAATACGAGCGCTCCTCCCGCACCTTGCATTGATTTTCCCATCGCGTCCCCGTTTACAAATGCAAGATACTCCCTATCTTTTAAAAAAATTTCGTCGGCGATGATAATGTCCCCTCCGATTTCTTTTTTCCATTGTTTAAATTCGAAATGTTTTTTCTGACGACTGTAACCTTCGACAATGATCGATCGGTTTCGAACTTGATGTTGATTTAGAGGATCCAGTAGCAAAGAAGTCAGAAAATAATCGCCGTCCTGTTGAACCTTGAGTTCCTGTATCTGATTTAAGGTATCCTGCAACTGACCGGTTCTTTCTTTTACTTTGAAATCCAGATCCCGATTTAGCTCCTCCACTTCGTTATGAACTCTCAAGAATCGATTTGCGAGAATAAAGACGATCCCGAGTTCAAAAGTAAAAAAACCGTATTTTAGAAGCCCGTAATTTTCCAAAAAGGGAAGCAATTGCATCGAACCTATAAGATCCGCAATTGCCGCGACCAAGAGAATGATAAATCCACTAAACAAACGGACTGAATCCTGATTCTTTTGGATCAAAGCCTTCACCATAATGTAAAGCGAATAAACAGCGAATACGAATATCGAAAACTGCCAAATCTGAAGTAAAAGGAGGCAAAAAACTCTGCTAGAAAACGGAATCAAAGAAGTGATTCCTAACGCAAAAAATCGATAAAATTTCGATATCGAACTTATCTTGGATTCAAAAAACGTATCCAAAAACAAGAGGAAAAATGTGGGAATGTTAAAAACCACTATGTATTCCATTTTCATTTGTAAAAATGGATCCAGGTTTAACTCGTAAACCGCGTTACTGCGAAGATAAATATAAAAAGAAAGCAAAATTGAAAAAAGACCAAAGTATAGATTGTATTTATCTTGAGTGCGTTTGAAATAAAATAGAAAATGATAAAACCCAACGAGAAGATATAAAAATAAAAGCATCAAAGTAGAGCGTTCGGATAAAATCAACGTATTCCGAGACTGAAGATCGAGCATCGGAGGAGTGGAATTGAAACTCGCGTAGGCGTTCAATTCTTCACCGGGATCCGCGGAGAGAACAACTCTGATTTCATTCTTTCCGACTTTGACACGATTTTCGGGAATCGGTATAATCACATGACGTTTAAATCCGTTTCTTACAATTTTGCCGCCGACGATAGCGCCACCCTCTCCTATCTTTTCCCCGTTAAAATAGATTTCATAGACGTTTGTAAATAGAGGGAAGTGAACGGAGAGTCCGTCCAACATAGGCTCTTGCATTTCCTCTTTTGAAATTTCGAATGTCTTGAGTAAGGTAAACGTATGAATCGTATGCTCTGGAAGGGAAAAAGAATTCAGAAGGGATTTTGGAATTGGAAGAGAGTTCAACTCTTTCCAAGAATTGTTGTCAAGGATGGAATTTAGATTTTTACCGGAGGTGATTTTCCAATCCTTTGTCAAAACAATCGGAAACGCAAAAATGGGAATCGTTATGAAAAATAATAGAAATACGATCAGTTTTCGAAACGAGCCTTTTTGAACCGTTTTAGAAGCGTTATTCACCATTGATTCCGTCGATGCGACTTTGATAACGTGGAATGCCGAATTTGCAAGAACTAATAAGACTATCGGCAAAGAAATTACGAAACATACAATCAACAAATTCTATCGTATCAAAACTTAAAATTCGTTCTATCGAAATCGAATTCATATATCGATCTTATTAGTCGACAAAATAGAACGTCTTTTACGATAAAAGCGCGGTCATTTGAAATCGAATCCTCACCGCTCATTCCATCACGATGGTGATATCCACTCTACGATTTTTTTGTCTGCCTTCGAGAGAAGAGTTATCCGCAATCGGTTTTGATTTTCCATACCCCTCGTAAGACATACGTTTTTCATCCAAATCTTGTTTGTCTCTGAGTTCTTTGAGAACGGAAAGCGCACGTTCTCTGGAAAGTTTTCGGTTGTATTCCTCGCCGCCTGAATTATCGGTATGACCGCTGATTCTGATTTCCCGATTACTGTATTTTTTCAGAACAGAAGCGATCTTTTCCAGTTCCAATTTTGCCTCTTCCTTGAGTTCGGAACTGTTGTAATCAAAAAGCACAGAGTTTAAAGAGATTGCGATTCCCTCATCTGTTCTTCGAATTTCAACCGGAGGACCAGAAGGTTTTTCAGTTTCAGGTTTGGTTTGATTCGCCTCTTCTTCCGGCCAAGAAAGTCCCTCTCGAGACGGTTTTACTTTCTGATTTTTTTTCGGAGCGGTTCCCGAATCGATTCCCGTAGGAAGTTCTCCGGCCAAAACCTTGCGAATCTCTTCTGCAAACTTATCTTTATCTATATCGGTTAACTTTAAATTTTTATTATATACTCCATGAATATCGAAGGACATTTCCTGAGTCATTCCGTTTGCATAAACAAACGTGTAAGCAAGCTGAATTCTTTTGTATTGGGGAATTCCAAGGTCTCTATCAAAGTAAACCATTCCCCTCGCAAAACCGTAAATTTTAAAAGGAACGCCTTCCTTTTCGGTTTGAGAATCGTAAAACAGAGTGTAATTATATTCAATTCTATCCGCGGTACCTGAAAGTTTTTGAAACTGCCACTGATCGAGGCCGTGATACTTGTATTTTGCGTGTACGGTGATCATCACCCTACCGCCGGGAAATTGAAAACTTTCCGTGGCCGGTTGAGTCCATTCCTCTCCTACACTTACCGGTTTTTCGGAAAAGCTGGGTAAAGATCGAAGATTTGGCATGCTATATTGCGGCGGAACTCTATATTGCCCGATCTCGGTGATTTGAAATTTGCTTTTAAACGTTTTGTCTTTGCGAAACGCCGGATCCACTTCCGGAAAACGACTATAGGTATCAAAAAATCCTTCGATTAGACAAGCTTGATCCTGACAAGATAGAGTCTGTAAAAGAATCCGATTTTTATCTTCTCTCTTAATCTTTCTTCCCTGACTCACCAACTGAACCCTATGATATTCGTTTAGTTCCACGGTTTCTCCGGGGGTCAGCTTCCATCGGAATAGAACCTTTTCCGGTTCCTCGGCGACAAGGGAAAAAATCAACAAGAGATTTGCTAAAAGAAATAATAGAAAAAAAGAGTGCAATCGATCCCAAAGGAACTTTCCGCAAAATGATCTAGTTATGAATTGTGGAGTTCTCTTCATAGTTATAGTTTCGTAAGATTTTCGTAAAACATGAGAAAAGACCAAAAAACTATCTGAAAAAAAACAAGGTTCGGACGAAGATTGAAATTAGAATTCCATCCAGAAACAGACGCGATTCTCGAAATTTTTGATCGGATTATCCTTGTGAATCGCAACAAACAAAATTGATCTTTTTTTTACTGTTTCCCGATCTCTGGAGTTTAAGGAGAATAGATTGGAACCGAGATTCGTTTACATAACTACAAAAAATGAAAAAGAAGCTTTAAAAATCGGAAAAATTTTGGTCGAGGAAAGATTGGCCGCCTGCGCAAACATTCTCCCTAAGATGAAATCCATCTACCACTGGGAAAAAAAACTAACAATTTCCAACGAAGCAGTTCTGATCTTAAAGACAAAAAGCGCTCTGATGACCGAACTTACGCTGAGAATAAAATCCTTACACAGCTATTCCGTTCCCTGCGTAGTAAGCCTTCCCATTTTGGAGGGAAATCGGGATTATCTTTCCTGGATACTTGCAGAAACTCTTCCCGAATAAATAACACATTCAATAAATATTATATGATTCATATTCACGTTAAACAAAAATTTACGGCTCTCACTTTCAATTCCGCTTTTTTCGGATTTTATGCCCATGCAGGTTTTGCAAAAGGACTTTCTGAAATCGGATTTTGTCCCTCTAAAATCACAGGATGCAGTTCCGGGGCGTTGATAGGCTCTCTTGTCGCGGCCGGCATACCGACCGATATAATGACGGATCTGATTTTAAGTCTAAAAAAAAAGGATTTCTGGGAAGGAAATCTGATCACTAATTTCGTAAAACCGATCCGCAAAGGATTAAAGAATTATTCCGGAATCTTATCCGGTAAAAAAATCAAAGAATTGTTAAGACCCCATTTAGGTCATCAAAAGATAGAAGACCTCAAAATACCGATGGGGGTTTCCGTATCCAATCTTACTAAAGAAATCAGAGAACTCAAAACAAAGGGAGATCTGATCGATCAGATTCTGGCGTCGATGACGTTTCCGTTTTTATTTGAAATTCAAAAATTAGGCGAAGAAGAGTTTATTGACGGAGGTGTTGCGGATCAGGAACCAATCAAAGAATTGATTTTAGACAAATCGATTCGTAAGATCGTAGTCCACAGCGTTCGAACCCAAAAAACTCCTTCCGAAAGAGCGATGATTCGCGCGTTTCATTCCTCCGTTCAAATTATCGAAAACGAAACGAGAGAGTTGAAGGAACTTCTTGCAAAACAATATAAAAAACAAATTTTGAGAATTGAAACGGTCACCCCGTATATAGATGCAAATCAACTCAAACACGGAAAAAAAGCTCTGGAGGAAGGAAGACTCAACGCCCATCACTGGAAAAAAAAGATTCTCGCTTCGGTTTAGTTTTTTATGAAACCCGATCTCTCCGAAATTGCTCAAAATTATGTGGATCTGCATCGTGTTTTTTCCAAACTTCTCGATGCAAAGATTTTGGATCGGAAAAGTTTTGTTTTTTATGCCAATCCGGACTCCGATTGGTTCACAAGAATCATATTGAAAAAAAATCCGGATCCGCAGATTTTGAAAGCCGAGCTCGAAGAGCTTAGAAAGTTAGGATACAAATCGGATATTTTAGATTTTCTGAATATAAGAGATCATGAACCGATTTTGAATCAAATCGGATACGATTCCTGCAACGAACAGGTAGGAATGTTTTTATCCGGAAATCCGAATTACAAAAACGAAAATGTAATTTCGTCAAAACTCGATTTTCGAAAAATCCGGGACAAAAATGAACTCAAGGTTTGGCTCAAAATCGTAAATGAATCTTTTCATTCGGATGATCGAGAGAATTTATATCTCCGTCTTTTGAGCGTGGAGTCATTTTCGGTTTACGCCGGTTTTTTTAAAAACACGTTAGTCACTACTGGGATGACGTTTTACAACGGTCGATCTTATGGATTGTATTCGATTACCACGGATCCTCAGTATCGTGGGTTCGGCTATGCTTCCGAGATCGTTCGTTTTATCTTAAATCAAATTCGATCCGAGTTTTCGGGAATCGTGATTCTTCATGCAACCGATATGGGAAAGGGAATTTACAAAAAGTTAGGATTCGAAAAATCAATTCTTCTTCGGCACTGGAGCTCAGGCGCAACTCCGTTGGAAGCGGGAAAATTGACAGAATAGTTAGCTGTCAGAGATACGAAAGTCCTCATTGAAACGTTGCGGCTCGCCTTGATTATTTTTGAAACTCATGCTTCGCTTCCTATGAGTCGCGTAGCAGTCGTTCGGGAAACTCAATGTTTTGCTCTACCTTGCAACACGACCCAGTGTTGCTCCAAGGAATGAGACGCTAAGTTACACCGAATTGCAAAACAGGAGCGTAGGCGGGGAAGAGACGAGAGACTTTTGTCTATCAAAGAAAAATCTACTTTTGTCAAATCTATATTTCTCTCAGATTTTGTAGGAACTCCTACAATCCTCTGTAAAATCCGCGGTGCCCCCTCCCTCATTGCATAACCTTACCCACAAGTTAAATCCTGCGTGAGTAATTTAAACATAAATCCGAGATCTATAACTCTCATTAATCCTTTGAATATTGTGAGAGGTCCAGGCGGTGAGTCTGATTTCCGCCCTAAGTGTCCGCCTAACTTTGCAATCCATTCTAAAACAGTGCCTAAATCAGGTTCTTGTTTTGGTGGTTGAGGAGTTTCGTAAAGTCGGCAGTAAGCGCCTTTCCATTCAAATGGTTCAAACATGATGGAAGCTTTTAATCCGTGGACATTCCTTCCTAAGAATGTTAACATCATTACGCGCCAAGAGACGATTGCGCTAATGGCAATACAAGCCTTGAATCGATCGCCAAATTTGAATTGAGTGGATTCGATTGCACATCCAGATTTTAATATCTTGAAATAGACTTCGATTCCCCAACGACTTTTATAGTAAGAGATTACGTTCTTCGCATCTTCAGAAGTTCTAATTGGAATTGTTGTTAAAAATTTCCACTGAATTGTTTCGTCTTCTGATCCGTCAATCTCAGTTGCGGATACCGCATACATATCTATATTTTCCAATTTTTTATATCGAGGGGGCTTTATTGATAATTTTTCAAATCGAAGCTCGATTTTAGCGTCTCTTGCTTGCTTTCTTTCCTTTCTTTCTTGGAACAGAGATTGTATATATATCAACCGGCTCTAAGGTTTCAAGATAGGACCAAGAATAATCACCGCCCTCGATCTTTCTGTCATAAACCGCACGTATAAGCAGATCTGGAGCGTTTTCTCCTACCTCTATATGTTCCTGAAATAGTTCGAAAATATCTGCTTCTCTATCACAGATGAATATGTATTTTGCATCGGATTCTTTAGAAAATTCGCATGTTGTTCTGTAGCCTTGAATCCACTTTATACTTTCCTTATTTTCAATAGGAGTTCTCTTTCTTACATCTCTTGGTAAATGTTTAGAGCCTAATTTCAAGCGAGCCCACATTTTAAAATCTAAAATTCCTAAAGGGATTCCGTCTGTGGTAAATGCAATTGAAGGATGTAAAAGAAGCCCCTGATCCAAGTTGGAATTCATCGGCCCTAAACCTTCGATTCGGTTTCTATTTCGATAATAAATTTCCGTTGTGTCGCTTAACACCAAAATCGTTTCTTGTTTTTCAAGACGCTTTTTAGTCGCTCTGGAATGTGGAGCAATAATTTCATCCGGAGATACTTTCGGGTTCGAGAAAAAACGATAGGCGGCTTTTGTTCCCGACCAATTACCAAAAACATCAGGTAGGCTTGAGCCCGTTTGGTTACACATCGATCCGATAATTTTCTTTAATCGTTTATTAAGTCTCTTGTCCCCCAAGCTAAGAGACAGAAATTCTTCTTCAATCCAATCTAAATCCGTTTCGAGCGTACTACTCCAATGTTTAGTGATCATCTTTAGGCCCAAGGAAAGAAAAGCAACAATGGCCTAAAAAAGCTAGTTTTTTTAACTTGTGGGTAAGGTTATGCCCAATGAGGGAGGGGAGCGGAGGTGGGAAAAACTCGGGAGACTTTTCTCTATCACAGAAATTGCATTATTTCAAGAATATTTTTTGGCCTCTTTTTGTAGGAACTCCTACGAAATCGTTCGAAATCATCCAATGTGCATGACAATTTTTATGATTTTACAGACTTCCCCATAAAATAAACGGCCTCTAGGGAACCTGGAAATGTAAAGTTTTCAAACGGGGACCAGGCCGATTTACTTTTGATCTCTTTTTTTTGAAATGTTTTCGATTGTTTCAAATTGAGGACCGTAAAGTTTGCGGCGTATCCCGGTTCGATTTTTCCAAATCCTTTTCCGTATTTTTTTGGAAGATACTCGTTTACAAAGTCTCCCGGATTTTTTGCGCAGATTCTTGCGATCGTTTTTAAATCCACACCTTCTTTGAGAATCAACCATGTTACAAAAAGTGAATATGTATCCAATTGTGAGATTCCACTGGTTCCTTTTTGTTTTTCTTCTATGCTGTGAGGAGCGTGATCGGTGGCCAAATAATCGATCCAACCTTCTTTGATTCCTTCGAGCATTTTTTCCCGGTCTTTCTTATCTCTCAGAGGCGGGTTCATCTGAAACCAATGTCGATTCTCGGCGGTTAACATCGACTTATCAAAAAACAAATGAGTCGGAGTCACTTCGCAGGTGATCTTCAATCCCTTCTTTTTTGCGGCCTTGATCTTATTCAATCCATCGCCGGTGGAATAATGGCAAAGCTTTCCTCTCAGATCGTATTTTTCGATCAAATACAAAGCAAAGTCCGTCGCCATCGTCTCCGCTTCAGCGGGTCTTCGGTCTTCGTGTAATGTTTCGTCCTGATGTCTTTCGAGAATCTCCGGATCCTCGCAATGAAAGCTTATATTCTCACCCTTATAATTTTGGATCGTGTCTTCCAGCGTTTGATTGTTGTGAAAAAACAATTCCCCGATACTCGGGCCCATAAAAACCTTATACGGAACGGATTCTTTCAACGGTTTTGTATTCGGTCCGATTCCTGCATACAACGTTATGTGAATCGGCGACTTATCCGCAAGAATTCGTTTTTTTGAATATGTTTTTTCGTCCACCGGAGGCACCGGATTGTTTGGCATATCGGCAATATGAACCACACCTCCGTTAATCGCGGCCGCACTCGCGGATAAAAAATCCTCCTTATACATATGTTTTCCGCTCTCGTCTTCCCTTGCGTGGACATGAATGTCGCCAAAGCCCGGAAAAATCACCGTTTTATTCGGATCAAACCATACTTCGTTTTTTGTCTCGTTTTCGACGACATCCAATTCCAATCCTTCCGTAACCGACTGGATCCATCCCGTTGTCGGATCCCATTCCACCGTTCCGTGAAAATCTCGCTCGTGTGTGACGATTCTACCGGATATTTTTTTGATCATAAAGGGTGCCCATGTCGCTGGATTCTTTTTTGAAATATTTCTTGAAGGGGAAGAATTTTTCGAAGTTTGGAAAGTTGTATGGAATGCGGAATATTTTTTCCGAAAGCGAAGATTTTTATTTTCTTCCCTTTCGGATTTTTACGATCGATTTTATTTTACGCAGATCACGTTATACTTCATCGTTCCGAGACTGCTCGTTTCCGTTCCGTCCTTAAAATTAACCGAATAGTAATAACCCGAATCTCCTTCCGGACTGGAAGACCAAAAAACTCCGGCGTTTCTCAGTTTTTGATCCGCTCTTTTGCTAAAATTCTTAAGCTGATCCTTTCCGGGAAGACGTTTCGATTTTTCATCGCAGATTTCTTTTGCTTCCGCCCAAGTTACCGAACGATTGAATCCATCATCCCAGCCTCGCTTTCCATAAACCGGAGTTTTCGTGTGATAATTTTCACAAATAAAATAGCTGAAAACTCCTAAGACGAATATACTTCCGGTTAAGATCGTAGCCGCTAAGTAATTTGCACCTTCTCGAGGCGCTCTCACTTTCGGAGGATTTTTCTCCATCGCCAATTCCTGGCTTTTCCGATGAAACTCTTGATTTCTCTGAAAATTCTTTCCTTGTTGTTGGCGTTGTTGATGAGAATGCCTGCGATTTGCTTCTCTGGGTTCGTTCCCACCTCGGTTGGAATCCGAGTTCTCTCGATTCCTCTCATTTCCCCCCGGAGCTTTTGGATTTGAATTATGTTTCTTTCTAGGAGGCCTTCTTTTGTTTGCCATTTGGACCTGTATCTTGGATTTAAAAAACTTATCTACGATTCGTACCAGAGAAATGAAACCTTGTAAATTAAAATTTCAATTGCTCGCGGTTCTAATTCTTTTCCGTTGAAAATTGAGTGAATCTTCCCTGCAAATTCCGAAGATGGTAAACAATGGAAAGCATTCGTATAGGATTGATCGGAGCCGGGACCGTAGGATCGGGAGTCATCGAAATTTTAAAAAAGGAAAGTAATTCCTATCGCGAAAATTTTGGATTGGATCTTGTCCTTGCCGCCGTTTGCACCCGAACTCCCGAAAAGGTCAAAAAAGAATTACAAAACTTCCCGAGTTGCAAGATAGAACCCGACTATCAGAAAATCGTAAAGGATCCCGCAATCGACGTAGTCTTAGAGCTCGTCGGAGGAACCGATGTCGCCTATACGATCGTAAATAACGCTTTAAAAAACGGGAAAACGGTAATTACCGCAAACAAAGCGCTGATCTCGCAAAAAGGGGAAGAACTCTTTGCGTTAGCGGAAGCAAATCGTGTAGAGATCGGAATCGAAGCTTCGGTTGCGGGTGCAATTCCGGTGATCCGTTCCATCAAAACCGGGCTTGGCTCCGACTCTTTTCTTTCACTCTACGGAATTTTAAACGGTACTACGAATTTTATTCTCTCCAAGATGGAACTCGAACATCTCGATTACTCCGAAGCTTTAAAAATCGCGCAAGAACTCGGCTTTGCCGAAAAGGATCCGACCTTTGACGTGGAAGGAATCGATACGGCTCACAAGATCAGCATCTTAGGAAGTTTGGCATTCTCTCAAAAAATTCCTTTACAGAGCGTTCAAATCGAAGGTATAACAAAGATTAGTGGATTGGACATTCAATTCGCCGGCGAGTTGGGTTATCGAATCAAACTCTTGGGATTGGTTCGAAAGATTGCCGATAAAATCGAAGCAAGAGTTCAACCGGTTATGATTCCCGTAAAACATCCCTTTGCAAACATTATGGACGAGATGAATGCGGTTTATTACCAAACAGTCTATGCAGGTCCCGGAATGTTTGTCGGAAAAGGGGCGGGTTCCTTACCTACTGCGTCTTCGATTGTTTCTGATATTTTGTATTACGGTTCTCGAAGAAATAAAGGAATGATTTCCGAAAAAAATTTGTTTCCGGAGGCAGTGATTTCGGAAGCAAACGGCGCCCTGGTTCGGTATTATCTCAGATTTACAACCGTAGATCAGCCCGGAGTACTTTCTGAAATTTCCAAGGTATTGGGAGATCACGGAATCTCGATCTCCTCCGTGAGACAAAATGAAGTAGAAAAAGAACCGGTAGAGGTTGTTGTAATTACGCATCCCGCTACAGAAGAAAATATAAAAAAATCATTGAAGATCATCGACGGATTGTCTTTAATCCGACATGCATCGGTTGCAATTCGTTTAGAGGATAAATTTTAGAAATCTGTGGACAAACGACTGAATTTCACTTTGTCTTTGCATTTTGAGGAGAATGTGGAACATCTGGACTTATTCCCGGATTCGGAGAAAATCGTAATCTCCGGACCTTTTGGTTCTAAAAAAGAGAATCTGGATGATTTTCCGAAGAAGTAACGTAGTGGAATTTGAAAAAAAAGACTCTCATAGAAAAGCATATTTGGAATGCGAGGGTGAAATTCTCGGAAAGGAAAGAACCCAAGTAGTATTAAGAGGAATGTAGTATAGAGCCGATCGTTTCCAAAAAAACGAGAAAGTTCGACTGAAATATAAAGAAGGGAAACTTTATCCAGAGAGATAAAATAGGAATTTTCATGGCGAGAGTAGAATTCGATTCATTGTATATTGAGACGACCAAAACAAGTCTTCCAAATAAGGAAATCCAACTCGTTGTATTCAACGGGAAGGTAACCAATTCCAATTCTTTTGAGATTTCCCGCAAAATTCATTTTATTTTTGAAGAGGAAATCTACAATATCATTTTGGATCTATCCAATTTGGAATACATCAATAGTGTCGGCGTAGCAACGATTCTCACCTTGATCAAAACGGTGGACCAACACTCCGGAAAGATCGTAATCGGCGGATTGAACCACTTTTTAGAAAACGTGATTCGACTGATGGAGCTTCCGAAAAAAGTGGAGATTTATCATTCCTTGGAAGAAGCCAAAAAAGCATTCTCATAGATTTTTTCTTCCAAAAGATCCAGAAGAGTTTTTAAACCCCATCCTTGATAAGCGGATACCAGAACCGTATCCGCGTGAGAATCAATTCCCAATTCTTCCTTCAAATCCGCAATCGCTTCCAAACCGGGTCCGTTATTCAAAATTTCCCGAGAAGATTTTTTATATCCGCTGGAAAATCCTTCTTCAGACGCCAAGGTTTTGAATTTTTCGAGATGATCGATTTTATTGTAAACCTGAATCATCGGTATATGAGAAAGATCTAATTCTTCTAAAATCTTTTCCACCGCTTCCATCTGCAACTTATAATCCGGATTGGAAATATCCACCACGTGAACCAAAAGATCAGAATCCCCCAACTCTTCCAGAGTCGCTTTGAACGCATTGGAAAGTTCGGGAGGAAGATCGTGGATAAATCCAACCGTATCCGAAATGATAATTTCTCTTTCCTCCGGAAATCGGATTCTTCTCGTCGTGGGATCCAGAGTCGCAAATAATTTGTTCTCGGATAATACCTCGCTGTTGGTGAGAGAATTTAAAAGCGTGGACTTTCCTGCGTTCGTGTATCCGACGATACCTACAACCGGAAGTTCGTTTCTTTTTCTCTGACGGCGATTGATCTCCCTTCTTTTTTTGAGGGATTTGAGCTCCACTTCGAGTCTCGAAATTCTCTCTTCGACTCTTCGTTTTCCGATTTCCAGTTTTGTTTCCCCCGGTCCTCGTCCTCCGATTCCCCCCGTCAATCTGGACATATTGTCATCCAGCTCCGTTAGTCGCCCTTTGAGATATTTAAGCTGAGCCAATTCTACCTGAAGTTTACCGTCTCGACTTTTCGCGTTTCTTGCAAAGATATCCAGAATGAGTTGTGTTCTGTCGATCACTTTGATGTCCGCGATATCTGAGATCTTCTTCGCCTGAGAAGGAGTGAGTTCGAGATCAAATACAAGAAGTTCGACGTGTTTCTGAATCGCCTTTAAGATGATCTCTTCCAGTTTTCCTTTTCCCAAAACAGTCGAAGGATCCAGTCGATTCTTTCTTTGAATAAACGTATCCACCACGTGAACCTCCGCGGTCCTACAAAGTTCTTTCAATTCCGCGATGGAAAGAGATGGATGTCTTTTTACGTTTCGCTCGGGATACACGCCTACTAAAAAAGCTCGATTTTCTTTTTGTGCGTCCTTGAGATTGGTTCTGGAACGAGAAAGCCGAGACTCGATTTCCAAGATTTCATCCAGAATTCCCTCCGAAAGTTGGCCGGGATATTGTTTGGGCAGAACGGTCCAAAGCTCCTCTTCCGAATCCGGATTGAAGTGAGCGGAATAATACCCGCTCGGATTTCCGGACGAATCCATAATCACTGCTGTGATATAATCCAAGCGTAAAAGAGCTAAGTCAGTCAAGTCTTCCTGATTGAGCGTTTCCCCCTTTAAATGCGTGTGAACAAGCCTAAGACCTCTCAATCTCGCCTCGGAAGTACGAAGACGATCCAAAAACGGAATTTCTATGGAATTATCGGATCCAACCAACACATGAGTAACGTATCCCGATCGATCGATCAGAATTCCGATTTGTTTACTGATTTCTAAGGATAATTCGCAGAGAGTGCGTGAAATTTCTTGACTAATGATTACATCTTCTCGGATTCTTTTTTCGGAAATTTTTTTCAGTCTTTGAATCTGGTTGGATTTGAGGCCGTTGAGGTTACCGCTGAGCTTGCTAATAAAGAATATTCTCCTTTTCCTAAAACGTAACAGCTTTACCTTTATCCGTCAAGCATTCCGATTCTCGGAAATCATGCTTGTCATGGAAAAAAGCAAGAAAAAGCTGAAAAAGCTGACGAACTTAATAATAGTATTCTCAGTTAAAAATTTTATCCATCGAAGGTTCTGATGTCCTTATATTCAAAAGTAAACAAATTGATTTTTTGCGCAATTCTCATCTCGACCACGGGTTGGGTTCTCAATGCGGAATCCGGCAAACTTAATTTTGGAAATACGGAACTTCCAAAACCGGTGGATGCTCCGAATGCATCCGCATCGGATTCGAATTCTACCGAACCTTCGACCGAAAACAATTCCGGTGGTCCGAGCGCGGACGATCCCCGAAATCTTACGGAAGAATCGGACGGAGTTTCTTCCTATGAAAAACTAAAACGAAAAGATCTGACCGCCAAAGAAAGAGAGGAAATTTTATACGATCTTTCGCTCAAAAAAGGAATTCTAACCGTTTTTCGCGCTGAAACGGAAAAACGTTATAAACTTTTGGATAAAATGGCTTTGACACATTCGATTCCGAGAGTCAGAGCCGCGGCAGTTTTAGCACTTGGAAGAATGGGACGATCAGGAGTAAAAACTCTGCATCATGTAGTTGAACGCGACGGTGAGGCGGTAAAACAAGCGGCCTATAAAGCGTTAGCCGATATCGGCTCCCCGTCCTCTTTGGATTATTTTTTTAGGGGAATCAAATCCAACGATCCCGAAATTCAATTCGCTTCTTGGAGAGGAATGGGAAAAACAAATGATCCCTCCGCAAGAGACGCGCTGCTTCGTCAGGGAATCCGTTCCACGCGTACGGAAATCGTAAAAGCATCTCTTTTAGGTCTTGCGGCGTTTCAAGTAAACGAAGACTTAAAACTTTTCAAAACGTATCTGGATTCGGAAGATCCGGAGTTGCAAAAAACCGCGATCGAAGCTTTTGGAATCCATAAAACAAGAGCTTCTTTGAAAATATTGGAACAAACCCTCGAAACAAAACCGGAACTCGTAAAAAACATCATCGAAGCGATCGGTCAAAACAAAAGTCTTTACGGCACTTATTCGTTTATTAGAATCTTGGAAAATTCCGCTTCCGACGAGTTGACTCAGAGAATCATAGCTCAACTTCATATGCGGAAAGCGTTTTATCAGTTCGGAACCGTAAATGTGGAAGGAGGTTTCGCGCAGGAAAATCCGTATCCGACTTCCCGCAAACTCAGAGCGTTGACAGCCGGAGAAGTTGGAAAAATTCTACAAAAAACGGATCGAAGATTCATCCAAAAAGTCGGAGATAAATTTGTAGAAGATCATTATTTTCTGGTTTTGTTGGAATCCAAAAATCCGGAAAGTTACAATGAAACCGTAAAGTCTTGGGTATTCGGTCCTTATCTCAAACTCAGAACCGTCAACGCTCCTCCAAAAGAGAAAAAAAGAAAAGGAAAGAAATTTAAAAAAACAAACGATACGCCCGCGTCTGACATGGAGGAAACCGATTCTGCAAATCCGACGAACAGCGAACAAACTCCGTCGTCTGAAAACGGTCCTCCTTTAGAGAATTGATTCGTAAGAGATTTTCTTTTTGAGAGAAGTCGGCTGGAAAACTACCGTTCCGGCTTTTAACGGAACTTTCGGAACCATCCATCCGATTCCCGCAAACCAGGGAAGAACGGACGAGGAAATCGACATCACACCGGGAAAATCAAAGCCGGTGGTTGCGATGATCTTATTTCCCTGATACCCATCCTTGTGAATGTTTCGGATCATCCAAAGACCTGAAGTTTGAGTTTCCATCGTGATGTCAGTTACAATCGTATGAAACCGATTCTTATCCTGAGAATAAAATTTCCAACCTTCCACGGCGTCCACGGCCCTTACGGTTTCAAATCCTTTTTTTTCAAACCAAATCTTTAAATTGTTTGCGTAGCGATCGTTGTCGTCTACGATCAAAACGATCTTCTTCATGGTAGTACTCCGTTATTGGTCGCAAATTGATTGTCCGAAAGTTTACGATAGATTCCATTTTGTTCATAAAGGGAATTGTGATCCCCTTCTTCTACGATTTTTCCGTTGTCCATCACGATGATTCTCGGAATATCCTTGATCGTGGAAAGTCTATGAGCAATTACGAATGTGGTTCGATTGGTATACAAGCGGCGTAACGCATCGCTCACCAATCGTTCCGATTCTACGTCGAGCGCCGAGGTTGCCTCATCCAAGATCATAATCTCCGGATCCCGCAAAAGCGCTCTTGCAATTACGAGTCTTTGTCTCTGGCCTCCGGAAAGATTCAAACCTCTGACTCCGAGAATACTATCGTATCCGTTGTCCATTTTTTTGATAAAGTCGTGTGCGTGCGCCAGTCTCGCGGCACGGATCACATCCTTGCGAGTGGCTCCCGGTTTTCCATAAGCGATATTGTCCGCAACGGATCCGTGAAACAAAAAGATGTCCTGGGTTACGATACCGATCTTTTTTCGCAGATCTCCCAGACTGATGTCTCGAACATCGGTTCCATCAAATTCGATGGTGCCGGAACTCGGATCGAAAAAGCGTGGAAGTAAGTCCATAAGAGTGGACTTACCACAGCCGCTCGCTCCGATGAGCGCGATCGTTTCCCCCTTTTTTACTTTGAGATTGATGTCCTTTAAAACCGCGGCATTGGTCCCGGGATAAGAAAAAAATAAATTCTTAAACTCGATACTCGTTTCCAGAGGAGGGGCGGAGATTTTACTTTCTTCGCTGTGATCTTCGGTTTCCAAATCGACGATTTCAAAAATTCTTTTTCCGGATGCGATCGCCTGCGTGATCTTTCCCACCATCTGGGAAAGCTGGGTCAACGGACGCAAAAGAAAAAGCAACGTCAACAGGAAGGCCATAAATTCCCCCTGAGTGAATCTTCCGTTATAGATAAGGCTCGCACCCGCGGCGAAAAATCCCAAAACTACGATCGAAGAAGTCAACTCGACAAGAGAAGGCGCGATCTGGAGATAAAATTGACCCTTAAAATTTCTACGATAAACGTTGTGATTGATCTTTCCGAACTTTGTCTGTTCGTATTGTTCCGTGTTAAAAACACGGATCACCTTGATTCCGGAAATCATTTCCTGGATATTCGCGTTCAAATCCGCCATCTTTTCCTGGGAACGAACCGTGGACTTTGTGATCTTTCGAGTAAACAAGGTTACCGGAAGAATGATGACGGGCACAGTAAGACAAGCGACTACAAGAAGTTCCGTATTCAAATATAATAAAACCATCAAGTGAGTAATGACATAAAAGAAATTGATCGTCGCGTCCCGAAAATTGCTGGAAATCACTGCCGCAACGACCTCGACGTCGTTGATGATTCTGCTCATCATCAAACCGGTTTTTTCTTTGAAAAAGTAAGTCAACGGGAGCAGTTGATTTTTTTCAAACAACTCTTGTCGAATGTCGCGAACCGCCTTATATCCAGCAGTTGCGATACAAAATACGGATAATAAATACGTAATCAACTTGAGAAGATACAAAGGCATCACGATGATACAAATCGCCCAAACGACTTCTTTCGGTTCGAGTCCCTTGGTTCTTCCGTTGACCCATTCCTTTACGTCGATGAGAAGAAGTTTCGTTTTTTCCAATCCGTCTAAGGATTCCTCTCCAAATACTTTTTGTTTGATGAGAATTCTTTGTTCGGGTAAGGTGAGCTGAAGTTGAAACCGGGTTTGTTTGTCGTTTCCGAGAGAATCGAATAAAGGGATAAAGGCCGTGAGAGAAATCGCGTTTAAAATCGCGGTCAATAGAGCGAACGCGATTCCTAAACTGAATCGGTACTTATAACGTACAGAATAGGACAAAAGCCTGAGAAAAAGCTTCATAACTCCTGAACGATGGAAGAAAAGTTCCGGACCAAATCCAAGCCTGCGCCGGTCATAATCGATTCCGGATGAAATTGTACTCCGTAAAGATGCCTTTTGGTTTTGTGTCGAACCCCCATGATCACTCCGTCCGGAGTTTTAGATGCGACTTCCAACTCGGCGGGCATACTTTCCGGTTGGATTACGAGAGAATGATATCGCGTCGCTACAAAAGGAGAGGGAATTCCCTTGTAGATATCCTTTCCGTCGTGTTCGATGAGAGAAACCTTTCCGTGCATGATCGAGGGCGCTGAAACGATTTTACCGCCGTGAACGAGACCGATCGCCTGATGTCCGAGACAAACTCCAAAAATCGGAAGTTTTCCACCCAACTCGCGAATCACGTCCAAACAAACCTTGGAATCCTCGGGGCGCCCCGGTCCCGGAGAAAGGATGATACCTTTGGGAGAGAGGTCTTTGATCTCGCTCAAAGTGATTCTATCGTTTCTAAAAACTTCCACTTCGTTTCCGATCTGACAGAAATACTGATAGAGATTGTATGTGAAAGAATCGTAATTATCGATGAGGAGAAGCATTATTTCCATTCTCCTTTGAGTCCGTTTCTCGCAAACTCTACTGCCTTTAAAAGTGCGGCCATTTTGTTTTTTGTTTCTTCCAGTTCCAATTCCGGAACGGAGTCATACACAACTCCGCCCCCGGCTTGAAGATACGCGGTATCTCCGTAGAAAACGATGGTGCGAATGATGATAGCGAGATCGCTTTCGCCGGAAAAAGAAATATATCCGAGGGCTCCGGAGTAAATCGCTCTGCGTGTGTTTTCCAATTCGTCTATGATTTCCATGGCCCGGATCTTTGGCGCTCCGGAAACGGTTCCTGCTGGTAGGGTAGCCCGGATCAGATCGTAAACCGTTTTTTCCTCATCCAATTCTCCGGAACACTGACTTACGATGTGCATAACGTGAGAATATTTTTCGATCACCTTGAATTCGTTCACACGAACCGTTCCCGGCTTACAAACTCTTCCGAGGTCGTTGCGACCAAGATCGACGAGCATGATATGTTCCGCGATTTCCTTGGGATCGGCAAGAAGATTGTCTTCCAGAAATTTATCCTCGCTGGAATTCTTTCCACGCGGACGTGTTCCTGCAATCGGGCGAAGATGCGTCTGATTGCCGGCGTATTTGACCATAATCTCCGGAGAACTGCCCACGATCGTAATCTCTCCGAGTCTCAAATAATACATATAAGGACTTGGGTTTACGGTTCTCAAACCGCGATAGATTTGAAACGGAGAAACCTCCGGTTTAAACTGCACTTTCCGGGAAGGAACCACTTGAAAGATGTCTCCGGCCTTGATGTATTCCTTGGCGCGTTCCACATTTTTCTTATATTCTTCATCCGGAATATTCGGATTGAGCTGAAGAGTTCCCAAGACTTTTTTCGGATTTTTGATTTCTTCCGAAACAAGGCCGTTGGTGATTTCGAGTTCGATCGATTCTATTTTTTTAAGAATGGAATCGTAACATTCCCGCAAAGAAGCATGTTCTCCGATACGAGCGTTGACTACGATTCTCAAAACGTGATCGATATGATCGACCACTAAAAGTTCGTCATAGATCGCAAAGTAACAATCGGGAGCGTTTTCGTCCTCGGGTTTGGTATCGGGAATGGATTCGTAATAACGAACCGCGGAAAAAGAAAGAAATCCCACCGCGCCGCCCGCAAACGGAGGAAGACGATAGTCTTGGACATAAACGTCGTCTCCTAAAAGATTCTCCAAAAGAACCAAAGGATCGTAGGTGATGATTTCCGTTTCGGATTCATCCCCTTTTGTGATGTAGAATAAACCGTTTTTTCCTTGTAAAAGACGGGAAGGAGATTTTCCCAAAAAGGAATTTCTTCCGAGTTTTTCGCCGCCTTCTACGGATTCTAAAAGAAAAGAATGTTTCGAAGACTCGCATCCCCATTTTGCAAACAGGGAAACAGGAGTCTCCATATCCAGAAAGATCTGTTTGAAAACAGGAATTAAGTTTCCCCTTTCTGCGAGTTCGGAAAACTCCTCGAATGTAAGAGAGAAGTCCTTCAGAAATTCGGTCCCTCGATTCCTTTTCCATCGGCGAGAAAACGGGAAACGATCATTCTTTGAATTTGAGAAGTACCTTCGTAAATTTGAAAAATCTTCGCGTCGCGCATCAATTTTTCGACGGGATATTCCGTATTAAAACCGTATCCACCGAGAACTTGTACCGCATCCGTACAAACTCTCATACACATATCCGCACAAAACATCTTTGCGATCGAGGCTTGGTATGTGTTTCTAAATCCGTTATCGATCATCCAAGCGGCTTGATAACAAAGCAATCTTCCGGCTTCGATATCTCTCGCCATTTCAGCGATCATAAAGGAAATTCCCTGATTGTCCATAATCGGACGACCAAAGGTATGTCGAGTATTTGCATAATTGACCGAATGTTCCATTGCGGCACGGGCAACACCTACGGCTCCGATCGCAACTCCGGGACGAGTGTGATCAAACGCACCCATCGCGATTTTAAAACCTTCCCCTTCTCGGCCGATCATTTGCCAAGCGGGAACTTTCACGTCTTCGAAAGTAATCCCACGTGTATCGGAACATTTTTGTCCCATATTGATTTCTTTCTTGCCCATGATAATTCCGGGACTTTTTGCATCTACGATAAAGCCTGTGATTCCTTTATGTCCGGCGGCGGGGTCCGTTTTTGTAAGAACGAAAAACCAATCCGCATAGCCGGCGTTTGTGATCCACATCTTGGATCCGTTGATGATATATTCATCGCCTACTTTTTTTGCGGAAGTGCGAATCGCGGCTACGTCCGATCCGGCTCCAGGCTCTGTGACCGCATAGGCGGCGAGGATAAATTCCTCGGTCATCGGCTGAACAAATTCTTTTTTGATTCGATCACTCGCACCGAGAAGAACCGGTGCGAGCGCGAGGTTGTTTGCAAGAATGGCGGTCGCCATCGCGGAACAACCCCAGAATAACTCCTCTCCAATGATTACGTCGTCCAATTCCGCCATACCGGAACCGTTGAATCGAGGTTCGATATGAATATTCATCAGCCCGATTTCCCAGGCTTTTTTTAAAACTTCAATGGGATATTCTCCCGTATGGTCGTGATGTTCTGCGCGAGGACGCATCTCATCCTTAGCGAATTTTCTGGCGAGATCGCGTAATTCTTTCTGTTCGCTGGAAAGGGCAAATTCCATTTTTAATAGCACACCTTGGTCGAATTTGAACTCGTCCGATGGTTCCTGGCATCCCGCCTGAATCGCCAATAGCCGGTGAAAGCGTCCGGTACAGCCTCGAAATCGGTATTGGAACCTGGAGTTAAGAGCTCTGTATGCAGGATTCGAAGGGAATCCTTTACCGTCAAGAAGGTACGAAAGACTGAAACGTTTCTAACGGTTTTTCAAGTCCGATTCCACCCGACCGCGGAAGAATTTTACATTCTAAGAAAGAAAAAAAACCTTTTTGAATCTTCCGATTCTTTCCCTGAACTCTAACATTTTTCAAGAGAAGAATCCATTTGGTTTTTTAAATAAGAAGGAAAAAAACGGAAAAAACAAGCCCAAGCATAAATTTGCATGTTTTTCCAAGACTCAAAAAATCGAACGTGTTATGCTTTCTCCACAAGGACAGAACCAAGGAGTTAGGAATGGATGTTTCCGAATTATTGTATCATAACGTACCGGGAGCAATCTTCACTTTAAAGGAAAATTGCAGTCTGATAGAACAGGCTCAGAATCTAATCGATCAATGTCATCCAGGAGCGACAAATATGAAGGTGCTCAACGTGACCTCGGAAATTTCGGAAGCGGATATTCCCTATGCACAAATCAATCGTGCGTTACACGGCTTTATGCACGGCGGTTGTCTATTTAGCGTCGGCGATACGCTTACTTCGATTATGGCGTTCTTCCATGTGGAAAACGAAAAAGAACGAACGTTTACGATGGATGCCTCCATCCGTTATCTTCGCCCGATCCGAAAAGATACGGTACGCGCAAAGGCTCGTCTTGTTCAAAAAAACGGAAAGTTGCTCGAATATGTTTGTGATTTTTTTAACGAAGAAAACAAACGTTCCGCTCAGGCAAAATATAGATATGCAATCGCGGAACCACGTTGATTGCGGAATATTCTTTAAATCGTTTTTTGGAGGATCGAGATTTCTATTGCATTTGATTTACCTCCCGATATCATAAATGAATGCAAAACGTAATTTGTGCGCTCCAAGGCGCCGTCTTATTCGTAGGAAAATTACCGGATCTTGCCTTTCATTCAACGGTAACTCCCGCAGCGATTGCGGGACTCGATACAGATATCAAAAAACGAATCAAGGGAAGTTCCCAATGGATGACCGCACGTTGTTTTGTATTTGATGGAACGTTAAATCACGAAACCGTATTGAACGGAACGGTCGGTATCCTGTTTGCAGATCCCGGCAGCGAAATCGGAGAACTGCTGACAAAAGAAGCCGGACCGGAACGACTCGCGAAAAATCCTTCTTGGACCGGAGATTTAATTTCTACGTGTTGGGAAATCCTCAAAACAAAACCGGAGTCATATCCGGCAATTTTTGGGAAAACCTTTCCTTTCAATCGACTCTCTCCGACTAAAAACATTCTCGACGACAACCGCCTAATCTATGTTTTGCGACAACTCATCGACAATCCTGAAGAAACGGTTAACGTGGAGAAACTCTCGGATGCGATCGGAATGTCGTCATCCTGGTTGCAGCACGAGTTTAAAAACGCCGTGGGTCTGCCGCTACGAGCGTTTCGAAAGTGGTTTCGGATCAAAACGGCGGTGATTTTTTTACAACAAGGGGCTACGATGGCGGACTCTGCGATTGCAGCAGGGTTTTATGATCAAGCGCACTTTACAAACGTATTTCGAGAGATCTTCGGCATTTCCCCTTCCTTAGTCTTTAGCAAAGGGGAACCGATCCACTGGTATGTTCAAAACGAACAAATCGAGAAAATGTTGATATCACTTGAAAAGTAGAATGGAAAAACAAACTCCGCGATTTACTCAACAATCTAAAAAAGGATTTTTTAGATTGTTTCAGAACGATTTTGAATTTTTCGAAAATCTATTTTAAAACGGACTTCAAATCTTCCTCTAATTAGTTTTCCGATTCCACCAGAACCAAAAACAATTCCGCGATGATCGTCCAAGGACCGGGAATTACTTTTCCGGTAAGAGAAACGCCTAACCTCACAAAATCCCAAAGGCTTTTTTTGTCCTTCTTCGAAGATTCCGATTTAGGATCGGATAAATTTCCGAAGCCAATCCTAGATTGTAGAATATTCTGAACCTTACCGAGAGTCTCAATTTCCTGATCGATAGAATGTATTTTATCGATCTCTGCAAGGACTCTATTGTTATTGATCTGTAAATTCACGAGATCGAGTGCGTCTTGATATCGATTTGCTTCCGCGAGCTTACCAATCTCAATCAAAGAAATCGCGTTCGAAAAGATCACGCTGTTTCGTGCAACGTTTTGATTTACTTTTAAATTTGACGATTGTATTTCCTTACTTAAAATCGCCGAGATCGTTTGCGAACGATTTGTTTTTATATGAGAATAAGTCAATTGAGCCGAGATCGGATTATACGATCCTTGATTTCCTGAAACCTCGAGAACGATAATTCTCCAGTCGTTTGCGTTTAATTCCCCTAAATTCAAAACTATTTTTTCAAACGAAATCGGAGTGTTTTCAGGGGCTCCGTATATTTTTAGAATCTTATAACCTGGATTGGGAACGATATTCAAAGTAATTTTTTTTGCGATCGGAATCACGAGGGTTTCAAAATCGTCTCTGATGATTTTAGTAAGGGTTTTCGCGCTATCCGCAAAGTAATAATGACCTCGACCGTTTTCCGCCAAGGTTCTCAGTAAAGATTGGTTGACGTCATAACCGAGTCCGATCGTAGAAATTCTGGAACCTTCCAGATACTGAACCTTTGCTTTGGCGGCGATCTCCTTCGGAGTCAAAACTCCCACATTCGAGATTCCGTCGGTTAACAAAATCAATCTTTTTGTGGACAAAGGAGCGAATTTTGTCATCTCGGAATAACCTAAAATCAAACCTGCTTCGATATTGGTTCCCGCGACCACACGAATCTCTTTCACTTTTGAAATGATCTTAGGTCTGGAATCGGAATCGATTTTTTGAGGAGGAATCAAAGTAGTCGCATTGTCACTAAAGAGAACGAGTGAAAATTCATCGCCCGTTTTCATCTCCATGAGAAAATTGATCAACGCGGTCTTGCTATCCTCCAACTTACTTCCTTGATTCATCGAACCGCTGACATCTAAAACAAAACAAAGCGCCTTTATATCTTTGGATTCTTCCGCGTTTGGAAAACGGGTTTTGACGGCGATTTGAATTAGATTTTTATTTTCTTTCGAAATTGTTTTTTTTGCAAAGGAATGAACCTGAAGAGTGAGATCCTGTTTTTCAGGCACCATAATTTCATCCTGTGGAAACGCGTTGATGTACTCGTTTACCTTCAGATGTCGATGAAAGTTCAGATCGCCGTATTCGATCTGTTTCTGCGAATAATAGTACGAGGAAGTATTGGAACTGCAATTTTGAAAAAGTCCCAAGAATCCGAAAAAGAAAAGAATAGAAAGAATTCCGATCCGAATCCGAGAAAAACGAAACTGTATTTTTAAATCCATCTCTCGACCTTGCCATCTAGTTTTTTAAAATCAAAAGATGCCTTTTTTAACTTTTCGCAAACCCTTTTTAGAATCAGATCGACTTATTTTAAAATCCGAAGAACAACCGCTCTTCAAGCCAAACTTTTTCCATTGTGATAAAACAAAAAAGCCCGAACAACCTCGGGCTTTTTGAAACTACAAAATGGAGAATTCCGATTCCAGTTAAACTTCCGGATTTTCCAAAACAAGAGCGATCCCTTGACCACCACCGATACAAAGAGAAGCGACTCCATATTTCGCCTTTCTTCTTCTGAGTTCGTATGCAAGAGTGATTGTAACTCTTGCACCCGAAGCTCCCAGCGGATGTCCGATCGCAACCGCGCCGCCGTTTACGTTTGTAATAGAAGGATCGAGCCCGAGTTCTTTTTGAACCGCAAGATACTGAGCGGCAAAGGCTTCGTTCACTTCCACAAGACTCATGTCCGAAAGTTTCAGACCCGCTTTTTTCAGAGCTGCAGGAATCGCAAGTGCAGGCCCGATTCCCATCTTTGCAGGATCACAACCCACGTGGCCGTATCCTCGAATGATCGCGAGAGGTTTTTTACCGATCTTTTTTGCATACGAAGCGGAAGCGACGATCGCAGCAGCTCCTCCGTCGTTCAGACCCGAAGCATTTCCAGCCGTCACGGTTCCACCGTCACGGAAAACGGCTTTTAATGTACCGAGTTTTTCGGCGCCCGCAGCTCCTTTAATAAATTCATCTTTTTCTAATGTAATCGGTTTTTTGCCGCCGATCGTTACAGAAAAAATTTCCTCTTTTAGTCTTCCTTCCGCGGTTGCCTTTTCGGCACGAGTCTGAGAAGTAGCGGCCCATTCGTCCTGCTCTTGTCTGGAAATTTTGTATTGATCCGCGAGATTTTCAGCGGTCTGGCCCATGATCAAACCCACATACTGATCGGTAAGTCCTTGTTCGAGAGTATCTTCAAATTCCGCTGAGCCGTAACGAACTCCCCAACGAGCGTTTCGCACAACGTAAGGAGCGTTGCTCATCGATTCCACACCGCCAGCGAGAACGGCGTCCGCGTCTCCTAGATAGATTTTTTTCGCAGCTTGAATGATCGCTTCCATACCGGAACCACAAAGACGATTGAGAGTCAGTGCGGGTATCCCTAAAGGAAGTCCCGTTTTCAAACCGATATGACGTGCGAGATAAATCGCCTCTTTGCCGGTCGGAATCACGTTTCCAAAGATGGATTCTCCGATTGCCTCCGGTGAAACCCCCGTTTTTTCCAAGATTGCCTTAGAAACCAAAACTCCTAAGTCCACCGCACTGAGGTCTTTGAGAGTTCCTCCAAAATTACCGAAAGGGGTTCTGATCCCATCCAGGATGACTGCTTCTTCCATGATTACTCCTAATTACTCTAATATTCTAATAATTGAATGCTTTTTCGATTTTCCAAAATACGTCAGTCGACCTTATCCGCTATGGGAAAAATCAATTCGAACGGATTGGAATGAACTCCCGTTTTAAAAACTCCGCCCTTAAGAACATCCGGAAACACGGCCTCATCGCTCCAGATTTCTCGGATGGAAGCGATTCTACCCTTTCCTTTTCCGACAAATTGAGTCCGAAGATATCCTCTGGAAACTTTTTGCAAAAGAGAATAAGGAAGAATTTTTGTCGAAACCGGAAATGAAAATCCCTTTGTAGCGATCGTCGCTCTGAAAAATTCTTTTCCGTTTCGCAAAACGGAAATCTTTGTGAGATTACCGTCTTGGATCCAAATAAAGTCCGCTCTTTCTTTCGGAATCGCCCAATTGAGAATTCCCTCTTCCACCGATTTTTGACTGGAGACAAAAATTCTCGTGATTCTTTTATAAGTTCGATCTTTATATTTAAAGTTTCCGGGAATATAAAGAAGTTCGAAATAAGGGCCTACGTCGCTCGTAGAATAATTGACGAGCATAAGAGAGCCTAGACCGCCCGAGTATTGTTTCGAATCTTCGTCGGAAAAAAATCCCATTTCGCGGTTGTAATCCTTTTTTGCCCAGAGAGGAAATAAAAATCCTTCCCCATTCAGTTTCCAAGGTGCCGGAAAGTGTTTTCCTCTCGATTTGGAGGCAGATGTCACTTTCGATTTTTTGCCGGAGTTCCGACCTGCATTGCGATCCATAGAGAGCGATGCATTGAGTTTTCCATTGCGATCCATAGAGAGCGATGCATTGAGTTTTCCATTGCGATCCATAGAGAGCGATGCATTGAGTTTTCCAGTGCGATCGAGCGTGTGATTTTTTTCGAATTTCGGAGCAGAAACAACGTTTTTCTGAGATTTGGAGGTGGGAGATCCTACAGATTTCTTTTTTACTGTCTTTTTTGTCTTTTTTGCTACCACCGCGATGCCACCCGAGAAATGAGGAAAAACCTCGAATGGAGGCGATTTTACTCATTTTATCCTTTTTATCCAAATCCTCAAAAAAACCCATTTTTGGAAAGTAGGAATTCTTTTCGTTTTTCTCTTTACATAATTAACAGCGTTCGGTTAATTTGGCGTTAACGAACAACGTTCGTTGAAAAGAAAGCCAGGGAGGCTCGGTATGGTCCCTATTCTAATTTTATTTTTTGCACATTGGTTTGGTTCGATTTTTGTCCAAACCTTCTTTTTACACAGATATGCAGCTCATGCAATGTTCACAATGAATCCTTTCTGGGAAAAAACGTTTCATCTGCTCACGATGATTCTTCAAGGTCCGTCCTATTTGAACCCGTACGGATATGCGGTCCTACATAGGATGCACCATTCTTATAGCGATACCGAAGAAGATCCGCATTCTCCTCATTTTTCCAAAAACGTGTTTGGTATGATGATCAAAACCAAACATATCTACGACGATTTCGCTTACGATCGAGTCGCCCCGAGGTCCGAGTTTACCCGGGACTTGATCCCACGTTGGAATGCGATCGATCTACTCGGCCAAAATTGGTGGTTTCGGATCGGTTTCGGTTCGCTTTACGCATTTTACTATATGGCCTTTGTTCCGGATGGACAGTGGAGCTGGTATTTGCTCCTGCCGATTCACTGGCTGATGGGGCCGATTCACGGGGCGATCGTAAACTGGGGAGGACATAAATACGGATATAAAAATCATTCTAAAACTCAGGACGAGTCTAAGAATATGTTACCGATTGATATCCTGACGATGGGAGAATTGTATCAGAACAATCATCACGGGCATCCAACCTCTCCAAACTTCGCATATAAATGGTGGGAAGTGGATTTTTGCTTTCAGATCATGAAGGGGTTGCATAAAGTTGGGATCATAAATATAAAACGAGACGTTTGGACTGCGAAAGGAAAAGTTCCGGTTTCCAAAGCAGCTTGATAGAGATTAGAATCAAAGATGACAACCGCAGTTCGACATAAAAGAAGATCCAGAAACAGCTTAAATCGAGAAAATATCGTTCAAGTTGCGATGGAAATTCTATTGGAAGAAGGAATCGACGGCCTTTCGATGAGAAAGATCGCCGAAAAGTTGGACTGCAGCGTTGCCAGTCCCTATTCTCATTTTAAAAGTCAGGAAGAAATCATCCAAGTTCTCATCGCGAAAGGCGAAACGGAACTCACCCAACTTCTCAGAAACGCACAAAGAAACGGAAACAATTCCTTTGAAAAGCTCGCGGGGATCGCAAGGGCTTATTGGGATTTTTCACTAAACAACAAGGAACTTCACAAAGTGATGTTCAACACCGTTCACGGTCATATGCACAGAAAAGCGTTTCCGAGTTTGCCTACCAGTTATCGCGTATTTTTAGAAACCATCCGTAATGGATGTGTGACCCACGAATTCAAACTTTCCAAAAAAGAATACCCCGCTCTCGCGAGAATGATGTGGGCTTGGATGTATGGTTTGATGGTATTAGATCTTACGAATATGCTCAAACGCAGACGCGGCGGAAAAGACGATCCGTTGGATGAAGGTTTTCTTTACTTTCGAAAAATTCTCTTAGGGGAATGATCTAAGATCGGCTCAAAAACTTTGAACGGGGTCTTCGTAAAATCAATCTTCCCTTGCTCGATCCCATTCTGCCACAAACGCAGGAACTCCGCAGGTTATTAAAAGGCGGATTTTCCCGAGATTATTTGCTCTCGGACTTCAAGTCCGGGTCAACAAATTTTTCGAAAGAATTTACTTTGTCGGAACAATCGATTCAGAGCAAAAAATTTGATCTTTGATCTTCTAAATTCAATTGAAATCAAAAAAATCTAGAAACGTTTCGTTTTCAATTCAAAATTTATATCGCTCACTTCAACCAGCTTGTTGCAACGTCTGAATACTTTCTAATTTTTCTTTTAACTTTTCTTTTTGTTTTCTAATTTCTAAATCGTTTTGTAAATTGATCCAAAATTTATCCGACATGCCGAAAAATTTGGCCAATCGTAGAGACATATCAACGGTAACTTTTCTTTTATCATGAAGAATTTCAAGAATCGTGGATGTAGAGACGTGAAGTTCTTTGGCTAAACGATAAGGAGTAATTTCTAAAGGCTCAAGAAATTCTTCTCTTAATATTGCCGAGATAGTCGGAGTTGAAATTCGTTTTGTCTTCATATCCATCCTCACTTTAATGATAATCTACAATGGAAACTTCAAAACAATGACCCTGAGAAAATCGAAAAACGATTCTCCATTGTTTATTAATTCTGATCGAATAGAAATCTTTTTTAGTATCTTTTAAATGTTCAAAGTTATTGGAAGGCGGAATTCGTAAATCTACCTCCTTTTCTGCGTTTTCAATTAATAACAATTTTATTAAAGCCCTGCTTTGAATATCCGGCGGTAATTTCTTCGAAAACTCTTGATTAAAAATCTTTTCAGTGTCCTTGTCCCCAAATGACTTTATCATTTACCATATATTCGAATTGCAGATATATCCGTCAATCAGATATATTTTTAACTCACAATTGTTTTAAAGAAAGAAATATTTTTTTCACTCGGATATTTCAAATGAGGACACTTCGATTTTGTTCTTTGACGGACTTCAAGTCCCGGTCAACAAATTTTTCGAAAGAATTACTTTGTCGGAACAATCGATGAAAAAAGAATTTGATTTTTCTGTGAAAAAGAGTTAGAACGGGACTTCAAGTCCCGAGATAAAAAAATTGTTTCGGTCGATTCAAAAATTCAAAACTGTCGCGAAAGCGAACCACTCGAAACGTAGTAGTAGAAGAAAGAACACGGACATATCTGCGATTTTGAATCTGGTTCGAATTTTAATATTTCGCGAGCGAAGAATCCACTTCGTCCGAATAGAGTAAAATTCCGCCTTCTACGTTATGAACCTGAGCAAACCCGAACTGTTTTAAAATCCCGCAAGCCATACCGGAACGCGCGCCGGAACGACAGTAAACAATCACTTCTTTTCCGGATTCTTTCCAAGAATTGATTTCCACTAAACGTCTTGAAAGTTCTCCAATGGGAATCAAAAGATCCGTTCCTTCGATTGTGCTGATTTCGACTTCATTTGAATTTCTTACATCAAGCAGATAGAACAAATCTTTTCCGTCTTTTCTTAGATCCAATCTGTTTTTTAATTCTTTTGGGGTCATATGAAACGATTCCTTGATTTATAAAAATAGAATCTAGTCTGAGCAGTTTTTTTGTTAAAAACCATTTCGAATCTTCAACGATTCTCGGCTTACCCTTTAGACTGTTCCGGAAAGTTCTTCTAACTCTAGCTGAAGAGATTCCCACTCTAGGGTTAAACGGGAAATTTCGTTTTTGGTTTCATTCAAGTTATCCAATTCGAGCTGATAACTTCGATTTTTAAAAAAACCGGGATCCGCCAAAACTTCTTCCAAGTTTTTTTTTGATTTTTCTAAAAGTTCTATCTTTGCTTCAATCTGTTCCAAATCTTTTTGGATTTTTTTGATCCGATTTTTATCCGCATTTTTTTTAGAACGGGTTTGACCCGAATCTTCCTTTTTAAGAGAAGAATTTCCGTTCTGCTGTGAAGGGGCAGTTTCTTCGAGATTGTATTTCAGATAATCGGCAAAGGTACAATTAAAATCTCGGATTTGGCCGTTATCAACGGATATAGTCCGATTACACAATTCCTTTAAGAATTCCGGATCGTGAGAGATGATCAATAGAGAACCTTCATAATCCATGAGAGCTCTTCTTAAATTGTCCCGAACAACAAGATCCAAGTGATTGGTAGGCTCGTCCAAAAAAATAGAATTTGCCGGAAAACGGACGAGCAATGCAAGACGAAGTCGGCTCTGCTCTCCACCCGAAAGAAGTCCCGTTTGTTTATAAACGGAGTCATCGGAGAATGAAAAATAACCGAGCAAACTACGCGCCTGTTGTTCGGAAAGATCCGGATAGGCCGTCATCACGGTTTGCAAAAGATTTTTAGAAGTGTCCAGTTCGTCGTGATGATTTTGAGAAAAGTATCCGATCTTTGTCTTTGGCCCGTAATAAATCTTACCAGAAGTTAGTTTATGAATTTCTAATAAACATCGTAAAAACGTGGATTTACCGGCCCCGTTCGGACCCACAATAGCGATCTTATCTCCTGCGGAAATTTCAAGATTGGCATCGCTAAAAACATAAGGAGGTTTTCCGGAATAAGAAAACGCACCGTCTTCGATTCTGGCGGTAATTCTACCCGTAGAAATAAAGTTGAATTTATAATCCGATTTGGAATTCCAAAAGGATTCTTGAGGCGCTTCTACCCTATCTCGTTTTTCGAGTTTTTTGAGAGCGGATTGAACCTGTCTCGCCTTTGTAGCCTGAGCCCGAAAACGATCGATCCATTCCATTCTCTTTTTGAGATACGATTCTTCCTTTTCAAATTGAGTCTGAAGTTTTTCTTGAAGTTCGTTCTTATGTTCGAAATATTCCTCTAAGGTTCCTCGAAACTCAATGACTCCGGAAGGAGAAAGTTCCGCAATCGTATCACAGGTTGAATTTAGGAATTCCGGATCGTGAGTGACCAAAACAAAGGATTGCGAAGTGGAATTGAGATATTCCGCAAGCCATTCCTTGGACGCGTTGTCCAAATGATTCGTGGGCTCGTCTAACAAGAGTAAATTGCCCGGATTTAGAAGCGTAATTGCAAGACCGAGTCTATGCTGATAACCCGGAGAAAATTCTTTCACCTTCATTTCCATTTGAACGTTGGAAAACCCGAGTCCGCCTAAAATTTTGCGCGCTTTGGATTCCAATTCGTGAACTCCGTATGTGAACGCGTATTCTTCCAAGGAACTTTGTTCATTCAAAAGAGAGTTAAATTCCGCAGAATCATGAGGAATGATATCGAACTTATGATTGATTGTTTTATGACGTTCGGAATATTCCCGATAATGTTTATGTTTTGCTAATGCAGTATAAATTATCGAATCTTCAGGATCAAAATCGGGAATCTGTTGAAAAACGGATATCTCGGTATTTTTTGATCTCGAAACACTTCCGCTGTCCGGAATGAACTTCCCTTCCGCCATCCGAAAGAGTGTGGATTTCCCGGAACCATTAGGACCAACAAGGCAAACACGAGCTCCCGTCTTGATATGCCAGGAGAATCCTTCAAACAATACAGAGGATGCGTATTGGTGTTTTATGTCGATGAATTGGAGCAAGGATTGAGAGATTTAGAAAGGTTCGAAAGAGGGGCAAAGGCCGGAATCCGTCACAAAGGGACGGACCGGAAAGCAGAAATAAATTATTTCTTACCCTTTGCTGCTAATTCGTCAAGTCTAGCGTTTAGATGGAGAATGTATTTACTGGAAGAGCCGTTCATCTTTTCTTTGGAAGTTTGAATCGCAGAGTTGATCTCCGCTACGGTCATCTTGTTGATTTTTTTGTTTTTCTTTTCTTGTGTTTCTTCAGCCATAGTTTCCTGCCAAATAATCTTACAGCGCGTTCTAAAATTGAATTCAATTCTATCAGAAAAGCGTCGCTGCAAGAACTTGTCCCAAATATGGGCAAGTTCTTATGCCAGATTTTTCGGATTAGGGCGTTTCGACAATCGATTTTAGGGTAAAGTCCTCGTATTTCGTCAAAGATCTTCTTTGGGTCGGAACTCCGGAAGAAAGTCCCCGGTAGAAACGGAGCCACTCGAATTCGACAAAAAAGCAAATCCACTTTCCATTGTATATTTTTGAAAACGAAAGTCCTTTCTTTTAGAAATATTTGTGGGAACTCCCCACAAATCCAGAATCCAGACGAAGGTTTGAAAGACTTAATACGACATAATATTATTATCTATATCCATTCTTTAAAAATTCGAACAATCTTTTGCATAACTTCGCCAAAAGTAGGAACTCCTAGAAATTGCCTTTTCGGCAAATTTCTCCAATTTGAAGAATCTTTCTGATAGGAAACGCAAACGTAAGAGTTCCTACTTTTTGAATTCAGAACAAAATCCAGAAGAAAAGAAAAACACAAAAAATTCTCTCTAAAAACCAAAACTACCTCCAAAATTCGCATCGATCGACAACAGAAAAAGCACTGAATTTTTAGTTTCTTTTCCTTCTTTAAAAATTCAAAAAGGAAAGAATCCGGAGTTCGTATATGATTCAAAATTTCTTTTTTACACGAGAATCCATCTCACCTCTTTTTTTAAGGATCGGAATCGCAATCTGCATATTTCCTCACGGAGCACAAAAACTTTTAGGATGGTTTGGAGGGGTGGGTTACGAAGCCTCCATGGACTTTTTTGTAAACACCGCCGGATTTCCGACCATTCTCGCGATCCTTGCAATTGCCGCGGAATTTTTTGGATCGATCGCCCTTGTTTTTGGGTTTTTTACTAGATTCGCTGCCTTTGGAATTACAGCTACATTATCGGTTGCGGGATGGACACACAAAGAGATTGGATTTTTCATGAACTGGTTTGGAAATCAAGGAGGAGAAGGTTTTGAATATCATATTCTCGTCATTTCCATGGGACTTGCGCTTTTCTTTTTCGGTGGAGGCTCCTGGTCCTTAGATTCCTGGATTTCCAATCATTTGGACTGAAAATCAAAAATCTTGAATATTCCAATGTGCCTCAAAACTAGGATCGCTCGCAATGCAAAAGTAAAATTCGCTTCAAAATTCTTTTCTTGTTATATCTGGAAACTATTTTGATTTTCCGGGAGCGTCTAAAAGAAAAATCATTCTACTTGTTTACTGTTCATAATGAAAAAGCCGGATGAAGAATGTCTCTTCAAACCGGCTTTTAAATTTTAGGATTGGAGTGAAAAATCAGTATTTAATCTTATCTACTGCTTCTTCATTCAAGATGTAAGAACCTTTCAGCGTTTGAACGACTAACTTACCCCTTTTCTGAGAAACCACAACCCCTCTCAACTCTCTTCCGTCTTTCATGATGATATGCTCGATGTTCAGATCATAAATTTTGCTCAATTCTTCTTCTGTTTTTGCAGATTTCAGATTCTGCACATCGGAAAGAAGTTCTCTATCCAGAGTTCCCAGATTCTTTTTCATATCTTTATAATCTGGAAGAGTTGCGTTTACTTTGGATAAATCCACCGATTCGACTTCTCCGTCTTGATTGACAGTTACAAGTTTTGAGGCTTCCAAGATATAAACTTTTTTAGAAACGTTAAGCGAAGTGACTTCGACCGCACCTGCCGCAACAAACACTACGGATTCGCTCTCACTTGCACTTACTTCAAAAGAAGTTCCTCGAACGGCCGCAACGGCGGAAGGAGTTTCTACATAGTAGTTGCTTCCCTTTCTTTCCTTTTCGACTACGTTTAAGATTCTACCTGCTGCTAAATTCATTCGAATTTGAGATCCATTGTTATCTCTCAGTTCTTTGAGAATGAGTTTAGTATTTTCTTTTACTCGAATCACACTTGAGTCGGTTAGACCGATGTCCACAGCTCCACCGGCTTTTGTAAGAATGATATCAGACTCATTCAAAAGGTCGCCTTGGTGGAGTTTCGATTCCACATCTCTCATTACCAACGCCTCACCTTTGACAAAAACAACCGCCGCTCTTAGCGGTGTTCCTTGCGCAATTTGAGATTCGGTTTTCGGGGTACGAAGGGCAAACCATGCTCCTCCGATCGCAATCAATATTGCTGCCGCAGCAGCAAGCCATCCTGTTTTTGAAAAGTTAAGAATTTTTGTTTCAGTCGAAATACTCATTATTTTGTCCTCCACGATAAAGCGGGGCTTCATTCCGATCCAATTCGGATCGAAAGCCGGGAGTTGAGATACAGAGCCCTTTTTCTTTTGATTCAGGAGCTGTCTATATCCTTCAAATTCGGGAGTATTGGTGTTATTTTTCATATTTCATTCTTCCCGGGTCTGCGATTCAATCCGTTCCCGCTTCCTGCTTGTTAAAACAAACCAGCAAAGGCAATTTGAGCTTTTTTTCTATATTTTTGTTTTTTTTTATTCTCTTTAAGTCCGAGTTACCTATATTTCATACTATAAGACGGTAGGAAATAAGTCTTTATATATAATTTCCGGGCTGAAAGCCTCTTTTTTTCCCTTCTTGTGCCAAAGCTTTTTCAGCTCTTTCAATCAATCGCGAAACTCCGGAAATACTCATTCCCAGGATTTTTGAGATTTCATCCAATTTCAGATCCTGCTGATATCTTAACAGAAGTGCTTCTTTATATTCAACAGAAATTGCATCTAAAAGCGAATCCATTGTATCTTTGACATCAGATTGATCCATTTTTTCCATGATCGAAGATTCCGGACTTGGGGACTTAGAAGCAAAACTATTCCCCGTATCCTCCCCAACCAAAGAAACATTTCTTTGATAATAGGACTTTGCGTGGTTAATAATTAAATTCCTGGCGATTCGGAATAAAATCATTCTGCAAGAAGTCGGATCAGGAATTTCTTTACTTTCATAATACCGAAAAAAGTTTAGAAAAGAATCGTGCAGAATATCCTGCGCAGAATTTTCGTCATAAAACGATTTTTTTATATAATGAAATAAATCATCTTTATTGTGGTTGTAGAGTTTTTCCAACTCGGAGGTGTGTGCCACAGTAAGATAGGATCGCTGATTACTACTTGTTTTTTCAAGCAAAAAGATATTTTCTTGTAGAAAAGATAACAAACAAAAATTGATGATTAAGAACCGGAATTAAAATTATATGTCGCGAATATCGAAAATGGCACGATTCTTTGGAGTATTTCTTTTTTTCGCAATCTCTCTTCCCATTGCCGCGAGTACCGTAATCTTAAAAAATGGAAAAACCATTCAAGGAAAAATTGTAAATCAATCCAGAACCGAGGTTCAAATCGAAGTAAACGGAAAAGTACAAACGATTCCCAAAACCGAAATTTCCGAAATCAATCTCAAAGATCCGAAAAAGGTAACGAATCAAAAAAAATCAGAGATCAAAACAGAAGAACTCTCTCCCGCTTGGAAAGATAATAAATGGACCTTAACCGCGAGGTCAGCGATACTTCCCGGTTGGGGTCAGTGGAAACTGGGACAAAAAAAGTGGGCCGTGATCAGCTTGGCGTTGTTTGCTGGTGCGACGATTTATCTATACCATTCCAAAGAAAAGGCCGACGAAGAAGCCACAAATTACAAAACCAATTCTATAGCTATTACGTCGGCTGCATTTTTAGATCCGAATCTCAATCCGATAACCACGGATGAGGCTGTGAGAGGGGCTGCATTAGTAACACGAATTCTGGTCACCGCCACCGCGACAAATCCATACTTTAACAGCTATGCGGAAGCGACAAATCAATACAATCAAGCGCAGTGGTTTTTCGGCGCCGTATACGGCTTGCAATTGATTCACACGTTTTTATTTGCCAGAGATTTCGAGAAAATGCAGTCATTATTATCGGATCCGAATCCGGAAGGATGGAGATTGAGCGCTTCTATGGTAAGAAGTCCCGTAACCGGACTTACAGAAATTACACCGTCTGCGATGTATACGATAAAATTTTAAACCGAATCTCAATGTCTATTGTCGAACGCAAAAAAACGTCCGTCTCCGCAGATCCGAAATAGCCAAAGCCCTTTCCGGAACTTGAATGTTATCAGAGGCATGACGAATCCCAATTTAGATCGGCCAATCGATTGCGGGTATAAAACGTGATTGTGTCAGATTTCCATATCGTTGATTCCCAAAAATAGAAACTCAACTTATAGTTCAAGCCTTTGCTTTAAACGATCATCTTATCTTTTTCTTTGACCTTTACCTTACTGATCTCCTTACGAAAGTTTTCATAAGGATCCTCGTTGATAGAGGTAGAATGTACAGATTTTTTTCCGGAAGATGTATTTTGCGGTTCCGGTTTAGAGGCAAACCAGGAATCGATATACTTGATTACTTTAGACATCTTTTCAAATTGAAATTCTTCTTCCTTGACCCTCAATTTGTTTTCTAATATTTTTTTTCTTTCCGAGAAAACCTTATAGATTTCCCTAACGCGAGAACGAAAAGAATCATCCTCGGGATACAAAACGATCGAATCCGTTTTATCCCCCGTAGAATCGGCAATGAGTATAAATTTCTCGCGGTCTATGATCTGTTGAATCAGTTCGGGAGAATAACCCTGAATTTCATAAAGAACGTCTTTCAAAACCGGCGGCGTTTTTTTCTCAAAATAAGAATGATTTAGAATATCAGAAAGTTTTGATCTCTGTTCTAAATTTCGAATCTGTTCCTCTTCTTTCAGACGCTCGGAAATTTTCCGCTGCTCCAATTTCATCGCAGCATCCTGATTTTTAGATCGTAAAATCGATTGTTCGTTTCTAATTTTTTCCTTTGCGGTTTGAAAAAACAAATCCTGAAACAATTTTGCGATTCCAAAAAAATCCAAAATCGGAAAATACCACGGAAAATACTCTACATATCCTTTTCTGAGAACCTTTCCATAATTTTTTACAAACTCTGAATCGCCGAATACGACTCGAATGGAGTCTTCGTTTTGTTCAATTAGATTGCGAATGCACAAAATTTTCCAGGCTTCTATTACAACCGTAATACCGGATAAACTTTTGATAATGGATTTAATTACCTCGGAATCCTTTCTCAAAAAAGAATGAATCGTAATTCCTTTTGTCTCCCAAGTTGAATATGCTAAATGCAGATCCTCGGTTAACAATTTTTTCAGATCCGTGGGGAGGGTTCTAAATTCTTCATCCGGAATAAACAAAACCGATTTATCCCATCTTACGCCGCGTTTTGCCAGATGGTCCGTCATCTCATGAAAACGGTTGCGAATATCCTCGTGATGAGAATGCTGCAAAGCGACATCAATTTCCTCGCTTAGGTTTCGAATGAGTTCGACGCCTATCAGATTTTTTTTCTGCTTTCGTTCGGGATCCGATTTGAAAGCTTTTTCGATCGCTTCCGCTCTTTTTTTACCAAACAAAGTCGTTGGGGGTTGAGAAGAATCTTCGCGACGCATTCTCTCTTCGTGAGCAATTGTGATAAATTCGTCCGAAATCGCCCACTTATATTTTGGAAATATCCGTTTTTGATGATATTCATCTACAAATTCAAATAAATCCCGAAGTTCCTTTACTTTTACAATCAGATATCCGTATTCCGGAATTTCGCGAATTCTACCCTTTTTGATCAATCCGTCCGTGACTTCAAGGAGCAGATCCTTTGCATAATCTATACTTAATGGAATTTTAATATTCGGATGTTTGAAATAAGATTCCGGATTAAAAAAGAGTTTCAATTTTTCTGGATTTTCTCCGTTAAAATCGGATTCCAAGTCTTCCCATAAGATTTCTTTACTCATAGGAGGAATTTTTTCAAGATAAGATAGAATAGAATTGATCGAAAGATCGATCAATGAAAGATAAAGACGGGTAAGATCACCCAGCTCTACTTCGGAATAACCTACGTAACAAGGTTTGAATTTCAATTCGGATGTCGCAGGATTTATATAAAAATAAGCGAACTGAAGAACAACTCCGTCCTCCAACAATCTTTTCACATGAAAAATAACCTCGGCAACCGTTAGCTCAGGAGCTTCCGGAACCGTCGATTCCACTTGAAATAAATTTTGAGACTTTGCGTTCTTATGACTGGTTTGAGATACAATCGCTTTATATACTGAGTGAGTAAGTCGGTCGTTTAAGTAATAGCTGACTACTTCGTTAATTTTTTTAACTTTTAAGAAACTTTGAGACGTTGTGTTTCCGGAAACAAATGTTTGATTTACAAGGGGCTTCGACATCGTCTCTCCAGGTCGGACTCTACGGCTATCTTTTACGAATTTTCGAAGGGCTTTTTATTTTGCACAAACTGCATTTTCCTGTCCCATTAACGAAAGGAAAGCAAATTTCAAAGTTTTTTTCATATTTGAATCTCTTGACTTCTTGTATAGTCGACTGGTTCCATGAATCTAATATGAAGCTTTCTAAAAAATACACCTTTCGATATAGAAAGACACTACTCGTTATACTAGACGGAGTCGGATATTCCTCTCGTGGTCCCGAATCGGGAAATGCGATCGCCGGAGCAAAACTTCCTTTTTTAAACAAGGTTTGGAATCAATCCCCGACCTTACTCATCCAAGCGCATGGTAAAGCAGTGGGAATGCCCTCGGACGAAGATATGGGAAATTCGGAAGTGGGTCATAATGTGCTGGGATCGGGTAGAATATTTGACCAAGGAGCTAAATTGGTTTCGAATTCGATCGCGAGCGGAGACATTTTTCAAAGGCAGGCCTGGAAAGAAATAATCGCAAACGTAAATAAAAAAAATTCCACCTTACATTTGTTAGGTCTTTTTTCGGATGGAAACGTTCACGCACATATCAATCATACAAAAGCCTTAATCTCTCAGGCGGTTTTCGAAAAGGTTTCAAAGATCAGACTTCATATCCTTTTAGATGGAAGAGATGTTTCGGAAAAATCCGCATTAGAATATTTGAATCCTTTTGAAGAATGGTTGAGTTCCCTCCGAAATGACGGGACAGATATCAAAATCGCTTCTGGTGGAGGAAGAATGACGATCACGATGGATCGATACGAGGCGGATTGGTCGATGGTCGAAAGAGGTTGGGCGGTTCACGTAAAAGGAGAAGGCAGAAAATTCTCATCCGCCAAGGAAGCTATCGAAACCTTTCGTTCCGAAAATCCGAAAGTGATCGATCAGTATCTTCCTTCCTTTGTCATTTCCGAAGATGGAAATCCAATAGGCAAAATCACGGACGGAGACTCTGTCGTATTTACGAATTTTAGAGGAGATAGGGCAATCGAAATCTCTCTGGCTTTCACCGAAAAAAAATTTGATAAATTCGATCGAGGTGCACTGCCGGACATCATCTATGCAGGAATTATGCAATATGACGGAGATTTAAAACTGCCCGAACGTTTTTTAGTCGCACCACCCGAGATCGACCGAACCCTAGGGGAATATATGGCAAATTCGGGCATATCCCAATATGCGTTATCCGAAACACAAAAATACGGGCACGTTACCTATTTTTGGAACGGGAATAAAAGCGGTTACTTTGATCAAAAAAGCGAAGAATACCGCGAAATTTTATCCGATGTGATTCCATTTGATCAAAGTCCGGAAATGAAAGCGCTACTGATTACGGAAGCCCTTGAAAAAGCCCTCACGGAAAACAAACAAGATTTTTACAGGGTAAATTATGCAAACGGAGATATGGTTGGACATACTGGAAATTATCCCGCTACCGTAAAAGCGATGGAATTCATGGACGGTTGTATCGAGCGTCTTTGGAACGCTTGCGAAAAACAGAATATAGTTTTGATGATCACCGCGGATCACGGAAACGCGGATGAGATGTATCAACTGGATAAAAAAGGAAACGTAGAAAAGGATTCCAAAGGAAATCCCGTTCCCAAAACGAGTCACACTCTCAATGCGGTTCCATTCAGCGTTTTAGATCCGGAAAACAAACTCAGGCTGAATTCTAAAATAGAAAACCCGGGACTTGCAAACGTAGCGGCCACGATTCTTGATATCATGGGATACGAAACTCCGGAAGGATATCATTCTTCGTTGATCGAAAACTAAAGTGAAGCGCTCTTATTTTAGAGCGCGTAACTTAGAAAACGCAAAAGCAAAAAGGACCGAAAATACGATAATAAAACCTCCCGAAAATCCAAGAGACCAAGGTTGACCGTAAGCATCGGCCAGCTTTCCCGTTAGAAGACCGGAAAGTGCCGGAGTTGTCTGAAAGATAAGACTGTAAAAACTCATGACTTTTCCCCTGACTCCGTCCGGAGTAATGATCTGTAAGGTCGACGGAATCAGAGCTGTCAATAAACCCCCGAGAATTCCCACCGTAAGCAGTAGTAAAGAAGAAACAGCAGGAATCGTTATATTGGAGATTCCCAATACGGTAACTCCCGAAAGAAACGTTGCTACCAACATCATCCTTCCAATGTGAAACTTATGATGTAAAACTCTTGCTCCGATTCCTCCGATCAATAGCCCAATCCCGAGCATTCCCATATACAAGCCTCTTCCTTTTTCATCTAAGAAGAGTATGTTTTTTGCAAATTGAGGCAATACTACTTGTAAAGGGCCTACCATAAATACCGCGAAAGCGGTCAAAACGAGAAGTTCAATGGACAGTGTTTCCGATTTTAAAAACGCAACACCCCGTTTTAATCCGATCCAAATCGTTTCTTTTTCCGGAATGACGCTCTCGGGAATTTTTACAAAAGTTAAAAACAAATAGCCAAAGAAATAAATAGAGGCAATGGAAAAAAACAAAACGTTCCAGTCGTAATTCTGTTTGATCAAACCCACGACCATCGGAGCCAAACCAAATCCCATGATGATGAGAATATTCAACATCATCGTTGCCTTTCCCGCATCTTTGGCCTCCACAAGATTTCCGAGAAGAGTCAATCGGCCGGGAATGATAAACGTCAACGAGAGCCCGTTGTAAATGGATAATAAAATCAGAATATACCGAAAATCGTATGACATCCAACCAAAGCTGATCA